>NZ_JAHLZY020000001.1:2786880-3096533 GCF_018967865.2 Hymenobacter siberiensis
GGAAATAAACTTGTTCATAGCAGTGCGGGGTGGGAAGCGGCGGCGTAGTGGACTGCGGTAGCATTCGGTTTGAATTTAAACCGACTGAGAAATGAAATTTTAGTGAAAAGTTGATGAGTAAATAATGAAGGTTGAATGAAGTCATGAAGCGGAAATGAAGATGAAAAGCATAAAAAAATCCCGCTGCCTTGTCAGGCAGCGGGATTTTTTTATGAGGCTGTTTAGAAAGTCCCCGAACGGTCATGCAGAGCGCAGCGAAGCATGACCGTTCGGGGACCTTTTGTGACTTTCTAAACAACTCCACTGTAGTGTAAACGCTGTAAGGCTACGTCGAGTTGGAGCGCGTTTTATTTGGCATCAATGTACTGCCAACGGCTCAACAGAACCTTTCTCGCCGGGCAGCGGCACATACTTGGTGTGCTCGCTCCGATAAAACCGCTCAAATACCAGCGGGAACACGAAGAGCGTGAGGATAGTCCCCGTAATGAGGCCGCCAATTACCACAATAGCCAGTGGCTTGGACGTCTCCGAGCCGATGCCCGTTGAGATGGCGGCCGGCATCAGGCCGATGGTGGCCATAAGGGCCGTCATCACCACGGGGCGCACCCGCGAAATCACGCCTTCGTTGATGCTGTGGTCAAGCGTGTACTTCTTCACCAGGTTCTGCTTGAAAACGGATATCAAAATCACCCCGTTCTGAATACAAATACCGAACAGGGCGATGAAGCCGATACCGGCCGAAATCGAGAAGTTGGTGTGCGTGAGCAACAGCGCCGCAATGCCGCCGATGATGGCAAACGGCACGTTGAGCAGCACCAGCCCGGCATCTTTCAGGTTGCCGAAGAGAATGAACAGGATGAAGAAGATGAGGCCCAGGGAAATGGGCACCACCTGCGAGAGCCGCTGCTGGGCGCGGCGCTGGTTCTCGAAATCGCCGGTCCATTTCTGCTCATAGCCTTTGGGCAGCACGACGTGGCGGTTCACTTTTTCCTGGGCTTCCTTAATGGTAGAGCCCATGTCGCGGCCCCGGATGGAGAACTTCACGGCAGCGAAGCGGCGGTTGTCGTCGCGGTAAATCAGGCTGGGGCCGGTGACAGAGCCAATAGTAGCAATTTCGGTGAGCGGGATGGTTTTGCCCGACTGCGTGGGCACCATCAGGGCCGAAATTTCGGTAGGCGTCTGGCGAAACTGGGGCTCGTAGCGCACCCGGATGGGGAATTTGCGCTCGCCTTCGTACAGCTGAGTGGCTTCCTTGCCGCCCACTGCCATTTCCAGCACCGAAGCTGCGTCGGTCTTGCTCACGCCGTAGCTGGCCATGCGGCGCTCGTCGAGGTCGACGTGAAACTCGGGCTGGCCGATGTTGCGCAGCACCCCCAGGTCGTCAATGCCTTTCACGGTTTTCAGTATTTCGTACACCTCGCGGGCCTTGGATTCGAGCGTGGCTAAATCGGAGCCGTAAATCTTCACCGCAATCGAGCCTTTCACGCCCGAGGCGGCTTCCTCCACGTTGTCGGTGATGGGCTGCGAGAAGTTGAAATCGACGCCCGCAAACTTGTCGAGCTTGGCCTTCATCCGCGCCACCAAGTCCTCGCGGTATACCTTGGATTTCATCTTCTTCTCGACCTCCGGCGTGTGCTTCAGCTGCACCAGAAATTCGTTGTTGTAGAAGCCCGTGGGGTCGGTACCGTCGTTGGGGCGGCCGGTCTGGCTCACCACATCACTCACCTCGGAGAAACTCAGAAAATCGCGCCGCATCTTGTTACACAGCTCATTGCTCGACTCCAGGCTGATGCTCAACGGCAGTTGAGCCCGCACGTAAATCGAGCCTTCGTTCAGCTCCGGCAGAAATTCTGAGCCGAGGAAGGAGAACGAATACAGACCCACGGCCGTCACCACGAAGGCAATAATGAGCGTGGCGGTTTTACGGGCGTAGGTGAAGCGGAAGAAGCGGTTGGCCCCGTTGTTTACGCCGCGCACGAAGAAGTTGTCCTTCTCCTTCACGTTCTTTTTCAGCAGGATACTCACCAGCACCGGCACCAGCGTGAGGGTGAAAATCAGCGCGCCCAGCAGGGCGAAGCCCAGCGTCCAGGCCAGCGGTGAGAACACCTTACCCTCCACTTTCTCGAAAGAGAAAATCGGCAGCAGCGCCGTGATAATAATGGCCTTGGCGAAGAAAATCGACTTGCCCATCTCGCGGCCCGACTTCTTAATCAGCCCCAGCTTGGAGAGCTTATTGAAGCGCTCCATGCCCAGCTCGTGCGCCTTGTGGTCGAGGGCCACAAACAAGCCCTCCACCATCACCACCGCGCCGTCGATGATGATGCCGAAGTCGATGGCCCCCATACTCAGCAAGTTGGCGCTCATGCCGCGCAGCCGCAGACAGATGAAGGCAAACAGCAGCGCCAACGGAATAATCACCGACACAATCACCGTGGTGCGCCAGTCGGCCATGAACAGGAACACGATAAGCGTCACCAGCACAATGCCTTCCAACAGGTTGTGAATCACCGTTTCCGTGGAGAAGTCAATCAGCTGCTGCCGGTCGTAGAAGGTTTTCATCTTCACATCGGGCGGCAGGATTTTCGAGTTCAGCTCATCCACCTTAGCGTGCAGACGGGCAATGACTTCCGAGGGGTTTTCGCCCTTGCGCATCACCACGATTCCTTCCAGCTTGTCGTCCTCGAAGCCCCGGCCTACCTGACCCAGGCGCGGCAGGGCGCTTTCGCTCACGCGGGCCACATCGCGCACCAGAATGGGCACGCCGTTCACGTTCTTAATTACCGTGTTGGTGATATCCGAGATGTTGTTCAGCAGGCCAATACCGCGCACCACGTAGTTCTGCTGGCCCTGGTTTATCACGTCGCCGCCCACGTTGATGTTGGAGCGCTGCACGGCGTTGTACAGGTCGAGCGGCGTGAGGCCGAAATCCTGCAATTTACCGGGGTTCACCGAAATTTCGTAGGCCTTCACCTCGCCGCCGAAGCTGTTCACGTCGGCCACGCCGGGCACGGCTTTCAGGTTGCGCTCAATCACCCAGTCCTGCAGAGTTTTGAGCTCGCGCACGGTTTTATTCTTACTCTCCAGCGTGTAGCGGTAGATTTCGCCGGTGGGGCCGTAGGGCGGCTGCACGTCGGGCGTGATGCCGTCGGGCAGGTCCACCTCGCGCAGCAGGTTGTTCACCTGCGGGCGGGCAAAGGCGTCGTCCACGCCATCGTCAAAAATCACCTTCACCACCGACAGGCCAAAGAGCGTGGTGCTGCGTACCGAGGCCTTTTTCTGCACCGGGTTCAGGGCGATTTCGATGGGCACGGTTACGAACTTTTCCATCTCCTCGGCCGAGCGGCCGGGCCACTGCGTGATGATGGTGATTTCGGTGTTGGTCACGTCCGGAAACGCCTCAATGGGCGTGTTCCGATAGCTCACTACGCCCATCACCACCACCACCAGCGTCATGAGGAAGATGAAGCCCTTGTTTTTAAGCGAAAAGGCGATAATGCCTTGGATGAACTTATTCATGGTGTCATTTAACAATTAACATTTATCATTTAACAACTCATAATCAACCTCTACCACTAACTTTTCTCATCTACTGGAAGCACAAGACGCAGCCAGCCCAGCCTCATAAAGGCTGATTGAAAAATGTTAAATGATAAATGTTAATTGTTAAATGACCTAGTCATTCAGCTCGTCGTACACCAACAGCTGGTCCTTCGCAATCACCACATCGCCCGCTTTGAGGCCGCTGGTGATGTAGCTGTAGTCGCCCACCGTTTTGCTGATGGTCACGGGACGGGTTTCCACGTGGGTGCGGTCCTTGAACACCATCACGAAGTTGCGGTCCTTATCGAAAACGACAGACTTAGCGGGCACGGCCAGGGCCTTCGCCCCTTCCGTATTTACCACCCGCACCTGGGCATACATTTCGGGCTTGAGCAGGTAGCCGGGGTTGTCGAGGCGCACGCGCACCTTCATCACCTTGCTGTCGGGGTCGAGCACGTTGAATACCTTGTCAATCTTGCCCCGGAAATGCTTATCCGGGTAGCTCAGCGTGGTCACGTCAGCCGAGTAGCCTTCCTTCACCTTCGAGATATCCGACTCAAACACGTTGGCCATAATCCAGACATCATCCAGGTCGCTCACCGTGAATAGGTTGCCCACGTTATCGTTGTTAAATTGCTCGTGGTCGGTGGCATTCTTCTCGGTAATGAAGCCCGATATCGGGGCCCGCAGCTCGTACATGCCGTTCTTGCCGATGCCATACACGCTGAGCTGCTTCACGTTTTTACCCACTGTGCCCCGAGCTTTGGTTACCTCAGCCCGGGCCAGCACCACATCGCGCTCCGAGTTCAGACCGGCTTTAAACATGTCATCGGCCACAGCCAGGTTTTTGCGGGCGATGTCGAGGTCGGAGCTGGCAGCGGTGGTCTGGTTTTGCACATCGGCAATCTCGCCCGACTTGATGACGGCCAGCACCTGGCCTTTGGTCACCTTATCGCCGAGCTGCACTTTCAGCTGCTCTACCACGCCGCCCACCAGGGGGTAAACTTTCACGGTTTTGTCGCCATCGGTGGCGATTTCGCCGGTCAGCACCAGCTCGTCCTGCACCGGGCGCAGGCGCACCGTGTCGAGCACAATCTGCTGCATCATGGTGTCGGACAGGCGGAAGCCCTCCTTCTTCTCTTCTTTAACTTCGGGTTTGGAGCAGCCAACCAGGGTTACGGCGGTCAGCAATGCCAGAAAGGAGCGGTTCATTATAGTTAGCTATTAGCCGTCAGCTTTTAGCTGTTAGCTTTTGATGAATGACAGGGTTTGTATTGGCGTCGGAAGCTAAAAGCTACCAGCTAACAGCTCAATTAGGCTACTCGGCGCGGAACACCGGCTTGCCCACGGCAAAATTCAACTGCTCGAAAGCCCGCACGCGATTGGCCCGCAAGGTATTCAGCTGCACCAGGTTGTTTTTATAGGACTCGAAAAAGTCCAGATATTCCACCACGCTCAGGATACGCTTGGCGTAGCTCTGCTCGATGCCCACCATCAGGCGCGCAAAGGGAGCGGTGTCACGGTCGGTGTTCTGAAACAGCTCGTCATTGCGGGCTGCCAGCTGGTAGGCCTGGTGCACCTCGCTCTGCACCACCAGCTGCTGCTGGTCTACCAGTAGCTGGCTGCCGGCAATCTGCGCTTTGGCCGCCTGAATGTTGCCTTGGTTACGGTTGAAGATGGGCACCGCGATGCCCAGCGTCAACGCACTGTAGTTGTTGATGTAGGAGCCGGCTTTGTCGTAGGTGTAGCCCACGGCCAGGTCGGGAGTGGCCAGTTTCTGTTGCAGCTTCAGGTTCAGATTTTGCTGTTGCAGGCTGGCGCGGCGGGCGTTCAAATCGGTGCGGCGCACCAGGGCGGTATCAATCAACTCCTGCTCCGGGTGGCTGGCCAGGTTCAGCTCGCGGGTCCGGCGCAGGTCTACCAGGGGTACAAACTGGCTGCCGGTCGCGTCGCGCAGCAATACGTGCAAATCGGTTTGGTCCGAAGCCACGTCATTCAGCAGGCTCTGGCGTTCACTTTGCAGCGTAAACAGGAAGGCCCGCAGACGAATCACCTCTTTCAGCGCAATGTTGCCCTTCTCAAACTGCGTCTGGTACAGGGATACGGTACGCGTGAGCGAGGTTATTTCCGTGGCGTAGGTCCTCAGGGTCTGCTGCTTAAAGTATACGTCGTAGAACGTGCTGCGCAGCTGGTAGCGCAGGTTACGCAGCAAATCCTGCAGGTTGTACTGCTCCACTACTGCGTTTTGCTGAGCTACCTGGCCGGCGGCTTTGCGCCGCCCGGCCAGCGAAAACAGCTGCTGCACCGTCACAATGGCCTCGCTGCCTACCGTGCCTTCGGGCACCGTGGGGCGGCCAATCTTGCGGCGCAGCACGTCCTGCTCCACGTATAGCGACGGGTTATCAATCAGGCGGGCCTGCACGGCCTGGGCCTGGGCCACCGTCACATTGTATTGCTGGGCCAGTACGGCCAGGTTATTCTGAGAAAATTGCTGTTCGGCCTGCGGCAGTGCCAGGCGAATGGTATCGGTTGGTGAAGCGTAAATAGCCGTAGCACTTTGGGCGGCGGCGGGCTGAGGGCCCAGGCACCACGCCCCAAAAAGAACCAAGAAAGGGAAACGGGACATAATTGGCGTTGATTTCCTGACAAAGGTGCCGATGCATATATGAGGATAAAATGAATGTTTCATTTACCCCCTGAACGACCTCAAAACCTCGGTGAACGCCCATTTTTAAGGGGGTCAATTCTCTGCGTACGATAGCGCAGCTACGATTAGCGGCGGCCCGGCCCCTCGCCGGCCACCTGCGCCGCCAGCCAATAGCCCTTCACCAGCGGTAGGGAAGTCGCTGACAGCACCGGGGCCAGCAGCTTCGGGCCGCGGGTTGGCCAGGCCCAGTGCGGCTGTAAGCAGCAACATCCAGGAAATAATCCGCCCCTGTCGGTTTCCAGCCTTGGCCGCGCGGATTTCGCCGTTCAGGCCCAGCGTGTTAGCCACCGCTCGCAAGTCGAAGGGCAACAGGGTATTCAGCTGGCTTTTAATGCCGATTAAATTTGCCGTCAGGGTGGCAGCCGACAATCAGTTGTGCTCGGCGTACTGGCCCAGCAGGCCGGGCAGCACCGCTCCCACCAGCATTAGCAGCGTGCTGGCCGTGGTACGCTTCACCTAGGCGTAGTGGCTCACCGAAACTGCAATGGTTTGCCAGGAATTGCCGAATAACACCAGCAGCAGCGTTTCACCCTGCATAAGGGCGCTGTTGGCGGCAGTGCCACTGCCCAGGATGCCCAGCATCCCGGGCACGCTGCCCAACCCGTACAGCGTTGTTTGATACGCCCGGTTATTGCATTCAAAAATGCAGCTGGGCATCGCAGGTTTGGGCCTGTCGGGCCATACCACCCATCATCCCCTTCTCGCCCTCACCCTTAGCATTGAAGCTGTTTAGAAAGTCCCCGAACGGTCATGCAGAGCGCAACGAAGCATCTTGCTCGCATCCTCAGGCCCGTTCAACGATGCGAGCAAGATGCTGCGCTCTGAATGACCGTTTGAGTACTTTTTGTGACTTTCTAAACAACTCCTACATATGCGACGGAGCTACCCTTTTAACCGACCAATATCAATTACCGCCTGCCGAAAGAAATCAACCTGTTGCTTTCCCTTCCAGTAAACCGCAAATACACCGCCGTGGGGCCATTCATCCCCCTACCAACTTCCGGAAAATGGCCCGGCCACTTGCCGGGCCATTTTCGATTGGTTAGTCATCCTCATAGTCAAGACCGAGGCAGCTGTTTAGCGCCTGAAGCAGCTCGCTGGCGGCGTGCTGCTGGCCGGCGGCGCGGGCCACTTTCAGGCCGGTGCGGTACACTTTCTCGGCCTCATCTTTTTTACCAAACTGTTCCAACAACTTGCCGGCGTGGTAGTAAGTCCCCACGTAGTCGGAATGCTCGGTTAATAATTTGTTGTAAAATTCCCAGGCCCGCTCCGGCTCCTGGGCACGGTATTCGGTTGCCAGGGCATATATAGTGAAGGCATCGGTGGGGTCATCGGCATGGAAAGCCAATAACTGTTGCAAACGCGTGGCGGGAGTATTCATTAGGGCAGGAGTTTTGTTTACCTTTGGGGCAAAATTGCGGCTTTTCTGCCGCATATCCCCTGATAAAGATTGGCTGCCGGAAACCGGCAAGCCAGTGTTGGTTGTTATGCATGCAGCCTTTTAAATTCGATTTCGCCACCCTAATCCCGCTTAGATGAAGTTTCTGGTTTGTATTTCCAACGTGCCCGACACGACCACCAAAATCGCCTTCACCCCTGATAACAAGGAGTTCAACAAGGCCGGGGTGCAGTTCGTAATCAACCCCTGGGATGAGTACGCCCTCACCCGCGCCATCGAGCTGAAGGAAGCCGCCGGTAGTGGCACTGTCACCGTCCTCAACGTGGGCGAAGCCGACACCGAGCCCAACATCCGCAAGGCCCTGGCCATTGGGGCTGATGATGCCATCCGGGTGAACGCCGCGCCGCAGGATGCCTACTTCGTGGCCGAGCAAATTGCCGCCATCGCCAAAGAAGGTGCCTACGACGTGATTTTGATGGGCAAGGAAAGCATCGACTACAACGGCTTCCAGGTGCACGGCATGGTGGGCGAGATGCTCGGCATTCCGACCGTGGCCCCGGCCATGAAGCTGGACATGAGCGGCAACACCGCCACGCTGGAGCGCGAAATTGAAGGCGGCAAGGAAATCGTGACCGTGAACACGCCTTTCGTGGCCTCGTGCCAGCAGCCCATGTGCGAGCCCCGCATCCCCAACATGCGCGGCATCATGACGGCCCGCACCAAGCCCCTGAAAGTAGTGCCCGCCATTGGCGAGCCCGCCCGCACCACCGTAGCCGAGTTTGCCTTGCCGCCCAAAAAGCAGGGCGTGAAGCTCATCGATGCTGAGAATGCCGGCGAGCTCATCAAGCTGCTGCGCAACGAAGCGAAAGTCATTTAAAGGGAGTTAAGAGTTAAAAGTTATGAGTTAAGAGTTGGCTATGAGTCAATTCGAGCTCCGACTGGCAACTCTTAACTCATAACTTTTAACTCTTAACTCAAAGACATGTCAGTATTAGTTGTAGTTGAATGCGCCGACGGCGAAGTAAAAAAGTCGTCGCTCGAAGTAGCCTCTTACGGGGCGCAGGTGGCTGCCCAGCTGGGCACCACGGCCACGGCCATTGCCGTAGGCCACGCCAATGAAGCCAACCTGGCCAAGCTGGGCGAGCAGGGCATCACGAAAGTGCTGTTCGACGCCGAGCCCCGCCTCAAGGACTTCGTGAACAACGCCTACACCAAGCTCATTGCCACGGCAGCCGAGCAGGAGCAGGCCAAAATCATCGTGCTGGCCAATTCCAACATTGGCGCGGCGGTGGGCTCGCGCCTGTCGGTGCGGCTGAAGGCCAGCCTGGCCACCAACGTGGTAGAGCTGCCAAAAATCGCCGGCGACCAATTCACGGTGAAGCGCGGCGCATTCTCGGGCAAGGCGTTTTCGGACGTGGTGCTGAGCGGCGACCGCAAAATCATCGCCGTGAAAAAGAACTCGACCGAGGCCAAGCACGATGCCGGCAAAACGGCCGAAGTTGTGAGCTTCGCAGCCCAGCTGTCGGACGCTGACTTTGCTGATGCGCCCACGCAGGTTATCATGCAGGACCAGGCCGGTGGCGTGCTCCTGCCCGAAGCCGCGCTCGTAGTATCGGGCGGCCGGGGCATGAAAGGCCCGGAGAACTGGGGCCTCATTGAGGACCTGGCCAAGGCACTGGGCGCGGGCACGGCCTGCTCCAAGCCCGTGTCGGACGTAGACTGGCGCCCTCACCACGAGCACGTGGGCCAGACCGGCATCACCATCTCGCCGAACCTGTACATTGCCTGCGGCATTTCGGGGGCCATCCAGCACCTGGCCGGCGTGAATAGCTCGAAGGTGATTGTGGTCATCAACAAAGACCCGGAAGCTCCTTTCTTTAAGGCGGCCGATTATGGCATCGTGGGCGACGTTTTTGACATATTGCCCAAGCTAACCGCGGCTGTGAAGGCCCTCAACTAAGGTCTACGTGCAGGCATTGGGGACCCGGTCCGGTGGTTTTCGCAAGAAGGCCGCGGCCCGGGTCCCCAATCTTTTTTTAGCATTTCTGGTTTCTACGGCAGATTTTGGCCGCAGATACCCGGACTTTTCTTTATTTGCACGTACATCCTCTCTACCGGCTTCGGCCCGGCCCTTCCCTCCTTTCCGCTTCCAAGACACCCAGTTCCTTATTCCCTTGAAAAAAATCCAGCTTGAAATCCTGGGGCTTTCGTCCAGCCAGTCGCAATCTGGCTCCTTCGCGCTGATTCTGGGCGAGAAGGGCGGCAACCGCCGCTTGCCCATTATCATTGGCATGTTTGAAGCGCAAAGCATTGCTATTCAGATAGAAAAGATTAGCCCCAATCGCCCTCTTACCCACGACCTGTTCAAATCCTTTGCCGAGCATGTGCACGTGGTGATTCTGGAGGTGGTGATTTCCGACCTCAAAGAAGGCGTTTTCTATTCGCGCATTGTGTGCTCCGACGGGGCCACGACGTTCGATATCGACGCCCGGCCTTCCGATGCCATTGCCATTGGCCTGCGCTTCGGCGTGCCTATTTATACCGTGGAAAGCGTGCTGAGCGAAGCCGGCATCATCCTTTCTGACCTCGACGAAGCCGAAAGCGAAGCCGAAGAAGATGAGGATGACGAGGACGACGACACCGATACGAACTCGCCCCGCGCCAGTCGCGCCCAGCCCGAGCCCCGCGACCCCAGTGGCCAGGTTTCGATGGAAGAGTTATCAAAAATGCTGTCTGAAGCCCTCAACCGCGAGGACTACGAAAAGGCCGCCAAAATCCGCGACGAGCTGAACAAGCGCAACGGCTAATACTGCCGATTGAACCGATTTTAGTGAGTTGAACGGGTTCGTTGCAGGTCCGTTCCTTATCAGTGCAAGCGCCACCCCATTTTGGGGTGGTGTTTTTGCTTACTTCGCAGTTATGAGCCCTACTTCCGATGACCTGCTGCGCTACCCCATTGGCCGGCCGCAGCTGCCTGCCGGCCCCCTCGCCCCTACCGAGCGTACGGCCCTGATTCAGCAGCTGGCCGAGCTTCCGGGCCGGCTCACGGCCATGGCGCGCCGGGTGGGCGGCGAAGGCCTGCAACGCCCCTACCGCCCCGGTGGCTGGACCGGCCGCCAGGTAATTCACCACGTGGCCGACTCGCACATGAACTGCTACTTCCGCTACCGCCTGGCCCTGACGGAGGACAACCCCACCATCCGGCCCTACGACGAAGCGGCCTGGGCCAGGCTGCCCGATGTGGCCGCCACGCCCATTACCGTGTCGCTCACGCTGCTGGAGGCCCTGCATTCGCGCTGAGTTACGCTCTTGCAGCACCTCACGGAAGTGCAATGGCAGCGCACCTTCTACCACCCCGGCAACCAGCGCGAATCGACCCTCGACCAGGCCCTGGCCCTGTATGCCTGGCACGGCCAGCACCATCTGGCGCACTTGGAATCACTGATTGCCGCTGATTAACCGTGATTTCGCTGATTATTTTTCAGCTACGGTTTGGTTTGCGCTGAAGATTCCGCTGATTACTATGCAAAAAGGCCGCTCATTGAGCGGCCTTTTTGCATAGTAATCAGCGGAATCACGGTTAATCAGCGGCAATCAGTGATTTCAGATACCGCCGCCGGACTCACTTTCTTCGGCGAAAGCGGCCATGCCGCCTTCGGTTTCGTCGTCGACGCGCTTGGCGGCGCGTACGAGGCTACTGCTGAAGATAAATTCGCGCAGCTCGGGGACTTTGGCGTTCAGAATTTCTTCCTTGGTACCGTCCCAAAGTTTTTTGCCCTGGTGCAGGAAAATGATGTGCTCACCAATCTCAATCACCGAGTTCATATCGTGGGTTACGATGACGGTGGTGATGTCATATTCGTGGGTGATTTCGTAGATGAGATTGTCGATTTTGGTGCTGGTGGCGGGGTCGAGGCCGGAGTTAGGCTCGTCGCAAAACAGGTAGGTACACTGCGGTGCAATGGCGCGGGCAATGCCCACGCGCTTCTTCATGCCGCCCGAAATTTCGGCGGGCATCTTGTTGCCGGCATTTTCCAGGCCCACGCGCTTTAGACAAAACTCGACCCGCTCGCGCCGCTCTTCGGGCGTCATTTCGGGCGTCAGCATCTGCAGCGGAAACTCTACGTTCTGGGCCACCGTCATCGAGTCGAAAAGCGCCGAACCCTGGAACAGCATCCCGATTTTGCGCCGTATTTCCTGGCGGATATCGATTTTACTGTTGGTGTACACCGTGCCATCGAAGGTGATGGAGCCGATATCGGGCTTCATCAGCCCCACAATGCACTGCAGCAGCACGCTTTTGCCCGTGCCCGAGCCGCCCAGCAGCATGTTGCACTTGCCGGTTTCAAACACGCACGAAATGCCTTTCAGCACGGGCGTGCCGTCGAAGGATTTTTCGATGTTGGATACTTCAATCATTTTGAGGGACTTGGGGTCTTGGGGACTTAGAATTTCAGGCAGGTCACAGGACTCCAAGGCATTTGATACGTTGGCATCATCGGCTGGATTAAATTCCAGCCAATTACTTTAAAACCAATCCCTTAAGACCCTATTTTAGAGCAGCAACGCTGCCAGGGCGAAATCGGCAATGAGGATGGCGATAATGGAATTGGTAACGGCACCGGTGCTGGCCGCGCCTACTTCGAGGGCACCGCCGGTGGTGTAGTAGCCCTTGAAGGCCGAAATGCCCGATACCAAGAAGGCAAACACCACCGCCTTGATGAGGGCGAAGACGATGTTGTAGGGAATAAAATCGGTCCGAATGCCTTCGATATAATCCTGGGCCGTCATCACGCCGGTGAGGGTACCGGCCAGGTAGCCGCCCAAAATGGACAGCAGCATGGCCAGAATAACCAGCAGCGGGAACATAAGAAGCGCCGCCAGAATACGCGGCAGCACAAGGTAGGAAGTAGAATTGATGCCCATTACCTCCAGCGCCGACACCTGTTCGGTGATGCGCATGGTGCCCAGGCCGCCGGCAATGCTGCTGCCCACTTTGCCCGCCAGCACGATGCTGGTGATGGTGGGGGCCAGCTCCAGAATAGTCATTTCGCGCACCATATAGCCGATGGTGGACTGCGGAATGAGCGGATTGGTAAGGTTGTAGGCAATCTGGACGCAGGTAACGGCCCCGATAAAGGCCGACACGATGGACACAATCACAATGGAGTCGACCCCGATGAGGATGGCTTCGTCGATGGTGCGATTCCAGAGGACGCTGAACCGCTCCGTGCGCGTGACCATGCCTCGCAGGAAAAGGACAAACGAGCCGAAAGTTTTAAGCATGAGAATTTGTTGAGGAATAAAAACCGAAGTTTGGGTGCGGCTGTTGCCGCAGACGAAACTTCAGAGGCTTCGCCACCTTACGTAAAATCAGATGAACAAAGCCCAAACGAGCGAAAAATTAATTGTCGTCACCGGCGGCAGCAAAGGTATTGGTCGCGCCGTCGTGGCGCGCTTTCTAAAAGCGGGCTTTCCGGTGGCTACCTGCGCCCGCTCGGCCACCGACCTGGCCGCGCTTACAACCGAGCTGCATGCCGATGTTCCCGGGGCCGTGCTCCACACCCTGCCCGCCGACCTCAGCCAGCAGGCCGACTGCGCCCACTTCGCGGAATTTGTGCTGGCGCTGGGCCTGCCCGTTGACGTGCTGGTGAACAACGCCGGCGCCTTTATTCCCGGCCGCCTCCAGGACGAGCCCGCCGATGGCTCGCAGCTGCGCCAGATGCTGGCCGTGAATTTATTGAGCGCCTACGACGTGACGCTGCCGCTGCTACCGGGCCTTATTGCGCGGGGCCAGGGGCACATTTTCACCATCTGCTCCACGGCCAGCATCACGGCTTACCCCAATGGCGGCTCCTACGGCATTGCCAAGCACGCGCTGCTGGGCTTCACCAAAAACCTGCGCGAGGAGCTAAAAACCAGCGGTGTGCGCGTCACGGCCGTGCTGCCCGGCCCCACGCTCACGGCCAGCTGGGCCGGCGTAGAGCTGCCCGCCGAGCGGTTTGTGCAGGCCGATGATGTAGCCGAGGCGCTGTTTTCGGCCTACTCCCTGTCGCTCCACGCCGTGGTGGAAGAGCTGCTGATTCGGCCGCAGCTGGGCGATTTGGGCTAAGAGGCCATCCTATATTGGTGGGCTACCGGCGAAAATCCGGCAGCCCGCCCATCCGATAGGCGCTGCGCCACGGGCCTACTCGGCTTTCTTGCTGCCTTTGCCGGTTATTTTAATATCCGTGAACGTGGGGGCTCCGCCGTAGAAAAGGGTGCCATTGCCGGCCACGGTGCCGCCCAGGGCGTCGCTGACTCGCACATGAGCATCGGCGTCGCTGTCGCGGGTCATATTGAAATAGCACCGTTTCAGGCTTAGGCTTTGGGCAAATAGTCGGCCCAAGCCCCCCAGGGTAAAGTTCATCTCATCGGCAGCGCCCTGCACCTTGATATCGCCCAGCTCATACAAATCGAGGAACAGCATTTTGGCTTTCACGTTGAGGTCGTAATCTCCGGCGCCCACTAAGTGAAAAAAAATGGTGTCCTGCGCGAACTGGCCCACGGTGCTGGCATTGCCCTGGCCACGCAAAAACACGTTAAGAATGCGCGGCAGGTGCAGCGTTACTTCGCGGGGCGTATCGTAGCTGCGCGCCCAGTTGCAGGTGCTGGTATTATTGATTTCCAGCGCGTTGCCTTTGCGGGTGAGCACGATGTCGCTGATGAGGTTTTCGCCGGCGCGCACCTCGGCGTAGGTCTGGGTATCCTGCACGATGCGCAGGTCCACGTTGTCGAAGGCCGTGACGGTGACCAGGCCGGCATCTACCTCGCGGCGCTGGGTGACGATGGTGCCCGTACTTTTCAGGCAATCGGTGCCGTGGCCCGGGCCACAGGTGCTCAAACCAGCCATTAGCGCGACGCCGAATCCGAGGCGGCCCAGCCGGCGCAGTATCCCAAACCCTCCCAGGCCGCTAACTTGCGGCCGCAAACTCGTTTTGCGCATAATCCCCTTACTTTTCCCAAAGATAAATGGACCTCAGCGGTAAAGTTGCCATCGTGACCGGCGCAAGCAAAGGAATCGGCCTCGCCACCGTGCAAGCCCTGTTGGCCCGCGGCGCGGCCGTGGCCGGCTGGGCCCGCTCGGCTCCCGACCATTTCACGCACGACCGATTCCAGTTTTTCGAGTGTGATGTGCAGGACGAGCACTCCATCACCGAAGCCTTCACCAACACCCAGCGCGAGCTGGGGCCGGAAATTCATGTTCTGGTAAATAATGCCGGCCTGGGCATCATGGGCGACGTGGACGGTTTCCGGACCGAAGACTGGAAAACGATGTTCGATACTAACGTGCTGGGCACTTTCCTGTGCACCCGCGCCGTGCTGCCCCAAATGAAGCAGCAGCAACAGGGCCACGTTGTGAATGTGGCCTCGCTGGCCGGTACGGCGGGCTCGGCCGGCATGTCGGGCTACTGCGCCACGAAGTTTGCGGTTCGGGGCTTTTCCGATTCGCTGTTCAAGGAAGTGCGGCCGGATGGTATCCGCGTGACCTGCGTAATGCCCGGCTCGGTAGAAACTAACTTCAACGGCAAAGAGCCCGGCCTCACGCCCGACCCGCACAAGATGCAACCGGAGGATATTGCCGCCGCCATTGTGCACGCGGTTGAAGCGCCGGACACGACGATGATTTCGGAGATTCAGCTGCGGCCGGCTAACGTGAAGTAAGTTGAACGTCATGCCCATCCCTCAGCACCTGTTTGCCTGCCACAAGTGCGAGGCTAACGTGAAGTAAGTTGAACGTCATGCAGAGCGCAGCGAAGCATCTTTACCTCAATACTAATTAATTACTTGTGCGGTAAAGATGCTTCGCTGCGCTCTGCATGACGTTCTCTCCCCCAACCAAGCACTATCACATGGTAGAAATCGAGCACCTGACCAAAACCTACGGCACCCAAAACGCCGTGGACAACATCAGCTTCACGGCGGGCAAGGGTGAAATTGTGGGCTTCCTCGGGCCGAATGGCGCGGGCAAAAGCACCACCATGAAAATTGCCACCGGCTACCTCCCGCCCACCGCCGGCACGGTGCGGGTGGCTGGCTACGATGTGCTGGTTGACAGCCTGGAAGTGCGCCGGCACGTGGGCTACCTGCCCGAGCACAACCCGCTCTACCTGGATATGTACGTCCACGAGTACCTCGAATTCATTGGCTCGGTGCACGGCCTGCGCGGTTCTGGCCTGCGCACCCGCGTGGCCGAGCTAGTTCGCCGCGTGGGCCTGAGCCGCGAACAGAACAAGCAAATCGGCGCGCTCAGCAAGGGCTACCGGCAGCGGGTGGGCCTCGCCCAGGCCCTCATTCACAACCCCGACGTGCTCATTCTCGACGAGCCCACCACCGGCCTCGACCCTAACCAGATTCTGGAAATCCGCCAGCTCATCCGCGAAGTGGGCGAGGATAAAACCGTCATTTTCAGCACCCACATTCTGCCCGAAGTCACAGCCCTGTGCTCCCGCGTGCTCATCATCAGTCGGGGCAAGCTGGTGGCCGACAGCCCGGTAGCTGAGCTAGCCGCCCGTGCCGCTGGCGAAACCGTGGTGCGTGCCGAGTTCGAAGGCCTGGTTGATACTACTAAGCTGGCCCAGCTCCCCGGCGTGCGCCACGTAGAGGCCGCGCCCGATGGCGCCGTCCTGCTCCGCACCGCACCGGGCGTGGACGTACGCGCCGCCGTGTCACGCCTGGCCGGGCAGGAAGGCTGGATTCTGCTGGGGCTGCGGCAGGAGCAGCAGAGCCTGGAGGAGGTGTTTGGAGAATTGACGAAGTAAGAACGAGAAACAGAACGGCTACCAGGAAAGTCATGCTGAGCTTCTCGAAGCATCTCTACCTCAATACTAATTAATTACTCTCGCTGTAGAGATGCTTCGGCTGCGCTCAGCATGACGTTCAGAATACCAGAATGCTCACCATCCTCCAAAAAGAATTCAACGCCTTCCTGAACTCCCCCGTGGCCTACGTGGTGCTGGGGGTTTTCCTGATTGCGACAGGCCTGTTCGTCTGGGTTTTCCCCGATAGCAGCGTCCTCGACTACGGCTACGCCGACCTGCAAACGCTCTTCAATCTGGCCCCGTGGATATTCCTGTTCCTGATTCCGGCCATCACCATGCGCACGTTTGCGGAAGAGAAAAAGGCCGGTACCATTGAGCTGCTGCTGACCCGCCCGCTCACGGACGGGCAGATAATCGGAGGCAAGTATTTGGCCTGCCTGCTGCTGGCGCTGCTGGCGCTGGTGCCCACGCTGCTCTACTACTACTCGGTGTACAAGCTGGGCAGCCCTGAGGGCAATATTGATTCGGCGGCCACGGTCGGTTCCTATTTAGGCTTGGCGTTGCTGGCGGCGGTATTCGCAGCCATTGGCATTCTGGCCTCGGCGCTCACGCGTGACCAGATTATTGCTTTTTTAGTGGCTGTAGTAGGCTGTTTTCTGATTTATTCGGGGTTCGATTCTTTGGCCTCGGTGCTGCAGGGCAGCGCGGCCTATTACGTGAGTCAGCTGGGAATTGCGGCGCACTACCGCGACCTCAGCAAAGGGCTGATTGACTCGCGGGATTTGGTCTATTTTTTCAGCGTAGTTGCGGTGGCTTTACAGGCGACACGACTGGCTTTACGGAGTCGTAACTGGTAATGGAAAATACGTTGACTACTTCCCCGACTCCGGTTCCTACCCCGTCCTCCCGCAAGCAGCGCGATTTGCTCACTTTTGCCGCCATCATTGGCGGGCTCTTGCTTTTTAATTTCGTGGCCCAGCGCTTCTTTTTTCGGCTCGATTTGACGGAAGAAAAACGCTACACTATGTCGCCGGCCACCAAAACGCTGCTGCGCGACCTCAAGCAGCCGGTCACCGTCACGGTGTACCTCACCGGCGATTTCCCGCCCGCTTTCCGCCGCCTGGAGCAGGGCGTGCGCGAAACCCTGACCGAATTCCAGGTCTACGGCGGGGCCAACCTGAACTACATTTTCATCGACCCCAGCGCCGGTAGCACCGAAGCCGCCCGCAACGCCTTCTACCAAACCCTTTTCAAAAAGGGCCTGAAACCCACCAACCTCGGGGCCACCGAAAACGGCAAGCGGGTCGAGAAAATCATTTTTCCCTACGCCGTGGTGAGTGTGGGCGGGCACGATAAAAGCGTGCTGCTGCTGCGCGGCAACCAGGCCGCCCCGGCCGAGGTGCGCCTCAACCAAAGCATTGAAGGGCTGGAATACGAGCTGGCCAGCACCATCCGCACGCTGGTACCGGCGCTGCGCAAGCGCATCGGCGTGGTGGAAGGCCACGGCGAGCTCACCAACGTGCAGGCCGGCGACATCCTCGGCACCTGGCAGCAGCAGTACGACGTGTTCCGCGTCACGCTGAGCAAGGTGAAGGACCTGAGCGCGCTCGATGCCATCGTGGTGGCCCAGCCCAAAACGCCTTATTCCGAGGACGATAAATTCAAGCTCGACCAGTTCATCACCCAGGGCGGCCGGGCCATGTTCTTCGTCGATGCCCTGCGTGTGGACCTCGACAGCGTGGCCCGCAACGGTGTCGCATTAGCTACCCCCTACGACCTCAATCTCGACGACCTGTTTTTTAAATATGGCCTGCGCCTCAACCAGAACCTGCTCCTCGACCTGAACAGCGGCCAGATTCCACTCGTGACCGGCATGGACGGCAATAAGCCCAAAATCGAGCCCATGCCCTGGCAGCTCTACCCGCTCATCAACAAGTTCAGCCCCCACCCCATCACCCGCAACCTCGACGCGGTGTACCTGAAATTCGTGGGTAACCTCGACACGGTGCAGGCCCGTGGCATCCGCAAAACCGCCCTGATGAGCACCTCGCGCTACACCCGCGTGCTGCCCGCCCCGGTGCCCATCAACTTCAACGACGCCCGCCTCGAACCCAATCCCAAGCTCTACCAGAAGGGTTTCCAGCCGGTGGCCTACCTGCTCGAAGGCCAGTTCACCTCGCTCTTCGCCAACCGCGCCCGGCCCGGCACCCTCCAGTTCCAGCCCGAAAAACCGGCCAACGCCCGGTCCAGCAAAGTCCTGGTTATCTCCGATGGCGACATCATCCGCTCCGACATCGACCCCAAAACCGGCAACCCCTACCGCCTGGGCTTCGACCGCCTCGCCAACACCGAATTCGCCAACCGCGAGCTGGTCCTGAACGCTACCGATTACCTGCTCGACGACACCGGCCTCATCGCCGTACGCGGCAAGCAAATCACCCTCCGCCCCCTCGACAAAGTGAAGCTGGCCGAGCAACGCCGCCGCTGGCAGCTGCTGAACCTCGGCGCGCCGCTGGTGCTATTGGGGTTGTTTGGGGCCGTACGGGCGTGGCGACGCAAGCGGCGCTATGCGGGGTTTACAAATTTATGACATTAGTTGAGCACCCAAATCCCAACTCAGTTACCGAAAAGTACGGAAGCGTTATTTGGAGAGATTCTGGGCCAAGCATTTATAGCCCTGTTTTTTGTTGCCGTCGGATTCGGGTATTTGTACTTGCGCTTCCGTAACCGGGTAAGAGTGAAAGATGTGCTGGCAAAGAAGCATGAAAACAGCTATGCAAATGCTGGTATGGCTGTTGCGCTCAACAGTGTAGCAATCATTGGAATAGCGCTAGTGTTTTTTTGATGATTATGCCACTGCTCCATTGGCTGAACGGCTACTGGACGGGGCACTGAACCACCCACAATCACATCATGCGCTAGGTGAATAGCACGCCGTGCGGGTTGGCGCAGGTCTGGCGGCTTATCAAATCGTTGATTCGCCAGTCCGAGGCCCGACGCGGGACCGAGGACTGCGCAGTCCTCATCATCGATAATTCGGTATTGGGAAAGGTGCATACGAATTTCAACAAGCTGATTTGTTAGCACTTGCACCACTGACAGCAGTACTATATCAAGGAACTGCGCTTCGTCAGCCTACTCTACCAGGCGGGGGCGTAAGCCACGCCCATCGCCGTCGAGTTGGTGCGCCGTGGTAGAGAATATGACCCTGATACGGCCGCGTCTATTTGCGCCGATTAAGAGGCGGTCTACGAAACCAGGCAAGTCTTTACAAACCAAGACGGCAGCCGGGGTATCCTATATCTGGTCAGCAGCGAAACCGACTTAGCCCACACTTAACTCACCACGATTAACCAAAAATGGTGGAAAGCAAAGGAATACCACAAGTCACTCAAACAGAACGCCTCGATGGGCAAATCGCCCATTGAAATTCTGACAACGCAGGCTACTCATTCCTATGCCGCTGTGCTGGCCCCCACACGAAACTCGAAGTATTCAAACTCAAATGTGTGGTATCAGGCATTTTCGTCTCAAAGCTCAACTGACCGCTGTCGGCTTAGAAACCATATACCATCAATTCCGCCAACTCACTGCGTGACATAAGCTACTAGTACGCCAAAAAAAGATAACTCTTTGTTCAACATGGACGTTACCATGGAGATTAAGTCCACTTTAATCCCGGAATCATGAAAGCTATTGTCTATTACGGCCCCTTGGATGTGAGAGTATCCGACAAGCCCGACCCTAAAATTGAGCAACCCACCGACGTATTAGTCCAGGTTACCACCACCAATATTTGCGGCTCCGACCTGCACATGTACGAAGGCCGTACCAACATGGAAACCGGCCGAATTTTTGGCCACGAGAACCTGGGACGGGTCATTGAGGTCGGTAAGTCGGTAGTACATGTTAAAGTGGGTGATATGGTGTGTATGCCTTTTAATATTGGCTGTGGCCATTGCAAAAATTGCGAGCGCAAACTCACCGCTTTTTGCCTGACGATGAACCCCGGTTTTGCCGGTGCGGCCTATGGCTTTGCCGGCATGGGGCCGTATGAAGGCGGGCAGGCAGAATACCTGCGCGTTCCGTACGGTGATTTTAATTGCCAGATATTACCGGAGGATGCCAGCGAGAAGGAAAACGATTACGCCATGCTTTCCGACATCTTCCCGACGGGCTACCACGCCACGGAACTGGCGGGGGTGAAACCGGGCGAATCGGTGGTTATTTACGGCGCTGGGCCGGTCGGACTCATGGCCACGCTGTCTGCCCGCATAAAAGGAGCCGACAAAATTATGGTCGTGGACAGCCACCCCGACCGATTAAAACTGGCCAAGGAATTGGGCGGCATACCCATTGATTTTACGAAGGGCTCCGCTGTTGACCAAGTACTGGACTTAACAGACGGGCAGGGTGCTGACCGGGGCTGCGAATGCGTGGGCTACCAATGTTGCAACAAACACGGCAAAGAACAATCGAACGTAACGATGAACGAGCTGGTCCAGGCAGTGAAAGCGACCGGCTCGATTGGCGTAGTGGGGGTTTTTGTGACGGAAGACCCGAAGTCCAAAGAGGAACTGCAGAAAAAAGGCCACATGGACTTCGACTTCGGCAGCTTCTGGATGAAGGGGCAAAGCATCGCAACGGGCCAAGCCAATGTAAAATCATACAACCGGGAGCTTTGCGCGCTGATTTCTTCCGGTAAAGCCAAGCCTGCCGCCATCGTTTCCCACGAGCTCTCCCTGGATGAGGCCCCCGATGCGTACAAGCACTTTAATACCCGCGATGACGGATGGACCAAAGTGGTACTGAAACCCGGCAAAACGAGCCGCAAAAAGAATTAAGCACAAGGCAGGAAACAAAAGCCAAGCCTTAATTAAAATAACGGCCAGTGGAAGGATAGCTCCTTCCACTGGCCGTTATTTTAATTAAGGCTTGGCCCAACACGAACCAGTAACGTGTTGACCTTAATACCGCAACCGCACCAGTTCTTGCCCGATGGGCCACGTTTCGACCCCTACCGCCTGGACTTCGACCACCTCGCCAACACTGAATCCGCCAACCGCGAGCTGGTCCTGAACGCCACCGACTACCTGCTCGACGACACCGGCCTCATCTCCGTGCGCGGCAAGCAAATCACCCTACGCCCGCTGGACAAAGTGAAGCTGGCCGAGCAGCGCCGCCGCTGGCAGCTACTGGACCTAGGCGCGCCGCTGGTGCTGCTGGGGCTATTCGGGGCCGTGCGGGCCTGGCGGCGCAAGCGGCGCTATGCGGGGTTTGCGAGTTGATTAAATATCTTTGGTTTATCTCTTCGCAAAACCAAGTAAAAGCTATTGGAAGACTTATTTGCTGGCATCTTTGAGCAAATGTTTACCTATTTGCTGCTGCTTCCGGTTGGCTTTGGGTATTTGTGGCTGCGGTACCGCAATAAATTGCGCGTGAAAGAGACGCTTGCCAAAGAATATGAGAACAGCTACGCCAATGCGGGCAGTGTTGTATTACTCTACTCTACCCTACTATTTTTCAGGTACAAAAACGGGGCAGCCCGACCTTTGGGGTTACGACACCACCAAAAACCCGTTCTGCCCCGTGAAGCAACACTTCGCCGCTAAAATTACGACGCTTTTGCAGCAGGCCCCGTTTGTGGGCCACTTGTCCCGCCAAAAGTTTGTGGGCCAGTTTATTCTTGGCCTGATAAAGAGCCGCAACGTGCAATTCGGCGAGGTGGCCCAGCACCTCAATGACGCGGCCAAGCCCGCCTCGAACGAAACGCGCATTCAGGACTTTTTCCGCGAAGTAGACCTCAATTACGTACTGGTGGCCAGGATTTTACTGAGTTTGTTGCCTGCGCAGGGCAAGCTGCGCTTATGCCTCGACCGCACGGAGTGGGACTTCGGCCAGTGCCAAGTGAACATCCTGCTCGTCACCGTCGGCACGGGCGAGGTCCACGTGCCCCTTTATTGGCACCTGCTCGACAACCGCAGCGGCAACTCCAACGCCGCCGACCGCATCGCGGTGCTCGAAAAGTGCCTGGCCTTGCTGGGCAAAGACCGCATCGGCCTGGTCGTGGGCGACCGGGAATTTGTCGGCCATGCGTGGTTCAAGTGGCTCAAAGACAATGGGCTTAATTTTGTCATGCGCCTGCCCAAGCACCACTGCCTGACCCACGCCGACGGCCGGCGGCAGGCCGTGGCCGACCTGGGCCTGGTGCCGGGGCAGGTGCGCCGCTTCGCCCACGTGCAGGTCGACGGAGTCTGGGGGCAGGTCTGGGTCAAGGCCGTGGCGGCGGACGCGTTTGTCTTCCTGTTTGCCACGGCCGGTCTGAACCACCTCGAGCAACTCTATGCCAAGCGCTGGACGATTGAGCAATGCTTTCAAAATCTGAAAGGGCGGGGCTTTAACCTGGAAGCCACCCACTTGCGCTGTTTCCAAAAGCTGCGCAAGCTCGTGGCCCTGGTCAGCCTGGCCTACGCGTTTTGTCTGGGCGTGGGCGCGGCCGCCCACGGCGGCCGCCAGCCCATTGCCCGCAAAAACCACGGCTACCGGGCCGCCAGCCTGAGCCGCCACGGCCTCAATCTGCTCCGCCAACTCGCCCGCCCGCTGACCCTGCCCGAGGACCCATTGGCCCGCTTGGTTGAAACGCTACTGAACTGGATTACGAGGCAACTTGCTAAAAATCAATTACTAAAAATAGTAGGGTAGAGTAGTATTACTCAACACTACTCTACCCTACTATTTTTCAGGTACAAAAACGGGGCAGCCCGACCTTTGGGGTTACGACACCACCAAAAACCCGTTCTGCCCCGTGAAGCAACACTTCGCCGCTAAAATTACGACGCTTTTGCAGCAGGCCCCGTTTGTGGGCCACTTGTCCCGCCAAAAGTTTGTGGGCCAGTTTATTCTTGGCCTGATAAAGAGCCGCAACGTGCAATTCGGCGAGGTGGCCCAGCACCTCAATGACGCGGCCAAGCCCGCCTCGAACGAAACGCGCATTCAGGACTTTTTCCGCGAAGTAGACCTCAATTACGTACTGGTGGCCAGGATTTTACTGAGTTTGTTGCCTGCGCAGGGCAAGCTGCGCTTATGCCTCGACCGCACGGAGTGGGACTTCGGCCAGTGCCAAGTGAACATCCTGCTCGTCACCGTCGGCACGGGCGAGGTCCACGTGCCCCTTTATTGGCACCTGCTCGACAACCGCAGCGGCAACTCCAACGCCGCCGACCGCATCGCGGTGCTCGAAAAGTGCCTGGCCTTGCTGGGCAAAGACCGCATCGGCCTGGTCGTGGGCGACCGGGAATTTGTCGGCCATGCGTGGTTCAAGTGGCTCAAAGACAATGGGCTTAATTTTGTCATGCGCCTGCCCAAGCACCACTGCCTGACCCACGCCGACGGCCGGCGGCAGGCCGTGGCCGACCTGGGCCTGGTGCCGGGGCAGGTGCGCCGCTTCGCCCACGTGCAGGTCGACGGAGTCTGGGGGCAGGTCTGGGTCAAGGCCGTGGCGGCGGACGCGTTTGTCTTCCTGTTTGCCACGGCCGGTCTGAACCACCTCGAGCAACTCTATGCCAAGCGCTGGACGATTGAGCAATGCTTTCAAAATCTGAAAGGGCGGGGCTTTAACCTGGAAGCCACCCACTTGCGCTGTTTCCAAAAGCTGCGCAAGCTCGTGGCCCTGGTCAGCCTGGCCTACGCGTTTTGTCTGGGCGTGGGCGCGGCCGCCCACGGCGGCCGCCAGCCCATTGCCCGCAAAAACCACGGCTACCGGGCCGCCAGCCTGAGCCGCCACGGCCTCAATCTGCTCCGCCAACTCGCCCGCCCGCTGACCCTGCCCGAGGACCCATTGGCCCGCTTGGTTGAAACGCTACTGAACTGGATTACGAGGCAACTTGCTAAAAATCAATTACTAAAAATAGTAGGGTAGAGTAACTCAACACCATAGCCGCACTACTAGCTTTGGCAGTAGGCAGTTTGGTAATTCTCGCAATCGTGGTGCAGATACGAGAGTGGCTGAAAAGCTAAAGCTCCTCTAATAGCTGGGCACTGTGGAATATCCGCGCAATCTCCACTTTATCGATTCGCTCCAGTCGATAAATAATCCGATAATTACCTGACCGTACTTCCCGCAATTGCGTGTTTTCAAATTCAGGCACCATCCTGCCGCTTTGGGGGAAATCAGCCAGCATTCGGGTACGGGCAATAACTGGTCCATCAGCTTCTCCGCGAATCTTGGAGAGGCTGGGGTGAAGTATTCCCGCAGCCGCTGCAAATCGTCAATGGCCGCGTTAGCCCAGACTACTTGCGCCATGATTTCACCAGCTGCTCTACCTCTTCCTGCGTTTTCGATTCGCCCCGGTCAAGCTGCGCCAAGCCTTCTTCGACCTTTTCAATAAAAATCAGCCGCTCGACTAACGCATCCAAATCAAAGTTTTGAGGCAACGAGCTAATGGCTTGGTTTACGGTTTCGCGGGTCATAGCAGATTACGTTAAGGCTGTTAAATATACGGCCTGTCCTCAAAGAAACGGCATTGCCGGAATAGCCGTTCACAAATACCGGCCGCCCTTCCAAAGCCCAACCCCACCCCGTATCTTTGCCCTCCCTTATTCCTAGCCCTAGCCTCGCACCATGAAATTCATTGTATCCTCCTCCGCGCTGCTCAAGCAGCTGCAAAGCATAAACGGCGTGGTTACGAACAACCCCGTGGTGCCCATCCTGGAGAATTTTCTCTTTGAGATTGAGGCCGGCAAGCTCACCATCACGGCTTCCGACCTGGAGACGAGCATGATTACCGAGCTGCCCGTGGAGGCCCGCGACACCGGCCGCATCGCCGCGCCCGCCCGCATCCTGCTCGACACCCTCAAGAACCTGCCCGACCAGCCCGTCACCTTCACGCTGGACGAGGAAACCTACACCATCGAAATCAGCTCGGCCAATGGCCGCTACAAGTTAGCCGGCGAGAATGCCGCCGATTTCCCCCGCGTGCCGGTGGTGAAAGGCTCTTCGCCGATTGAGATGCCGTCGTCGTCGCTGGCCCGGGCCATCAACAAAACTATCTTCGCGGTGAGCACCGACGAGCTGCGCCCGGCCATGACCGGTATTCTAGTGCAGCTGGCCGACTCGCAGGTGACCTTCGTGGCCACCGACGGGCACCGCCTGCTGCGCTACCGCCGCCAGGACGTGGGTGCCGGCCAGACCGCCAACCTCATCATCCCGCGCAAAGCCTTCAACCTGCTGAAAGGCACGCTGCCCTCGGAGGCCACGCCGGTGAAGATGGAGTTCAATCAGAGCAACGCCTTCTTCTCCTTCAACCAGATGCGCCTCGTGTGCCGCCTGATTGACGAACGGTACCCGGACTACGAAAACGTGATTCCGGTGAGCAACCCCAACAAACTCATCATCAACCGCGCCGAGTTGCTAAGTTCGGTGAGTCGCATCAGCATCTATTCCAATAAGACTACCCACCAAGTGCGCCTGCGACTGGCTGGCTCCGAGCTGGTAGTTTCGGCCGAAGACCTCGATTTCAGCAACGAAGCCAAGGAAACACTGGCTTGCCAGTACGACGGCGAGGACATGGAAATTGGCTTCAACGCCCGTTTCTTAAAGGAAATGCTCTCGAACATCGACTCCGAGGAAATCACCCTGGAGCTGAGCACGCCC
The DNA here is from genome assembly GCF_018967865.2 of Hymenobacter siberiensis. NCBI lineage: Bacteria > Pseudomonadati > Bacteroidota > Cytophagia > Cytophagales > Hymenobacteraceae > Hymenobacter > Hymenobacter siberiensis. Next base: position 2,812,980 of record NZ_JAHLZY020000001.1, read on the forward strand.
AACCGCGCCGGCCTCCTCATGCCCACCACCCCCGACGACAACGAAAGCATCCTGATGCTGGTGATGCCGGTGATGCTTAATAACTACGTCTAAATCGCTGATTTTCGCTGATTAGCTGTGATTTCGCTAATTGAGGTTGGCGCGGTTCAGCCCATTGCTCTTTTTGCATAAGGCCCGATTCACAAAAGATAAATCAGCGAAATCACGGTTAATCAATTTAAAAATCAGTGATGAAAAAATCAGAAATCCGCTTTAGCATCGCCCTCGACGACAACAAGGTTCCCGAGGCGATTAGCTGGACGGCTACCGATGCGGGGCCGGATATCCACTTCGCCAAAGCCATCAACATTGCGCTGTGGGACCGGGAGCAGGCCGGCACCATGAAAATCGACCTCTGGACCAAGGACATGCCCGTGGACGAGATGAAGCGCTTCGTGGTCGATAACATCGGCTCAATGGCCGAAAACATTGTGACGGCTACCGATGACAAGGAAATGGCCAACAAAATGCGTGCACTCTGCAAGGAGCTGTCCGAATACCTCGACAAGCAGGAACAAACCCAGGAGCGCCTGTAGCACATGCTTTAGCTTGTGCACTCGTTGGATTGAACCATCAAAAAGCCCCGCCGGAAATATCCGACTTGTCCTTACCCAAATCTTTTCCCGACTTCTCCGAGGTAACGCCAAGGCCCCTTTTTGCTGGCTGAATCCGCTTGAAAAGCGGCAAACCTGATAGGCAACCGCGCAAAAACGCCCTTCCAGCCACATGGCCGGAAGGGCGTTTGAGTTTTGGGTAAGGACAAGCCGGAAATATCCGACGGGGCTTTTTACATTCAGGGCGCAAGCGAAAGTATGCGCTACAAGTTACCGGGCGTTGCGGCCCAGGTTACCGGCGGGGCGGTTGGTGGGCTTGGTGCTGGTTGGGGCGATAGAAGCGTCATTGGCGCGGGCCGGCAACGGGTTCTGCACCGAATTGGTGAGGAGGATGGTGGACGACTGACTGGCGAAATCGCGGTCAGTCTTATTATACACGCCACGGGTACCGAAGTAGCTGCTGTACTGGTCGTTGCTGAGGAAAGCCTGGAACTCCTTGTCCCGCTCTTTACACACGCCATTGCACTGCTCGTCAATCAGCTTCTGATTGCCGGCGTTTCGGCGCTCGATGACCGCCATTTTGGAGACTTTGTCGGCATTCACGGCCCGGAGCTTGGTGGCCTGATAGTTATTCAGGTGCAGGTCGCGCACCATCTGCTCACTCAGGCGGTCGGCACGGGCCTGCACGGAGTTGAGGCGGGGGCTGGGCTGGGTTTTGTCCTGCACGGCAACGGTGCTGTTCGGTCCCTGCTGGGCGGTAGCAGAACCGACCAGGAGCGCCAGAAAGAGAGAGGCAAAAGCAGTTTTCATTGTCATCGTCGTAGGGGTTTCAGTTGCACACTTACGCAAGGACCGGGCCAGCCATGGACAGCGCGGTCACCGAATTCAACGCAAAAAGGCGCAGCACGGTTCGGATTTACCGTCCCTACATTACCTTAATGCTATGTCTTACCACTTATTTTTCCACATCATCGACTCCACCGGCTTGTCGGTTTTATTGTTGTATTTGGCGCTCTGCTTGTGGTTGTAGAGGGTATCGACGTTGCCCTGCACGGTGAAGTAAATCAGCTGGCCGATGGGCATGTTCCGGTACACCCGCACGGGCATCGACACGCTGATTTCCAGCGTCCAATGATTGCAGAAGCCCACGTCGCCCTTGCCGGCGGTGGCGTGGATATCAATACCGAGGCGGCCCACGCTGCTCTTGCCTTCGAGAAAGGGCACGGTGGCGTGGGTTTCGGTGTATTCCTGCGTCACGCCCAGGTAGAGGCGGCCGGGCTGGAGCACGTAGCCTTCAGCTTCGGGGATTTCAAAGGTGTCGATTTCGTTGTGCTTGCGGGCGTCGAGCACCTCATCGCGGTAGGTGGCGAGGTACTTGCCCAGGTGCACATCGTAGGAGTTGGTGCCCAGGCAGCTGCGGTCGTAGGGCTGGATGACGATGGTGCCTTTTTCGATTTCCGCGAGAATTTGCTGGTCGGTAAGAATCATTGAATGGGGTATTTTTAGGAATGCATAACGTCATAAGGCCGTCATGTAGCGCGTAGCGAAGCATCTTTACCGCGCAACGCAATTCAATCAAATGGTTTACTACAGAGGTAAAGATGCTTCGCTGCGCGCTGCATGACGGCCAGTTTATTTAATTAGTCGTCGTCGTGCCGGTAAGGTTCGGCGGGCTGGCCCTCGGCTTCCTCGTCGTCATCGTCTTCGTACCGGTCTTCGCGCAGGCCGGGGCGGCGGGTGGGCCGCAGGCGACTGGCCAGACTGCGGGGCTCGGGTTCGGGCTCCGGGTCGGCTGAGAGGTTATTGATGCGCCGGCTCAGGGTGGGCAACACATTGGCAATGAGGTGGAAGAGCATGCCGGCACTGGCCAGGCTCAGCAACAGGGTGAAGTAGTCGAGCCAGTCGTGGTGCGGAGCCGGGCCGGCCGGCACCACGGAGGCGCTGGTGAGCGGGGCCTCGTCGGACACGGTGGCGGGGGCGGTTTCCGGCCCCGCGCCGTCGGCGTCGTTGGTGGTGAGAGGGGCCGTTACGGGCGCTTCGGGCTGGGCGTAGCTGTCGGCGGTGGGCACGGCGGGGCCGGCAGCCGCGCCGGAGTCGTTGAACTGGGCACTGGCCTGCTGAATGAGGCGCTGCTCGGCACGGATGAGCGACACCCGCTCATCGCGCGGCAGGTTGTGGATGAAGAACTCGAAGTTCTTGTCCAGCAATACCGATTTCAGCTGCTTATCGAACTCCGCCAGCGTGAGCGGGCCGTTGCCGAAACGGTTTTTATACCGCTCAGCAATGCCGTTATAGTTCAAAAACAGCTGCTTAAGCCCCGAATTACTGCCAAAGCCATCGAAGGCGCGACGGGCGGCAGCGTTGCGCAGCGTGAGCGGAAACTTGCCCCGGGTGAACGACTTATCATACACCGTTTCCATGGTGCGGAAATTCAGCTCGTCGATGGTTTTATCGAAGAGGCGCTTGTTGGCCTGGGCGGGCGTTTCGGCATGGGCAAATGCCGCAAAAAACAAAAACAGGCTTAGCAGACGGAATTTTAGCATCGGGCAAAGGTCGCAGATTTAACGTGCGTTACAAGCTATGCGCCTCTATCAACGACTCGCGGCAGGCAGCCAGGTATTTCTCCACCAGCTCGTCGGTGATGGCCGTAGACACGAACAAGGCCTCGAACTGCGAGGGCGCGAGGTAGATGCCCCGGTTCAGCATGGCGTGGAAATAGCGGCCGAAAGCGGCGGTATCGCACTTTTTGGCATCGTCGAGGTTGTTGACCGGTTCCGAAGTGAAAAACAGGCTGAACATGGAGCCCACGCGGTTCACGGTGTAGTTCAGGCCAAGGTCGGCGGCAATTTGGCGGGTGCCGTCGGCGAGGCGGGTACTGCTGGATTCGAGCGCCGTGTAGAGCTCGGGGTGCTCGTGCAGGTAGCGCAACTGGGCCATGCCGGCGGCGGTGGCCATGGGGTTGCCCGAAAGCGTGCCGGCCTGGTACACTTTGCCGGCCGGAGCCACGCAGTTCATAATGTCTTCGCGGCCGCCGTAAGCGCCCACGGGCAGGCCGCCGCCGATGATTTTACCCAGCGTCACCATGTCGGCCGTGATGCCGTAGAGCTGCTGCGCACCGCCCGGCGCAAGGCGGAAACCGGTCATCACCTCATCAAAAATGAGCACGATGTCGTGATGGTTGCACAACGCACGCAGGCCGGCCAGGAAGCCTTGGGCGGGAATTACCAGGCCCATATTGCCCACCACGGGCTCCAGGATGAGGGCTGCCACCTGGTTGGGGTTGGCAGCAATGAGGGCCGCCACGGCGGGCAGGTCGTTGTAGGGCGCGGTGAGGGTATCCTGGGCCACGCCCCGGGTCACGCCGGCCGAGTCGGGCTCGCCGGCGGTGAGGGCGCCGCTGCCGGCGGCAATCAGAAAAGCATCGCCGTGGCCGTGGTAGCAGCCTTCAAACTTGATGATTTTGTCGCGGCCGGTATAACCCCGGGCGGCGCGGATGGCCGACATGCAGGCCTCAGTGCCGGAGTTTACCAAACGCACCTTCTCAACGCCGGGCACCATTTCCCGAATCAATTCGGCCATTTCCACTTCGCGGTGCGTGGGTGCGCCGAAGCTGAGCGAGTTGGGCAGGGCGGCGCGCACGGCATCGAGCACCACATCGGGCGCGTGGCCAAGAATCATGGGCCCCCAGGAGTTAATGAAATCGACGTAGCGGTTACCGTCCACGTCGGTGAGCCAGGCCCCGTGGGCACTCTGCATGAACACGGGCGAGCCGCCCACCGAGCGGAAAGCGCGCACCGGCGAGTTTACGCCGCCGGGAATAAGGGTTTTGGCCCGTTCGAAAAGGGTAGCGGAAGTGGTGAGATTGAGCATGTAATGTAATTTGGTTGAGTCGGTTCAGAACGTCATGCTGAGCGCAGTCGAAGCATCTCGCTCGCATCGTTGTCACGATTTATTTACTACTGCACGCGAGATGCTTCGACTGCGCTCAGCATAACTTTTTATCAATTACAAATTGGTTTAGCGCATCACCTGGTACTCCAGGCCGGTGAGCTTGACGATGGGCACCACCTGGTTGTCGTGGGCACCGCCGGAGTAGCTTTCGCCCTCGAAAATGGCACCCGTAGCGGGCGGAGCAGTTGATAGACTGGTTTGAAAGTCGGACCCATACTGAGACAGGACGTTGCCAAAATACATTAACAACTGAAAGCCCTGGTTGGCGAAAACCGACGGTGGCAGGTGCTGGCGCTGCAAGTACAGCTGCCGGAACCGGCGGTAGCCCAGCCCCTGCTCATCGTAGTATTTGGGCTGAATGAAGTAGGTGGTGGGGCCATTGAGCTGGCTCACGTCGAGGCGCGGATTATCGAGCCAGGAACCGGGGGCCAGCAGGCCGGGGCGCGTGGCGGCGGGCTGTTGCTGCACAAGCCGCAGGGCGTAGGGCCCGATGCGGCGGTTGTCGGACACGACCACAACGTGGCTGGCGGCGGCCAGCTCCGGCCCGGCAAAGGCGGCCGCGAGGCTCTCGTCCATATCGGGATTGAAGCGGCGCAGGGCGCTGATTTTGCCGCCCTGCGCCTCAAACGTAGCCTTGTAGGCGGTGGCAAAGTCGGCGTCGTCCTTGCTGTCTTCGTACAGCACCAGCCCGGGCTTGCCGGCCCCGAAAGCGTTGAGGGCGAACTGGGCCGCCACCCGTCCCTGCGTGGCCGAGCTGGGCGAAAACAGGTAGTGCCAGGGATTATCGAGCACCAAATCACCGTCCTGCGACAGCGGGTTTACACAGATAATCTGGTGCTCCTGGGCGTAGCGACTCAGCAGCTTGGCACCCGACTTGTACACCGGGCCGATGAGCATGTCCATACCGGCCAGCTCGGGCAGGGCCAGGGTTTGCTTCAGGGTGAGGGTGTCGGCCCCGGTGTCGTAGGCGAAGAGCTGGATGGGGCGGCCGGCCCGCTGGAGGCTGTCCTGGGCCAGGCGCAGGCCGGCGTAGAGGTCGATTACAAACTGGTTTTTGCGCACGGTCTGCCAGCTGGGGTCACTCAGCTCGAAGGGCAGCAGCACGGCCACGTTGTAGCTGGTTTTCTTCACCGAAACCGGCCGGGGGCGCGGCGTGTAGCGGGTGCGATCGAGGCTGAATTTGGCAATCAGCTCGTCGAGCTGCGGGCGGTCGGCATCGGTGTAGGCCCCGCCGGCGATGAGGTGGTCGGCGTAGGCGCGGGCCAGGGTGGCATCGTCGGGGTAGCGGCGCAGGTTGCGCTGCCAGGTGTTGCGCTCCTTGATGCGGGGCAGGTAGGTGCCCTTCATGGCCTCGCGCTCGGGGCCCAGCTTATCGGCCGGGAGCTGGGCCAGGGCTTTAAGGGCAGTGTCGAAATCCTCCTGCTCAAACGAAACCTGGCCTTGCAAAAACAGCGCATCGGGCAGGTTGGGGTAGGTTGGGTACTCGGTGCGGAGCAGGTTGAGGAGCTGCTCGGCCTCGGGCCACTGCTTGAGGCGGGCGTTGGCCACGGCGGCCAGGTAAGCCGCATCGGCGGCGCGGGCGAAGCGGGCGGTGGGCTGGGCCAGCGGTTCCAGCTGCGTGAGGGCGGCAGCGTAGTTGCCCTGGTCGAGCTGGATTTTGCCGCTGCGGTAGCGCACGTTGGCTTCGGCCGGGGGCACGGCGGTGGGCTTGGGTTTGGCGGCCTGCGGCTTAGCGGGCTGCGGCTTGACAGGCTGCGGCTTAGCGGGCGGCGGGCTGGCGGCGGGTTGGGGCCGGGCCGGCGTTTGGGCCAGCGCGGGGCTGGTGAGCAGCAGGCCGGCTGCCAGCCACCGGAGCGGCCGCCGCAGCAAAGGAATGAACTTCATTGAACCAGAAAACACGCTTGCCCCTGTGGTAAGCCGTGCAAAATTAGCCATAAATGCCGGGGGCGGGCACGCAGCCCGCCGGGCCATGCGTTGTCGTTCGGGCCGGAACTAGCGTAACATTGGGGCTATGCTGCACGGCGCTTCGGCCGTAACTTTAACCTTATGCAAGCAACCACCCTCTCCAGCCAGCCCTTCACCCGCGCCCGGCTCACGCTGGTATTTGTGCTGGCCGCTTCCGTGACCCTGAGCATTCTGCTGGTGGCCGGCCGCGTGCTGATGACGGGCCGGCTCACCTTCCTGTTCCTCATCTGGAATCTATTTCTGGCCGTCATTCCCTTCGCAATCAGCACCATGCTTAGCACGGCCAAGGGGCCGCTAAAAGCCCGCATTCTGCTCCCGGTGGGCGCGGCGTGGCTGCTGTTTTTTCCCAACGCGCCCTATATTCTCACCGATTTATTCCACCTCGACACCCGCCCCGGCGTGCCGCTCTGGTACGACCTCGCCCTCATTCTAAGCTGCGCCTGGAACGGCCTGATGCTGGCCTACGCCTCCCTCTCCGACATGCAGCGGCTGGTGCAGCAACGCCTGGGCTTTGGGGTAGGCTGGGCGTTTGCCACGGTGGCGCTGCTGCTCAGCAGCTTCGGCATCTACCTGGGCCGCTACCTGCGCTTCAATTCCTGGGATATTCTCACCAACCCGCTCACGCTGTTTTTCGATATTGTGAACCGGATTTTGCACCCGTTCTCCTTTCCCGGAACGTGGGGCGTGACGCTGGTTTTTGGGGTGTTTTTGCTGATGGGCTACGGCACGGTGCGGTTGCTGGGGAGGACGCATGAGCAGTAAACTGAGCGGTGTAGGGGCGGGGCCTGTCGTCGCCTGTCATTGGGGGGGCACAGCAACGCTTCCGTTCAACGACCGGGCGGGGGCAAGCCCCGCCCCTACTGCAACCAGTCGCGAAATACCTTTTGAATTTATTCTTTCGAGCCCAGGATGCGCAAGGTTTTATCGTCCTGATTCCCGCCATAAAACTTATCCAGCACCTGCTGAGAAACCGAACTACTGCTCACCGACGCAAACAGTGTCATCGAAGACTTCAGCTTCAGGTCATCGGGACTGCCGAAAATGTCGTGGGCATCACTGGAAGCCAGCCTGAGCAGTGCCTGGCAGATTTCCCGCAGCCGGGCACCCAAAACGGGATGAGCCAGGTAATATTTTGCCGCCTGCGCATCGGCTAACGCGTAGAACCTGGCTGTTTCACTGAGGCCCAGGCCCTGGATTTGGGGGAAGATGAACCACATCCAATGGCTGCGCTTGCGGCCGTTTTTGATTTCGGATAATGCGGTTTGGTATTCCCCGACTTGTGCTTCCTCGAATCTATTAAGCTCGTTTTTCATGGAATTTGGGCATCAATATGGCTGGATGCTTTTGCGGTTTCAACCAATACGGGTTATTCCACTACGAATGCACTTAAAGCTCAATCCATTTGGTTTTAATAGTAATTCAGCATCGATGAAACCATCCGCCGCCCGAATCTTGGATATTTCAACAAGGAGCATTCCGTCAGCTCGAACAGTTATTTTCTCAAATCTAATAACAGCTTCGGGAAGCCCAAAACTGTATTTACTGAACCTACGCGCTATTATCAGCAACGAATCCAGATTGGTTTCGCTGGCTTCACTTCTTGTTAGCATAAACTGTTTTACCCCTTCCCTATTCAGGTTTTTCACTAGTTTGAAATCGACTAAATAATTTCCTGAGTTAAGCCCACTATCTAGACGCAACGTGGAATCGACGCAAATTCGAATCAGGTTGCGGGCCATTAATGCTGAGTTCATAAATGAAGGATTTTCACGAACCGGCTCGCAGGAGAATAGTAGAAACATCGTGCAGAGACCTATTATCTTATTCATCCCTTAAATTTTAACATGCGATTGTATTTGCAAGGTACTTGAGCAGCGAACTGGATTTCGTAACAGGTCCAATAATACTTGAGCTTAAACTCAAACGCTGGCAATTCATCGGCTTCTCAATATCCCGCAGTCCCTCGCCGCGCCGTAGCTTCGTCCCAAGGGCGCGGCGCTACTTCCGCCCCACGGAACCCCGCATGAAAACACGTTTCCTTTTTGGCCTCCTGGCCCTACTACCCGGCCTAGCCTTGGCCCAACGCCACAAGCCCAAGCCTACGCCCGCCAAAGCAGCCGGCCCCTACTTCCAGCAGGAGGTTAACTACTCCATCGACGTGGTGCTCGATGACAAGACCAACTTCCTCACCGGGCGCGAGGACCTGGCTTACACCAACCATTCGCCGCAGGCCCTCACCTTCATCTGGTTTCACCTGTGGCCCAACGCTTATAAGGACAATTCGACGGCTTTTGCGAAGCAGCAATTGCGCAGCGGCAAGCGCCGGTTTCAGTTTGCCAAACCGACCGGCCGGGGATTCATCGATGGCCTCAACTTCAAGGTAAACGGCCAGCCGGCGAAGCTGGAATTCGACCCCAAAAACGCGGATATTGCCAAGCTGGTGCTGCCGCAGCCGCTGGCGGCGGGGGCCACGGCCAGCATCAGTACGCCATTTCGGGTGAAGATTCCGGCGTCTTTTTCGCGGTTTGGGCACGTGGGGCAGAGCTACCAGATTACGCAGTGGTACCCCAAGCCGGCCGTGCTGGACCGGCGCGGATGGCACCCCATCCCCTACCTCGACCAAGGCGAGTTCTACTCCGAATTCGGCTCGTTCGACGTCACCATTACCCTGCCCACCAACTACACCGTGGGCGCCACCGGCGAGCTGCAAAACCCCGACGAACGCGCCCGCATGGATGCCCTGGCCGCCACCGCCGCCGGCAAGAAAACCGCCGAGGATTTCGGCACCGACCTGAAATTCCCGGCCTCCGATGCCACCACCAAAACCCTGCGCTACAAGCAGGACCGGGTGCACGACTTCGCCTGGTTTGCCGATAAGCGCTTCAACGTGCTGAAAAGCGGCGTGACCCTGCCCTCGGGCCGCATGGTTACGTCGTGGGTACTCTTCACCAATAAAGAGGCTCCGAAGTGGATAAAGGGCCTGCAGGACGTGAACGACGCCCTCACCTACTACTCGCGCTGGGTGGGCGAGTACCCCTACTCGGCCGCTACCGCCGTGGATGGCGCGCTGAGCGCGGGCTCCGGCATGGAATACCCGATGGTGACCGTGACCCAGCCCGAGGCCATCGTGCACGAGGTGGGCCACAACTGGTTCTACGGCATCCTGGGCTCGAACGAGCGGGATTTCCCGTGGATGGACGAAGGCGTGAACACCTACGTGGAGCAGCGTGTGAGTGCGCTCGACACCGTGCCGGCCAAAGGGTTTCACGGATTCGATAAGCTGCCGCAGGGCCTGAAGCGCACCTTTGGCCTGGAGAACCTGCCGGCCTCCGCCTTCGACCAGGTGCCCTACCAGGCCATGGCCAGCCGGGGACTCGACCAGCCGGTGCAGGGCCCCACTTCGGCCGATTACACGATGCTGAACTACGGCATCATCGTGTATCAGAAAATGGGCTCGCTGCTGAAATACCTGGCCGGCTACCTGGGCCAGGCCAGGTTCGACGCGGCCATGCACCTCTACTACGAGCGGTGGCAGTTCAAACACCCCTACCCCGAGGATATGCAGGCCGTGTTTGAGGAAAGCACGGGCCAGAAGCTGGGCTGGTTTTTCCAGGGTATGATGACCAATACGCAGCATTACGACGCCGATTTGCAGACCCTGGCCAGCTTCAACGATGTGGTGAAGGTGCTGGTGCGCACCGATTCGCCCACGCCCTGGGCCGTGCCGGTATCGTCGGTCGATGCCAGCGGCCGGATGCTCGAAACCCTCTGGACGCCGCCCTTCGGCAACACCGACCCCACCGCCGACGAGGAAGCTACCAGCCAGCTCAATTTCAAACGCCCCAACGTGGCCGCCCTCGTGGTCGATGCCAACTACGTCACGCCCGAGCTCAACCGCCGCAACGACCGCCTCACCGTGGCCGACCATCCTTCCGGCTTCACACCCATCCGCCTGCGCCCGCTGGCCAGCGTGGAGCGCTGGGACAAGGCCACCATCAGCTGGCTGCCGGTACTGGGGGCCAATACTTCCGATAAATTCATGCTCGGCGCGGCGTTCTACAACAGCCCGCTGGTAACCAAGCGCCTGCAATACCTGGCCATGCCCATGTACAGCTTCAGCCGAAACGAGCTGAACGGCATCGGCCGCATCCAGCTGAATGTGCTGCCCCAGCACTTCTCGCGGCAGGCCACCATTGCCTTCGGCGTGCAGCGCTTCGAGCGCTACGTTAAGTATGAGCCCAGCGTGAGCCTCGTTTGGCCCCACGCGCCGGGCGTTGGCCCGCAACAGCGCCTCACGCTGGCCAACACCATCGTGGCCGATGAAGACCGCAACCGCACCGGCGTGTTCCAAGCCATAGACTACCACATAGCCCAGGCCAACGCCCTGCAAGGCTGGAGCGCCGCCGTAGACCTCAACCGCATGATTGCCAGCAACGCCGACGATGCCAACAACCGCCAGGCCGTGCTGCTCCGCGCCAGCGCCAGCTACTTCCACTTTTACTCGCCCAAAAAGAAGGTGCAGATGCGCCTGTTCGGCGGCCGCTTTTTGCAGCAGCCCAACAACCCCGAGTTCGTGCTCGGCCTGAGCGGCAGCCCCGACTACCGCCGCCAAACCGCCTTCCTCGACCGCCAGCAGATTTCGCACAGCGTCACGGCCCAGCTCCACCAGACCGATGACCGCGACGGTGCCTTCAAAGGATTCCTCCCGGTGGCCGATACCAAATGGCTCAGCACCCTCAATATTCAGGCAGATTTGCCGGTGACCAACCTGGCCGTTTTTGCCGATTTCGGGGCCAGCCATGACCGGTTCTTCACCAGCGAATCGACCTCCCGCCCCGCCCAGCGCCTCTATTACGATGCCGGCCTGGTAGTGCCCGTGCTGCGCGATATCCTCAGCTTCTACCTGCCCGTGGCCGGCTCACAATACGCTAACGGCCTGCCCGCCAGCCGCCAGGATTTTACCGACCGCATCCGCTTCGTGCTGAACCTGAACACGCTGAATCCCTTCCGACAGCTTGATGAGCAGCTGGCGCGGTAGCAACCCTTGCCCAAACTGATTCCCCTTTCTACTACATGCTGCTTTCTTCTACCTTTCGGCTAGCCAGGCACCTGCACTGGTGCCTGCTACTGCTATGCGCCGCGCTCCAGGCTACTCCTGCCCGGGCTCAAAATGTGCCCGTCAAGCAGTGGGATGTTACCCTCGGCGGAACCGGCGACGACCACCTTTTCATCCTGCGGCCCACGCCTGATGGCGGCTATATTATGGGGGGCATCACCACGTCGGGGCTCTCTGGCGATAAAACCGAGCCCAGCCGGGGCCTACGGGATTACTGGGTGGTAAAAATCGACGCTCAGGGCACAAAGCAATGGGACAAAACGTTCGGCGGCAGCTCCTATGATGAGCTGTATGACATCGTGCCCACCCGCGACGGCGGCTATCTGCTGGGCGGCTCCTCCTCCTCGGGGATTTCGGGCGATAAGTCTGAGCCCAGCAAAGGCTATGACGACTATTGGGTGATAAAAATTGATGCACTGGGCACCAAGCAGTGGGACCGTACCATTGGGGGTGTTACCACCGATTATTTATACAACGTACTCCAAACTGCCGATGGCGGCTACCTGCTGGGCGGCAACTCCTACTCGGGCGTGGGAGCCGATAAAACCGGGCCCAGCCGTGGAGGGGGCGATTTTTGGGTAGTAAAGCTCAATGCGCAGGGGCAAAAGGTATGGGACAAAACCTACGGCGGCAGCGGCAGTGATTACAACGGCTTTAAAAATATGTCGCTGACCCAAGATGGCGGCTTCCTGATTGGTGGCTTCAGCGACTCGGGGGTTTCGGGCGAAAAGACGCAGCCGTGCTGGGGCGGGTCGGATGGCGATTATTGGGTACTCAAGCTCGACTCGCTGGGCACCCAACAGTGGGACCGCACGGTGGGCGGCACCTTATCCGAACGCCTTGCCACCGTTAGCCAGACCGCCGATGGCGGGTATTTGCTGGCGGGGTCGTCGGCGTCGGGCATCTCCGGCAATAAGACCGAACCTAATCGCGGGCCGCTAAACCCCACGGGCTACACCGGTTTCGACTATTGGGTGGTGAAGCTCGATGCCGCCGGAGTCCAGCAATGGGACCGCACCTTTGGCACCTCCAGTGGCGAATACCTGGCCGATGCCAAGCAAACCATCGACGGCGGGTACATTCTGGCTGGTGGCGCTATCTCGGGTACGGGCGGCGACAAAACGGCCCCCGGCCATGGCCTGGAAGATGGCTGGCTGTACCCTACCCTACTATTTTTAGTAATTGATTTTTAGCAAGTTGCCTCGTAATCCAGTTCAGTAGCGTTTCAACCAAGCGGGCCAATGGGTCCTCGGGCAGGGTCAGCGGGCGGGCGAGTTGGCGGAGCAGATTGAGGCCGTGGCGGCTCAGGCTGGCGGCCCGGTAGCCGTGGTTTTTGCGGGCAATGGGCTGGCGGCCGCCGTGGGCGGCCGCGCCCACGCCCAGACAAAACGCGTAGGCCAGGCTGACCAGGGCCACGAGCTTGCGCAGCTTTTGGAAACAGCGCAAGTGGGTGGCTTCCAGGTTAAAGCCCCGCCCTTTCAGATTTTGAAAGCATTGCTCAATCGTCCAGCGCTTGGCATAGAGTTGCTCGAGGTGGTTCAGGCCGGCCGTGGCAAACAGGAAGACAAACGCGTCCGCCGCCACGGCCTCGACCCAGACCTGCCCCCAAACCCCGTCGACCTGCACGTGAGCGAAGCGGCGCACCTGCCCCGGCACCAGGCCCAGGTCGGCCACGGCCTGCCGCCGGCCGTCGGCGTGGGTCAGGCAGTGGTGCTTGGGCAGGCGCATGACAAAATTAAGCCCGTTGTCTTTGAGCCACTTGAACCACGCATGGCCGACAAATTCCCGGTCGCCCACGACCAGGCCGATGCGGTCTTTGCCCAGCAAGGCCACGCATTTTTCGAGCACGGCGATGCGGTCGGCGGCGTTGGAGTTGCCGCTGCGGTTGTCGAGCAGGTGCCAATAAAGGGGCACGTGGACCTCGCCCGTGCCGACGGTGACGAGCAGGATGTTCACCTGGCACTGGCCGAAGTCCCACTCCGTGCGGTCGAGGCATAAGCGCAGCTTGCCTTGCGCAGGCAACAAACTCAGTAAAAGCTTGGCCACCAGTACGTAATTGAGGTCTACTTCGCGGAAAAAGTCCTGAATGCGCGTTTCGTTCGAGGCGGGCTTGGCCGCGTCATTGAGGTGCTGGGCCACCTCGCCGAATTGCACGTTGCGGCTCTTTATCAGGCCAAGAATGAACTGGCCCACAAACTTTTGGCGGGACAAGTGGCCCACAAACGGGGCCTGTTGCAAAAGCGTCGTAATTTTAGCAGCGAAGTGTTGCTTCACGGGGCAGAACGGGTTTTTGGTGGTGTCGTAACCCCAAAGGTCGGGCTGCCCCGTTTTTGTACCTGAAAAATAGTAGGGTAGAGTACCTCACCCCCTAACCCCCTCTCCAAAAAAGAGGGGGCACCGGTTATGCTCGTTTCTCTATTTTAGGACTTACGCACTTCAAAAGCTATGTAACCTGAAAATCAACGACTTGCATTCAAGACGTATATTTGTTATATTGCTGTTTTTCAGTTGGTTAGTGTTTCAACTGCGTAAGTCCTATATTTGTTATTAATGTTAATGCGGGAAAAATGCTCATATGCACAAACAGACGATTTGCAACAATGCGTCTTGGGATGCTTTTCGGCCACTGCTGAATCTCGCGCATCAATCTAACGCATTATTCCGCACAAGCTTTATTATCTAACCCGTTTAACATTCTCATTTTCTGAAATTCGATTGAAAACAGTACCCTCCCCGAACCGGTGCCCCCTCTTTTTTGGAGAGGGGGTCAGGGGGTGAGGTTGCCGTTGAACGAAGCTATTTCACTTTCATGCAGCGCCACCAGATTCTCCAGCAGCGTCTCCAGTAGCTTACGCCCCTTCCACACCGATTTCATTTTGGCGCGAATCTGCGCTGCCGTCTGCACGAACTCCTGTTCCTCGGCGTGCTCGTGGCCTTCAAACGCCATCAGTTTCTCCACCATCGGCACCGTCATTTCGGGGTGAAACTGTAGGCCAATGACGCCATCGCCCCACACAAAGCCCTGCGTAGCCGTCGCCGCCGACATGCCTACCCGAATAGCCCCCGGCGGCACCGTAAACGTATCGACATGCCAGTGCAGCACGGCCGCTTTCTCGGGCCAGCCGCGCAGCAACGGGTGCTCCAAGGATTTCGCCGAAAACCGCACCGCCCAGAAACCGACTTCCGGTGCATGGTTGGGCCGCACCTCCCCGCCCAGCGCCTCGGCTACTAGCTGCGCGCCCAGGCAAATGGCAAGTGTAATCTTACCCGCCCGCAGCGCTTCGCGGATAAAGGCCTTTTCCGCCCGCATCCAAGGCAGGTTTTCCTCGTCGTGCACGCTCATGGCTCCACCCAGAATCAGCAGGCCATCGAAGTCAGCCAAGGCCGGAAATTCCGGATTTGGCTCGAATAGCTTGGTGTAGGTAAGCGTATGGCCGTGCGCCGCCAGCCAGTCGGCCGCGTGGCCGGGGCCTTCATCGGGCAGGTGTTGCAGGCAGTGGAAGCGCATGGTTACGGTAAATTAGAAATGTAAAAAAGAACGTCATGCTGAGCGTAGCCGAAGCATCTCGCGTGTGGTAGTAAACCCTTTCGATTGGATTACCATGGCACGCGAGATGCTTCGGCTACGCTCAGCATGACGTTTTATTATTCATCGAGCAATTATGCTCTACTCCCACTCGATAGTAGCCGGTGGCTTGCTCGAAATATCATAAACCACGCGGTTAATCCCCCGCACCTGATTGATAATCTTGTTGCTCACCTCCGCCAGGAAATCATAGGGCAAATGTGCCCAGTCGGCGGTCATGCCGTCCACACTGGTTACGGCGCGCAGGGCTACCACCCGCTCGTAGGTGCGCTCGTCGCCCATCACGCCCACGCTTTGCACGGGCAGCAGCATCGCGCCCGCCTGCCACACGTGCTCGTAGAGGCCGTGCTGTTTCAGGAGGTTGATGAACACGCCGTCGGCGCGTTGGAGCAGGTCCACTTTCTCGGGCGTAACATCGCCGAGAATGCGGATGCCCAGGCCGGGACCGGGGAAGGGGTGGCGGTTGAGAATATCGGCGGGCAGTTCCAGGGCAGCGCCTACTTCGCGCACCTCATCCTTGAAGAGCATGCGCAGCGGCTCCACAATTTTGAGGTTCATCTTCTCCGGCAGGCCGCCCACGTTGTGGTGGCTCTTGATGGTAACAGACGAACCGTGCACCGACACCGACTCAATTACATCGGGATAAATAGTACCCTGGGCCAGCCAGCGGGCCCCTTCCACCTTCTGCGCCTCGCGGTCGAATACCTCAATGAAGGTGCGGCCAATGGCCTTGCGCTTGCCCTCGGGGTCGCTGATGCCGGCCAGGGCGGCGTAGAATTCGGGGGCGGCGTTCACGCCGGTCACGTTCAGGCCGAGGCCTTCGTAAGCTTTGAGCACCGTGGCAAACTCGTCCTGCCGCAGCAGGCCATTATCCACGAAAATGCCGTGCAGGCGCGGGCCGATGGCGCGGTGCAGCAGCAGGGCCGCCACGCTACTGTCCACGCCGCCGGAGAGGCCGAGAATCACCTGGTCGTCGGGGCCAATGGTGTTGCGCAGGGCCTCCACAGCCGAGTCCACGAAGTGGTCGGGCGTCCAGCTCTGGGCGCACTGGCAGATGTTCACCACGAAGTTGTGCAGCAACTGCTTGCCCTCGGTAGAGTGCGTCACCTCGGGGTGAAACTGGATGCCATAGGTTTCCTGGCCTTCAATTTTGAAGGCGGCCACCGCCACTTCCGGCGTGCTGGCAATGATGTCGTAGCCCATCGGCAGGCGCTGAATGGTGTCGCCGTGCGACATCCAGACCTGCGACTCAAGATGCATCTCAGCCAGCAGCGGCGAAGCCAGGTTCAGCGAGGATAGCCGGGCACGGCCGTATTCGCGGATGGTGGCCGGCGTAACCTCGCCCCCCCCCTGCTGGGCCAGCAGCTGCGCGCCGTAGCACACGCCCAGCACCGGCACCCGGCCCAGCAGGTGGGTCAGGTCGGGGTTGGGAGCATCCGCGTCGCGCACCGAGCAGGGCGAGCCGGAAAGAATAACGCCCCGAATATCGTCGCTGAGAACGAGTTTCGAGGCGTGGGTATAAGGGTGAATTTCGCAGAAAACGTGTAATTCGCGAATGCGCCGGGCTATCAATTGCGTGTACTGCGAGCCGAAATCAAGGATGATAAGTCGTTCCATGGTGCAAAGCTAACCACGGATTAGCACGGATTTAAGCGGATTCCACGGATTTCAGGGACGGCATGGGCAGAAGGGACTTGTCCGTGAAAATTTGCTGGCTGCTCAGTGCAATCATAATCAACCACCTATCCTCCAATTAACAATGGCCTACCCACAAAATGCGTGAAATCCGCTTAAATCCGTGCTAATCCGTGGTCTGTGCATTACCTTTGCATCGGCAAGTCAGAACGACCAGCTCCCGCTGAACTCCCCCAGGACCGGAAGGTAGCAAGGGTAAGTGGTTGTAGCGGTGCGATTTTGGCTTGCTTTTTTTTGCCCTTTCCGGTCGGCCCCGATGCTGCTTCATTCCGCTTTTAGCGTGTAAATGAGTAGCTTTGGGGCCGATTCTTTTTTATTAGCTGTTAGCTGATAGCCGTTAGCTGTCAGTTACTTTTCTGGTGGCCTTTTCGGCTAACAGCTAATAGCTAACTGCTAATAGCTAACAAATGAAATTCTTCATCGACACCGCCAATCTGGCCGAAATCCGCGAAGCCGTGGAGCTGGGCGTCCTCGACGGCGTGACCACCAATCCTTCGCTAATGGCCAAGGAAGGCATCCGCGGCATCGACAACGTGATGGCCCACTACCGCCAGATTTGCGAGCTGGTAGACGGCGACGTGTCGGCCGAAGTCATTTCCACCGACTTCGACGGCATGGTGCGCGAGGGCGAGGAGCTGGCCGAGCTCCACCCCAATATTGTGGTGAAAGTGCCGATGATTAAGGACGGTGTGAAAGCCATCAAATACTTCGCCGACAAAGGCATCAAAACCAACTGCACCCTTATTTTCACCGCCGGCCAGGCCCTGCTGGCCGCTAAAGCGGGCGCCACCTACGTCTCCCCTTTCGTGGGCCGCCTGGATGATATCGGCCACGACGGCTTGCAGCTGGTAGAGCAGATTGTGCAGATTTTCAGCAACTATGGCTACCCTACGGAAGTGCTGGCCGCCTCGGTGCGCCACGTACCGCACCTCATTCAGTGTGCCGAAATTGGGGCTGATGTGGTGACCTGCCCGCTCAACGTTATTATGGCGCTGCTAAACCACCCCCTTACCGACAAGGGCCTGGCCACGTTCCTGGCCGACCACAAACGCGTTAATTCGTAATTGAGTTATGAGTTGAATGTCAGGAGTTATGAGTTCGTTGTCAGCTTGCTAATGCGCTCATAATCCCAACTCATAACTCCTAACTTTTAACTCATAACTCATAACTCGAAGAATGTACATCATCAAAGTAAAAGGCAAGGCTAAAATTCCCGACTATATCCAGCTGCGGGATGAGGCCTTTGTGCTCATTGCCTATTTCCGAGCCGACCGGCCGCTGAAAGACCTGCACCGTTACGGCCTCGAAGGCAAGGAAACAGAGCTGGCGGCGGTGATTTCAGGACTGGAATTCGGCAAATTGCGGCCATTGAATTTGTAACGGTATGACCGAAAACGTTATTGAGCTGCACGATGCCACGATAATGCAGGAGCAGCAGGCCGTGTTGCAGGGCGTGAGCTTTGCGCTGGAGAAAGGCGCATTTGCCTACCTCGTGGGCCGCACCGGCGCGGGCAAATCGTCGCTGCTGAAAACCCTGTATGCCGACCTGCCGCTGCAAAGCGGCATGGGCACCGTGGCGGGGTTTTCGCTGCCCAGGCTGCCGGCCAGCAAGGTGCCTTATCTGCGCCGCAAGCTGGGCATCGTATTTCAGGATTTCCAACTGCTGAGCGACCGCACGGTGGCCGAAAACCTGATGTTCGTGCTCAACGCGACGGGCTGGAAAGGCAAGTCGCAGAAGCAACAGCGCATTTCCGACGTGCTGGTGCGCGTGGGCCTGAGCAGCGCGGCCAACCGCATGCCGCACCGCCTTTCGGGTGGCGAGCAGCAGCGCGTGGTTATTGCCCGCGCCATGCTCAACGAGCCGGTTTTACTGCTGGCCGATGAGCCCACCGGCAACCTCGACCCAGACGTTTCGGCCAGCATCATGCAGCTGTTTGGCGAAATAAATAACGCGGGCACATCTATTTTGATGGCGACGCACAATTTTCAGTTAATTGAGCAATATCCGCACCGCGTACTGACGTGTAAGGACGGCGAATTACTGGATTCAGCCCGCCGTTTTAGCTGATAAACTTCATATATCAGGCCGCAATATTTCCGAAATGGCAGTAGCCGGTTTATCCGTTTTAATTCCGGTTTATAATTGCGCCGTTGGGGAGTTAATTCATTCGTTGCTCGCGCAGGTTTCCGACTGGCCCGGCGCGGTGGAAATCCGGCTGCTGGACGATTTCTCCACTGATGCCTACCGCCAGTCGAACCGGCCGTTGAACGATTTGCCCGGCGTACACTACCGCGAATTGCCGCGCAACGTGGGCCGCGCCAAAATCCGAAATCAGCTGGCAACCGCCGCGCAACACGAGTGGCTGCTGCTGCTGGACAACGACAGCCTGCTACCCGACCCGAAATTTCTAGCCCGCTACGCCGCCGCCCGGCACCAGGCGGCGGTGCTCATTGGCGGCACCTGCTATGAGGCTGCTCCGCCCGCCGAGGCCGCCTTGTACTTGCGCTGGCTTTATGGCCAGGCCCGCGAAGCTCGGCCGGCCGCCGTGCGCCAAGCGGCCCCTTACGGGCAGTTAACCATCAATAATATGCTGATTCGAGCGGATATTTTCCATCGGTTTCCGCTCGATGAGCGCCTGACCGGCTATGGCCACGAGGACACCAAATTCGGCGAAGTGCTGGCCGCAACGCAAGTGCCCGTGCTGCATCTCGATAATCCGGTGATTCATGCCGGGCTGGAGCCAGCGGCCATTTTCCTGCAAAAAAGCGAGCAGGCAGTGTGCAACCTGGCGCGGGTGTACCGCGAAGACGGCCTGGGAACTGATTCGCGGCTGCTGCAAACGGCGCTGCGGCTGCGCCGGCTGGGGCTGGCGCCGGCGGCGCGCGTGGCACTGCGGGCAGTGGCACCCGCCTTGCGGCGGCAGCTCCTCTCCGCCACGCCCGGCCTGCGGCATTTCGATTTACTGAAGCTGCACTGGCTATTGCAGCAGCTGGCGTAACGCCAAGCAGTGGCCGGCAGTGGCACAAAAAAACCGGCTTTCGGCACGAGGCCAAAAACCGGTTTTGCTATTCGTTACGGATAACGGATTACTTCTTATCGTCTTTGCCGTCAAATACGTCTTTCACGGCGCCGCCTACTTTTTTACCGGCTTTGGCAGCACCCTGGCCGATGTCTTTGCCTACTTCGGCTGCCCCGTGGCCCACGTCCTTACCGGCTTGCTTCACATCAGAAGCGGTATTGCTGATGGCCTGGCCGGCGCGGCTACGCTCATCGGCAGTTTCGTCGCTCACTTCGTCGGCTTTGCCGGCTACGGCATCAGCCCCCTGGTTAGCGCGAATTTTCGTTTTATCCCAGGATTTGAAGGCAGAATATTTCAGCTTTTCCTTTTGAATCTCGGCCAGGTCATTCACAGAAATGTTGCCTTTCACCTTGTCGTAGGCCTCATCCATTGCCCGCCATTCGGCGTTGATGTTGCGCCAGTCGTTGATGTCGTATTTCTCCTGGTTGCTCTTCACGTTCTGCACGAATTTTTCATAAGTAGTGCGAGCGTTGGCAGCCGTTAGCTGGGCGGCGGGGCTGGTGGGCTTGTAGTACTGGCCCATGTCGCCCACCTTCATACGATTGTCCCAGGCGCTGGTGCGCTGGTCCAGGGCCGTGGTGTAGCGGGTGTTGAGCTTATCAATTTCCTGCCGGCGGTTGTCGTCGTATTTGTCGACATTTTTGTCGGTAGCAGCTTTTTTGGTGTCGTAATCGGCCTTCATCTCGGTGGTTTCCCGGTCGTAGTCGGCCTGCATTTCGTCGCCCACAGCATCTGCTTTGGCCTCCGTATTATCTACGAAGGTGGCCATGTCGTTGTAGGCCTGGTCGCTTTCGGCCGAAACTTCTTGCTTATCGGCTTGCGAACAGCCGGTATTGGCTACCGCCACGCCACCCATCAGCAAGACAAAGCCCAGGGTACGGAGGAAAGATTGGTTGTTGTTCATAGCAAATTGCGTTGGTGAAGAATCAGCGCGACGGCATTCAACTGGCTGCCGCCTGGGGTAGCTTAACGCAAGCATCCGGCCACAGGTTATCCCTGAATAGTATTGTCCAGCAATTCATTACCGATTTTCAGCATATGCTAAATGCCGCAAAACCCTGGCAAAGACGGCACAAAACCGATTTTACCCTCACCTGAAATTCATTTTATAATTGTCCTTTATTTGCTCTCGCCCGGTGGTCGTCGGCTCATCGGTTTTCATCGGCTTGCCTGTAAATTATGCTGCCCGGAAGTCGTCGCCGGTTTGCTGAACCCGGCCGCCCCGAACCGGCTTCTATCTTTGGGGCCGCTCCTGCTCCTTATTATCCGTGTCCATACTCCCGGCCCCGCCCTCCCCCATTCAATTGCTCGATTTGGCTGCTGAGCACGCGGCGCTGCAACCATCACTCAGCGAGGCAGTTGCGGAGGTAATGACTTCGGCGGCCTTCATTCAGGGGCCGGCCGTGGGGCAGTTCGCAGCCGAGCTGGGCGAATACCTGGGCGGCGCGCACATCACCCCCTGCGCCAACGGCACCGACGCCCTCACCCTGGCCCTCATGAGCCTGCGCCTGCCGGCCGGAGCCGAAATCATCATCCCCGCCTTCACCTACGTGGCCACGCTGGAAGCCGCCGCCCTGCTGGGCCTGAAGCCAGTGCTGGTTGATGCACTCCCCGACACGTTCAACATCGACCCGGCCGCCGTGGATGCAGCCCTTACGCCGCGTACCGGCGCCATCGTAGCCGTGCATTTGTTTGGGCAATGTGCCGATTTGGAAGCACTACGGGCAATTTCTACCCGCCACGGCATTCCGCTAATTGAGGATAACGCCCAGGCGCTGGGCGCCTCATTCACCTTTGCAAATGGCGAAACAGCCTACGCCGGCACCGTAGGCGAAGTGGGCACCACGTCGTTTTTTCCCTCCAAAAACCTCGGCTGCCTCGGCGATGGCGGCGCGCTGATAACGCACGACGCGGCCCGTGCAGCCCTGCTCCACCAGCTGGCCAACCACGGCCAGAGCCGCAAATACCACCACCAGCACATCGGCCTCAACTCCCGCCTCGATACCCTGCAAGCCGCCCTGCTGCGGGTGAAGCTGCGGCAACTGCCCGCCAACACGGCAGCCCGCCAAACCGTGGCCGCCCGCTACGATGCCGCGCTGGCCACTGTGCCCGGCATAAACATTCCGGCCCGCGATGCGCGCAGCAGCCACGTTTTTCATCAGTACACCATTCAGGTAGCGGAAACCGGCCGGCGCGATGAGCTGCAAAACCACCTGCACCGCTGCGGCGTGCCCACCATGATTTACTACCCGCTGCCGGTGCACGCGCAGCCGGCCTATGCCTACCTGGGCTACCAGGCGGGGCAGTTTCCGGTGGCCGAACGGCTGTGCGGGGCAGTGTTGTCGCTGCCCATTCATCCGCTGCTGACGGCGGAACAGGTGGATTATGTGGTGCAATATGTCGGCGAGTTCTTCAAGTAATAATTATTTCGCACAGCGGCTTGAAAGAGGGAAAGAAGGTCCACCGAGTGTTTTCCCTCTTGCTTTGCTGACCTCCTTTCCCTCTTTCAAACCGCTGTGCGAGCATTTTCTACCATGCAAATTTCTACGTCGCCTTCCGTTCGTTTCGCCATCTGCGGCGTGGGCCACATTGGTCGCCGCCATGCCGCGCTGGTTTCGCGCCACGAGGGTGCCGTGCTGGCGGCCCTGATTGACACACGCGCCGACCTCCAACCCGGCCTCGCAGCTGAGTTTCCGGGCGTACCGTTCTTCGCATCGCTCGAAGCATACCTGCAAACCGGGCCGGCGGCCGACGTCCTCACCGTAGCCACGCCCAACGGCCTGCACGCCCCGCAGGCGGTGGCCGGCCTGCGCCACGGCCTGCACGTCGTCATCGAAAAGCCCATTGCGCTGCATAAGGCCGATGCCGAAACCATCGTGCACACGGCGCTGCAAACCGGGCGACTGGTATTTGGGGTGATGCAGAACCGCTACTCGCCCCCGGCCGCCTGGCTGAAACAGGTGTACGACGAGGGCCGGCTGGGCCAGGTGTTTCTGGTGCAGCTGAACTGCTTCTGGAACCGCGATGCCCGTTACTATAAGGCCGACGGCTGGAAGGGCACCCAGGCGCTCGACGGCGGCACATTATTCACCCAGTTCAGTCATTTTGTCGATTTGCTGTATTGGGTGTTTGGCGACATCACCAATATTTCGGCCCGATTCCGGGATTTCACCCACGCCGGTCTTACGGAATTTGAGGACAGCGGCCTCGTGACCTTCGACCTGTTGCGCGGCGGAAGCGGCACCCTCAGCTATAGCACCGCCGTGTGGGACCGCAACCTCGAAAGCTCCCTCACCGTGGTGGCCGAGCGCGGCAGCCTGCGCATCGCGGGCCAGTACATGGACAAGGTGGAGTACTGCCACCTCGAAAAATACGAGATGCCCCCGCTGCCCCCCACCAACGCCGCCAACGACTACGGCCCCTTCCAGGGCTCGGCCGCCAACCATGTGCAGGTCATCGAAAACGTGGTGGATACCGTGCAGCGCCGCAGCTTCGCCACGACCAATGCGCTGGAAGGGCTGAAAGTGGTGGAGATAATTGAGCGGATTTACGCGTTGCGGTAGTAGCTAACCGGGTGTAATTCAAAACTACGCGCTGCCACCGCCAAGCAGAAGTTCGGACTGGTGTCATCGGCCCTTAGTGGAGCCCAGAGGCAAGGGCCGATGACTCATGAAAAGGGCAGCGCGTAGTTTTGAATTACACCCCATTCACTCGCTGCACAAAATTCGTCTTCCCCGACCCATTTGCCCCGATAATAATATTCAGTCCCGGCTTGAATTCCAACTTTGCATCCCGAACAGAGCGAAAATCCTTGATGTGGGCGCGCTGCAAATAATAGGGCTGCTCCGAAACGGCAGGGACTTCGGGGGTGGGAGCTTTGGTTTTCTTCGCCATAGGAGTAAGGGAATTCGGAGAGGAAACAAATATAGGGACCGCCGGGGCGGGCATGGCCCCGCC
Source organism: Hymenobacter siberiensis (assembly GCF_018967865.2). Taxonomy (NCBI): domain Bacteria; kingdom Pseudomonadati; phylum Bacteroidota; class Cytophagia; order Cytophagales; family Hymenobacteraceae; genus Hymenobacter; species Hymenobacter siberiensis. Next base: position 2,836,923 of record NZ_JAHLZY020000001.1, read on the forward strand.
AAAAAGCGCCGGCACCTCCCGGCCCCGGCGCTACTTAGGTAGCAAAAGTTTCAACTCAGCTACTTCTTCGCATCCGCGTAGTTCTTGATGGCGTAGGCGACTCCGATGGTGAGGCCCTGCGAATACTGCACGCCGTGGTCCTGGTCGTAGTCGTAGAGGGCGATGCCGTTGAGGGCGACGTTTACGTACTTGCCCACTTTGGCGGTGAGGCTGACGTCGAGACGGTGGTCGATTTCCTGAAAGTTGAGGTGTTCGTAGTTGGCGAAGAGGACGTAGCGGGCCTTTAGGTTGACGTTGGGGCTGATGTTCTTGTCGAATTCGGCCAGCACCTGCGCGGCTAGTACCTCGAAGCGGGTGCTGTGGCCGGGATTGACGCCATAGGGCTTATCGCCGAGGGCCGCCGTGAAGCGCTCGACCCGGTTTACCACCGTGAGGCGCGGGGCGAAGGGCGAGAGGCGCAGGTGGAAATAAGTAGCGGGGTGGTATTCAAACCCATAGGCGGCCGTAATGAAGGCTGGCGCAAAGGAATCGGAGGTGAGCTGGGCGCGGTCGTTGCCGGCGGCATCGGTATCGTATTTATAGCCGGGGGCAAATTGCGAGAGCAGGTTCAGCGATAGGAACATATCCCAGCGCTCGGTAAGGGCACGGCCGTATTTGGTATCGAGGTAGAGGCGGTCCTGGCCCTTGCGGTAGCCCAGGCCCCGGGTTTGGGAAAAAGCGAAGAGGAAATCGGCTTCGTTATCAAAGCTGTGCAGGCCGCTTTTGCGGTTGGCCCTGGCATTGAAGGAAGCGTTGAAGCCAATGGTATTGACGCCGCCGCCGCGCCAGTTGGTGCTAAGCAGAGCTTCGTTGAGGCCAAGCCCGGTTTTGATGGATTTGTGCCAGAGCGGGTCGGGTGTGGCCGGCGGGGCGGGGTCGGGGATAACGGCGGGCGTGGTCTGCGCCAGAGCGGGAGCGGCGGCCAGGGCCAGGGCAGCTAATACGAGGTAGAAACGTTGTTTCATGACAAGGCAACGATGGTTTGAGACGGCAAATAACGGCGCTACGGCAGGCTCACGCGCGAGCAAACCGCAAGCTCAACATTACTCAAAATCCGCTATTTGTCTATCTTCCTGATATGAAATCAAGCAGCCATCGTACCATGTATATCGGAGATTCAATGTTTCACCCTTTAGCTGAAGCGCATGAGTTTGTACCAACTTGTTTATCAGAGCCAGTCACTGGTGCCCTTTGAAACCCCGGAGCTTACCGCGCTGCTCACCCAGTGCCGCCTCAAAAACCAGCGCGAAGGCATCACCGGACTCCTGCTGTACACGCCCGATGGGCGGTTTCTGCAAGTGCTGGAGGGCACGCCCGCAGCCGTGCGGCAACTCTACTACCAGTGCATTGCGGTCGACCCACGCCATTTCAGCTGCCGCGTGCTGAGTGAAGGCCCCCTGCCAGCACCGCGACTTTGGCGAGTGGCGCATGGGCTTCCGCGTGGCGCAGCCACAGCACTTGCGCACGCTGCTGGGCTACGTAGCCCCCGACTCGCCCGCCCTGTTGGGACCCCGGCCACACACCCGCCCCGAGATGCTGGCCCTGCTGCACGATTTTGTGGCGCAGTGCCAGGCAGCACCCTGGCAGGAACACCCCCTCATATAGCCCGGCCGGCTACCGGCCGGCGTTTGTGCTACTCGCCGGGCTGGTATCTTTACCCCAATGCCTGCCCTGCCCGCCCCCTACCCCACTGCTGCCCCCGCCACGCCGGGCGCAGCCCCGATTTCCTTCCTGGCCAACACCGCCCGCGAGCTGCTGGACCGCTACGGCTCCGGCCCGCTCGATGAGCTGTCCGATATTGTGGTGATAGTGCCTACGCGCCGCGCCGTGGTGTATTTGAAGAACGAGCTGGCGCTGGCGCTGCCCGGCGGCGCGCCGCTGTGGGCACCGCGCGTGGCCGCCATGGAAGACTACATGGTGGAGCTGGCCGGCATACAGGTAGAAGAGCCCATTGCCCTGCAATTACTGCTCTACGACATTCTGAAGGGCATCGACACCGGTCTTGATTTCGACAAATTTGTGGGCTGGGCGAGTATGCTGCTCAGCGACTTTTCCAACCTCGACCAAAACCTGGCAGACACCCACAAGGTGTTCGAATACCTGAGCGAAGCCAAGGCCCTGGAGCGCTGGGACCTGACCGCGCTGCCGCCCAAAAGCCAGGCCGCCGCGCACTCCTTTAGCTTCTGGGACCAGCTGGAGCGGGTGTATCACGAGCTGCAGCGCCGCATGAAGGCCAACCACCTCGCCTACCCCGGCCTGGCCTACCGCCTGGCCGTGGAAAAGCTGGAAAAGATGCTGAAAGACCCGGCGCAGGCTGCGCCGGCCCGCCACGTTTTTGTGGGGCTGGGGAATTTGTCGAGGTCCGAGGAAAAGCTGATTCGCCTGCTGCTGAACGCCGGCCGGGCCGAAGTGCACTTCGACGCCGACCCGTTTTACCTCGAAGCTGGCTCGCCCAACCGCGCCGGCCAGCACCTGCGCCGCTACTTCGAGCAGTGGAAACTGCCGCTCGATAATTTTGGCGGCGGCGTGGAGTGGCTGCGCGGCCAGCCCCACCACATTCGCTACCTGGGCGTGGCCAACCCCAGCATGCAGGGCAAGCTGGCCGGCCAGCTCCTGGCCGAAGCCCGCCAGCGCTACCCCGACGCCACCGTGGCCGTGGTGCTGCCCGACGAAACCCTGCTCCTGCCCGTGCTCCACGGCCTGCCGCCCAACGAGGTGCCCGACTACAACGTGACCATGGGCCTGAGCTTCCAGGCCACGCCGCTGTTCAACCTGGTCGATTTGCTGTTTGAAGTCCACCTCACTGGCATCCGCGAGGGCAGCCAGGAAACCGGCTATGGCGTACCGCGCTACCACCATCTGGCCGTCAGCAAGCTACTGAGCCATCCCTTCCTGCGCCGCTACCAGCACTGGCAGGACCAGCAGGCCGACCAGCCCCAGTACCACGGTATTCTCGACCAAGTGTGCCGCGAAATTGTGCGCCTGAACGCGGTTTTGTTGCCCGCCGAAGAGCTGCTGAAGCTCGGCGCGCACCATCCGCTCATCGAGGCCCTGTTCAAAACCTGGGACAACTGCGACGACATTATCGCGGCCTGCTACGCCGTTATCGACCTGCTGCGCCAGGTGTACTCGGCCGAAATAGCGGATACGGACCGCGAAACCGGACTCGGGGCCGAATACCTGTACCTGTTCTACACCCTCGTCAAGCAGCTCGATTCGGCCTTCGACTGCCGCGAGCAGCGCCTGTCGGTGCGCTCGTTCCGCCGCTTCCTGTATGAGCAGATGGGCCGCACCCGCCTGCCCTTCTCCGGCGAGCCGCTGGCCGACGTGCAGGTGATGGGCCTGCTCGAAACCCGCGCCCTCGATTTCGACCACCTCATCATCCTCAGCTGCAACGAGGGCGTGCTGCCGGCCCCCAAGCGCCAGCAGTCGCTGTTTCCCTACGACGTTCTCACGGCCGCCGACCTCCCCACTTATGCCGATGCGGAGGCCATCACGGCCTACAATTTCTGGCGCCTGCTGCAACGCGCCCAACGGGTCGATTTAGTACACGTGCTGCCCGGGGCCGAAGGCATGAAAAGCGGCGAGCGCAGCCGGTTCTTACTGCAGCTGCAGAATGACTTACTGCCCCAAAACCCGCAGCTGGTGCTGGAAGATTTAACCGTTTCGGTTCCCTCAACGGAGTTAAGAGTTAGGAGTGAAAAGTTAGGAGTTAAAGCAGCAGCAGCTATTGATTCAACTCCTAACTCTTCACTCCTAACTCTTAGCTCACTCCAAGGCGACCTCGTCCTCGAAAAAGACCCCGAGATGCTGGCCGCCCTGCGTGGCGTGCTCGAACGCAACATCTCGCCCTCCCGCCTCAACGATTTCCTGGCCTGCTCGCTCCGCTTCTACTTCTCGAAAGTGGCCCGCTTCCACGAAAACGATGCCGTGGAAGAAACCCTCGAAGCCAGCAGCTTCGGCACCATGATGCACGAGGCGCTGGAAAATCTGATGCGACCCTTCGAGCAAGATGCCCGTTCGATTACGGCCGAGGATATTCCCGCGCTTATCAAGCAGGCCCCGGCCGAGGTGCAACGCGCCCTGCGCCAGGAAGAAAGCGAGAAGCACGCCCGCGCCGACGAAGGCCTCAACCACGTGTACGGCCAGGTAGCCACCCGCCTGGTGGTGCGCCTGCTGGAAAGCCTCACCGAGCAGCCCGGTATGCTGCCGTTGCGCCTTTTTGGGCTTGAAAAGGAACTGGCCGCCACCATTTTTGTCGATGTGCCGGGCCAGGCCGAGCCGCTGGCGGTGCGCCTGTTCGGTTACGCCGACCGCGTGGATGAGCTACCCGACGGCCGCCTGCGGGTAGTGGACTACAAGTCGGGGCTCGTGAAAAAGAGCGACCTGCAGCTGCGCGGCTACCGCGACAAGCTCACCGCCGCCGAAGCCACCGACCGCCTCCTGCACGAGCCCAGCACTAGCGCCGACAAGGTGCGCCAGCTCTGGCTCTACCGCCTCATGCTGGCCCACACCGTGAAACGCGAAACGGCCGAAACGGCTATTCTCTCGCTCCGGAACATCGACGAAGGCCTGCTCTCCGCCGACCTCAGCTTCCTCACCGAAGGCGGCGAAGACTTCGTAGCCGTTTCCGAAGACTTGGTGCGCAAAATCGTCCTCCGCATCCTCGACCCCACCGAACCCATCCGCAAAACCGACGACTTCACAAAGTGCGAATACTGCCCCTATAAAGGCATCTGTGCGAGGTGATTGTGGCACAGCGCAGATACTTTCTCAAGGTTCACCATTTTACCGAAGCAGGTTTGGGGCAGTCTGATTATCACAAGAAATACCAGTTCAGCTTCCTTATATGAAGTACCTGTTGGGGTTAATTTGCTTCTTTTTTTGCCTATCTGCTTCGGCGCAGCGGCCCCCGTTCACCGTTCACCGTTCATTCCATTTCGCTGCCTAAAGAGCTGGAATTTTATGATAATCAGTTTTCCGGGCTGGCAGTCAGCTCCAGTAAGCTGTTTCTACTCTCGGAAAGCCGGCTGCAGGACCGTGCGGAGGCCAAGCTCTATACCCTGAAGCTGGCAGACCTGGACCGCAAGCTGCTCGATACCGCGTACGTTTTGCCTTACCAGAAGCTCCCGCTTAACCAGCTCCCGGCGCTGCGCACCAAAATACTGGTCGCAGGGCAGCAGTACGAAGGACTGGAAGCCATGCTCATCGACGGAAATGACATCTATTTTTCAGTCGAAACCGCCACCCCTTCCACCAATTGCTATCTGCTAAAAGGGAGCCTGACTGCGAGCGCCGTGGTGATGGATACCACCTTCCTCACCCCGCTGGCCAAGCCATTGACCGCCGATGGCCAGCATATTTACAACGCCGGATTTGAGGCGATGGCGCAGGCAAAAAAGCAGCTGGTTGCGTTCTTCGAATTCAACTCCTTTCCCGGCCAGAACTACGCCTACGCACTTTCCAAGCGCCCTGCCCCTGCCTTGGGTAGCCCGCCCACGCTACCCTTCGCCCCGCTGCCATTCCGCATCACGGACATGACGCCTACGGGCAGCAACCACTTCACTGCAATCAACTACTTCTTCAAAGGGGGCGGCGGCGATGCCGTTTACCGCACCCCCGCCAGCGATACCACCAACACGAAACTCATCACCGACCGCAACGGATTCGAAAGCTACTGCCGGCTGGTCGATGTCGTTTTCAAAGACAACCGCTTCACCTGGCAGCTGCTGTGGGAGTTGCCGGAGCAATACTGGGGCTACAACTGGGAAGGCATCGCGGCCTACAACAACGGCTATTTCATCATCAACGACAAATACACGCCGAGCCGCCCGTACCGCACCACGCTCCTGTATATACAAGCCACCCGCTGATTCCCATTTAATTGGCTACGAAGCTGACCAACAACAGCCGATAAAGCCTTCTTTCCGCTGGGCAACCCCGTCAATCCATCCTCTCAGCAGAATGGGTATCTTGCGCGACGCGCTATCCAAAAGGGCCGTAATTCCCCATCAGCGCAGTTTTTCCCACCCGTACCAGACAACTACTCATCCAATGTCAACCACCAACATTCCCCCCGCCAAAGACGAATTCATGCAAGCCGCCATCGACGAAGCCCGCCTGGGCCGCTCGCAGGGCGGTATTCCCATCGGCTCGGTACTCGTGCGTGATGGCAAAATCATCGGCCAGGGCCACAACAAGCGCGTGCAGGAAGACTCCGCCATCAAGCACGGCGAGATGGATTGCCTGACGAACGCCGGCCGCCAGCGCAGCTACCGCGACACCGTTATCTACACCACGCTGATGCCCTGCTATATGTGCGCCGGCACCATCGTGCAGTTCAAAATCCCCAAGGTGATGGTGGGCGAGTCGCGCACCTTCGGCGAGTCCCGCGCCTTCCTCGAAAGCCACGGCGTGGAGGTGGTCGATATGGACATGCAAGAGTGCGTGGACATGATGAATGAGTTCATCGAAGCCGAACCCGCCCTCTGGAACGAGGATATTATGGAAGAATAAACCTCTATGCATTAACCCGGTACGTCATGCCTCGGCTACGCTCGGCATGACGTGCTTTTTTATCTGCTATGCCCCTACTTCCGCAGCACCCGCCGCGTAAAATCCGACAGTACCAGCGTGCCGCTGATGCCGGCCCGCTCCGTGAGCAGGGTTTCCCAATGCTCGGTACCCTGCCAGAATACCTGCTTCATTGCCCGCAAAGCGTCCGGCGCATAAGCCGCCAGTTTACCAGCAAAAGCAGTTACCGCAGCATCCAGCGCGGCGATATCTTCCACCACTTCGGCATATAGGCCCTTTTCCTTCGCCCAGGCGGCGGGACGGAATTCGCCCGCATCCAGCGCCAGCTGCTGGAAGGCGGCGGTGCCAATCTTGCGCTCCACGGCCGGGCCCACCACGAAGGGGCCGATGCCCACGGCCAACTCACTCAGCTTCACGGCGGCGTGCTGGGTAGCGAAGCAATAATCGGTAGCGGCGGCCACGCCCACACCACCACCCACGGCCTTGCCCTGCACCCGGCCGATGATGATTTTAGGCGCAGTGCGGCAAGCATTAATTACCCGGGCAAAGCCGGAGAAAAATTCCAGGCCCTGCTCCTTGGTTTCGATGGTCAGCAGCTCATCAAAGCTGGCCCCGGCGCAGAAAGTGCGCTCGCCTTCGCTTTTTAAGACAATGACCTTTGTGGCTTCATCCTGCCCGGCGTGGGTGATGGCCTGGGCCAAATTATTGAGCACGCGGCTGGGCAGGGAGTTGTGCGAAGGATGGAAAAACGTGATGGTGGTGATGCCGGCGGCATCGGTTGCGGCCGCGACGTGGCCAGCAGTGAGGGTGTTGCTCATGGGTGGGTGGGGCTTATTTTAGAAAAATAGAACGGTCATGCTTCGGCGGCGCTCAGCGAAGCTGTTTAGAAAGTCCCCGAACGGTCATGCAGCGCGCAGCGAAGCATGACCGTCGCATCCTCAGGCCCGTTCAACGATGCAAGCAAGATGCTTCGCTGCGCGCTGCATGACCGGTTGAGTACCTTTTGTGACTTTCTAAACAACTCCAGCATGACCGTTTACTGTTGACGTTCAAATTATTCCTGATTCTTTTTCTTCACCATCGTCAGAATGGTAGCCACGGCCACGGTTTCGCTGGTTTCATCCGTCACCGTCACCAGCCAGCGCACAATGCCTTTGGCGATGTCGGCTTCGTCGCGCTTTTCCTGGCCCACTTTCTCCTTCACCGTCAACTTCACGCCGATGGTGGTGCCGGGGTACACCGGCTTGGTGAAGCGGCATTCGTCCAGGCCGTAGTTCAGCAGCACTGGGCCTTTGCGCGGGTCCACGAACATACCGGCCGCTTTCGAAAGCACATAGTAGCCGTGGGCCACGCGGCCGGTGAAGAGCGTGCCCTCCAGCGAAGTAGCATCGACGTGGGCGTAAAAATTATCGCCTGAAATTCCCGCAAAGGCGCTGATGTCAGCCTCCGTCACGGTATGGTTGTGGGTGGTGTAGGTTTCGCCGATTTCCAGCTCCTCGAAGTACTTCTGAAACGGGTGCTTGTCGTACTCCACCTGCTTCGCACCGGTCTGATACACCTGCGTGATGGCCGTAATCATGCTGGGCGAACCTTGCAGAGCCACGCGCTGCATGAAGTGCTCCACGCCCCGGATGCCGCCCATCTCCTGCCCGCCGCCGGCCCGGCCGGGCCCGCCGTGGATGAGCTGCGGCAGCGGCGAGCCGTGGCCCGTGCTTTCCTTCGCCATCTCGCCGTTGATGACCAGAATACGGCCGTGGTGCGTGGCCGCGCCGAGCACGAAATCCTGGGCCACTTGCGGGTCGTTGGTAGCCAGCGAGCACACCAGCGAGCCTTTGCCCATGTTGGCCAGCGTCACGGCCTCCTCCACGTCGTGGTAAGGCATCAGCGTCACCACCGGACCGAAGGCTTCAATTTCGTGGCTGTCGAGGTGCTTGAAGGGCTGCTCATTCAGCAGCACGATGGGCGAGGTGAAGGCGCCCTTGGCGAAGTCGGCGCCCCGGTCCTTGCCCAGCAATACCAGCTCATCGAGGCTGCCGTACACGATGGGCGTGTTCCGAGCCAGGTGCCGCACCCGCTCGCGAAACGTTTCAGCCTGTTCGCGGCCAGCCAGCGCGCCCATGCGCACGCCATCGGCCTGCGGGTGGCCCACCGTGGTTTGGGCCAGCAGCTTGCCGAGGGCAATCTGCACGTCTTCCAGCATATTTGCGGGCACAATGGCACGGCGGATAGCGGTGCATTTCTGCCCGCACTTGGCCGTCATTTCCTTGCGGATTTCCTTCACGAACAGGTCGAATTCCGGCGTGCCGGGCCGCGCATCCGGCCCCAGCACGGCGGCGTTCAGCGAGTCGGCCTCCATCGTAAACGGCACAGCTTCTTCGATGATGCGCGGGTGAGCACGCAGCTTGCGGCCGGTGGCGGCCGAGCCGGTGAAGGTCACCACATCCTGATACGTAACGTGGTCGAGCAGGCCCTGGCCCGAGCCCACCACCAGCTGCAGCACACCCTCGGGCAAAATGCCGGAAGCAATGATTTCGCGTACCACGGCCTCCGTGAGGTAGGCGGCGGGCACGGCGGGCTTCACCACGGCGGGCATGCCGGCCAGCAGGTTCACCGCAATTTTCTCCAGCATGCCCCAGATGGGAAAGTTGTAGGCGTTGATATGCACGGCCACGCCCTCACGCGGCACCATCAGGTGCTGGGCCATGAAGGTGCCGCCCTTGCTCAGGCTCACCGGCTCGCCCTCCACATAAAACGGCTTGTCCGGAAACTTACGGCGCAGCGAGGCATTGGCAAATAGGTTACCGATGCCGCCCTCAATGTCAATCCACGAATCGGCCCGCGTGGCCCCGCTCCGGTAGCTCAATTCGTAGAACTGCTCCTTCTTGCTATCCAGGTGGAAGGCCAGCGCCTTCAGCATCCGGCCCCGCTCGTGGAAGGTCATTTTGCGTAGCTTGGGGTTGCCCACGCGGCGGCCGTAGTCGAGAATCTGGGCAAAGTCGAAGCCTTCGGTATTAGCCAGGGCGATGACTTCGCCGGTGCTGGCATCGAGCAACTCCTGGGGCGAGCTGCCGCCAGTGGTCCAGCGGCCGAGGGTGTAGTTTTCGAGGGTGGGAGTCATAGCAGGTTGACTTGTAGCGCATGCTTTAGCTTGCGCCGGTAAGGGAGGTTGAGATGAACAAGCTAAAGCGTGTTCTACAGGAATAACTTGCCCTCGCGCACCTTGCGGCGCAGCAGTGGGCTGGCGCGATACCGGTCTTCGTGGTACTCGGCGTAGAGGTCGTCGAGCGTGGCCAGCACGGTGGCGGGGCCCAGCTCGTCGGCCCAGGCCAGCAGGCCTTTGGGGTAGTTCACGCCACGGGTCATGGCCAGCTCCAGGTCGGCGACCGAGGCCACGTTCAGGGCCAGCGCATCCACGGCTTCGTTGATGAGCATGGCCACGATACGACTTACAATCCGGCGGCCCAGGATTTCGTCGCGGGTGGGCTCGGGAGCTACCACATCGGCGGCATAATTGTAAAAGCCCCGACCCGATTTCCGGCCGTAGTAGCCGGCCTCAAACAACCGCTTTTGCGAGAAAGAAGGCTTGAAGCGTGGGTCGTAGAAAAAGGCAGCGAAGACGGATTCCGTCACCCGGTAGTTCACATCGTGGCCGATAAAATCCATCAGGGCAAACGGGCCCATGCGGAAACCGCCCAGCTCGGTCATGGCCCAGTCGATGGTCGCGAGGTCGGCAATGCCTTCTTCCATGATGCGAATGGCCTCACCGTAGAACGGCCGCGCCACGCGGTTCACGATGAAGCCCGGTGTGTCCTGCGTGAGCACCGGCAGCTTGTTCCAGCTGGCCACCAGGGCCTTCATTTCCTCGGCCAGGCCCGCCCGCGTCTGCAGGGCCGGTATCACTTCCACCAGCTGCATTATCGGGGCCGGATTGAAGAAGTGGATGCCCACAAACCGCTCCGGCCGCTCACAGGCCGCTGCAATCGACGTGAGCGACAGCGACGACGTATTGCTGGCCAGCACGCAATCGGCCGAAACCACACCTTCGAGCTTGCGAAAAAGCTGCTGCTTCACCCCCAAGTCCTCCACAATGGCTTCAATGACCAGTTCGCAGTCCGCAAAATCCTGCATGTCGGCAGTGGCGTGCAGACGGCTGCCCGCTGCTTCGGCCACTTCGCTCGTCAGCTTGCCTTTCGCGGCCAGCTTCCGCAGGCTATTCTGAATGCCGGAAACGGCCCGTTCCAGCGCACCGGCGTGCTGGTCGAGCAGCCGCACCGTGTGCCCGGCCGTGGCCACTACCTGCGCAATGCCCGCGCCCATGGCCCCGCAACCGATGATTCCGATGGTTCTCATTGGCCGGTGAAAGTTGGTTGGCGTTTTTCGATGAAAGCGGCAACGCCCTCGCGGTAGTCGGTGGTGTTACCGGCGCGAAGCTGGTAGTCGCCCTCGGCGCGCAGCTGCTGGGCCACGTCGTTGGCGAAGGTGCTGTTCAGCAGCTGCTTGGTGTAGGCCAGGCCTTTGGTGGGCATGGCGGCCAGCTTGCGCACCAACGCAGCCACATCCTGCTCGAAGGTTTCATCGGCAAATGCCTTGTAAATCATGCCCATCTGCACGGCTTCGGCGGCGCTCACTTTGTCGCCGGTCATCATCAGGGCGCTGGCCCGCTGCATGCCGATAAGGCGCGGCAGAAAGTATGTCCCGCCGCTGTCCGGAATCAGCCCAATCTTGCTGAACGCCTGAATAAAAGAGGCTGACTCCTTGGCCACTACGATATCGCAGGCCAGGGCAATGTTGGCCCCCGCCCCGGCGGCCACGCCGTTCACGGCCGCTATCACGGGCTTGTCGAGCTCCCGAATCAACATGATGATGGGGTTGTAGTGCTGCTCCACAATGTCGGCCACTTCCGGACTGTCCGGCCCAGTGATTTCGGCCAAATCCTGGCCCGCGCAAAAAGCCCGCCCGGTACCGGTAATGAGCACGGCCCGCACCGAGGCATCGGCCTGGCAGTCGCGCAAATGCTGCTGAAACGCCAGCGCCAGCGGCTTATTCACGCTATTAAAAACCTCGGGCCGGTTGAGGCGAATGGTGGCGATGCCGTTGTCCAGCGAAAAAATCAGGGGGTCGTTTTCAGGCATAATTAAGGAAGTGGAAAGCAGGAATAAATGCCTGTCATCCCGAGCTTGCGAAAGGCCTTATCACGTTCGCATCAGTGGGATTGCGGCAAACTGTTCTTCCGCAATAAGGTCCTTCGCAAGCTCAGGATGACAGATTTGAACATTGAATCAACTATGACATTTGAAGTAATCGAATGGCTCGCGGCAGTCGTCGCACTGGTACAGCGCTTTGCAGGCCGTGGAGCCAAACTGGCTGACCAGATGCGTGTGCTCCGACTTGCAGAGCGGGCAGCGTACGGCCGTTTCTTTCCCAAATAAATTGAGGACGTGGCCACTGGCTGTCCCGTCAATCGGCGGGGCGATGCCGTAGGCTTCCAGCTTCTCGCGGCCGGCTTTAGTCATCCAATCAGTAGTCCAGGCCGGGCTTAGCTGATTGTTGATAGTCAGCTTGGTATAACCTTCCGCCATCAGCCGCAGCCGGATATCGGTGGCAATGGTATTCATGGCCGGGCAGCCCGAATACGTGGGCGTAATGCTCACCGTAATCTGCTCGCCCTCCACGCGCACGGCCCGCACAATGCCCAGGTCCAGAATGCTGAGCACGGGAACTTCAGGGTCGGTCACTTCTTCCAGCAGCTGCCAGATGTGGGCTTCGGCGGGAGGCGCGGGCGCTACCATGTCAGACCGGGAAACGTGCGCTGCATGTATTGCAGCTCGGTCAGAATATAGCCCAGATGCTCGGTGTGGCGGCCGTCCTTGCCGCCAGTCAGCATGAAAATCTGCTGCGGAATGGCAAGCGTGGCTTCCGTCAGCACGCGCTCGGCGTGGGCCGTCATGCTGGCCTGAATATCCTCGTATTCCGGAATCAGGCCCATGGCTTGCAGCGATTTTTCCAGCGCCGTGGGCGTCGTCAGCTCGCCCGAGAAGCGCCACAGCTCCGTAATGGATTTCTCCACGCGGCGGCGGCTTTCCGCCGTGCCGTCGCCCAGCCGGATTATCCACTCTGAGCTCCACTTGAGGTGGTAAGTGGCTTCCTTCAAGGACTTTTCGGCGATGGCAGCTAGCCGCTCATCGGCATTAGTGAGCAGCTGCTTGAGAAAGTGGTAGTGGAAGTTATCGAACAGAAACTGCCGCACCACGGTGTCGGCAAAGTCGCCGTTGGGCTGCTCCACCAGCAGCGGGTTGCGGTATTCAGTGGCGCTGCGCAGGTAGGCGAGGTCGTCTTCGGTGCGCCCCTGCCCTTCCAGCTCGGCGGCGTATTGGTAGAGGCTGCGGGTTTCGCCCAGCAAATCGAGCGCGATGTTGGCCATGGCCAAATCCTGCTCCAGAATGGGCCCGTGCCCGCACCATTCGCTCAGCCGGTGGCCCAGAATCAGGCTGGTATCGGCGAGCTGCAACACGAACTGAAACAGCTGCTGCCGCACCGCCGGCGTGTACGTAGCCAGGGCCGGGTTTTCCGTCGAAGCAAATTGCATATCGTACTGCATTACATGTGTTTAATGGAATCCGGCACCTGGTAGAAAGTGGGGTGTCGATACACTTTATCATTGGCCGGGTCGAAGAAGGCTTCCGCATCATCCGGGTTGGAGGCGTGGACGTGCTTCGACTCCACCACCCAAATACTGATGCCTTCCTGCCGACGCGTGTACACGTCGCGGGCATTCTGGATGGCCATCGCGGCGTCGGCCGCGTGCAGGCTGCCAACGTGCTTGTGGTCAAGCCCCTGCTTGCTGCGGATAAAGACCTCCCACAGAGGCCATTCGGATTGATTCATCTTTATTACTTAGGAAGTAGAACGTCATGCAGAGCGCAGCGAAGCATCTTGCCCGTCACAACTAATCCAAGCGGTTTAATTGCGTTGTGCAGTAACGATGCTTCGCTGCGCTCTGCATGACGCTCTGAAAATTATTGCTTGTAATGCTACGCCGCTACCAACTCTCGCTCAGCGCGCTTGGCCGCGTGCGCCATGGCGGCCTCGCGCACCCAGGCACCTTCCTCGTGGGCCTTCACGCGGGCCCCGAGGCGGTCGCGGTTGCACAGGCCGTTGCCTTTCACCACCGCCCAGAACTCGTCCCAGTTCACCTCGCCGTAGTCATAGGCCTGGCGGACTTCGTTCCACTGCACTTTTTCGTCGGGCACAGTCAGGCCCAGGAATTCGGCCTGGGGCACCATCATATCCACGAATTTCTGGCGCAGCTCGTCGTTGGTGAAGCGCTTGATGCGCCAGTTCATGCTCTGGGCCGTGTTGGGCGAGTCCTCGTCTTTGGGGCCGAACATCATCAGCGTGGGCCACCACCAACGGTTCAGGGCTTCCTGGGCCATGGCTTTCTGCTCGGGTGCGCCTTCGCACAGCGTCTGCATTATCTCGAAGCCCTGGCGCTGGTGGAAGCTTTCCTCCTTGCACACGCGCACCATGGCCCGGGCATAGGGGCCGTAGGATGTGCGGCACAGCGGTACCTGGTTCAAAATGGCGGCACCGTCTACCAGCCAGCCCACGCAGCCCATGTCGGCCCAGCTCAGCGTTGGGTAGTTGAAAATGCTGGAATACTTGGCTTTACCCGAATGCAGGTCGGCCAGCATCTGGTCGCGGGTGGTGCCCAGCGTTTCGGCCGCGCTGTAGAGGTACAGGCCGTGGCCCGCCTCATCCTGCACCTTGGATAGCAGAATGGACTTGCGCTTGAGCGAAGGGGCCCGCGTAATCCAGTTGCCCTCGGGCAGCATCCCAACCAACTCCGAATGAGCATGTTGCGAAATCTGCCGAATCAGCGTCTTGCGGTAGGCATCGGGCATCCAGTCCTTGGGCTCGATGCGCACGTCGGCATCAATGCGGGCCTGGAACTGTTCTTCGGGGGTAAGGTGCTGGGTGGGATTTTCCATAGGAAGTCAACAAATACTAACAAGCGTTAGTTTCTCAAAAGTAGCGAAGAAACCGTTAATATGCGCGGCTCATACTTTAACCGAGTTATCACCCAATATGTCCTGCACATACATCATTTTAGTGAGTACAATGAGGATGGCCATGATGGGCGTGGCCAAAATCAGCCCAAAAATGCCCGCATAGGAGCCGATAACCAACTGCGCAATAAAGATGAGGGCGGGCGGCATCGAAATTAAGCTTTTCTGAGCCAGCGGCGTGAGAATATTGCTCTCTACAGCCTGCACGCCCAGGTAGAGCAGCACAATATAAAGAGCTTCCTGCGGGCCGCCATTAAAGAAAGCCAGCAAAATAGCCGGAACCATAGCCACCAGTGGCCCCAAGTTGGGAATGAAGGTGACGAGGCCGGCAAACAGCGCCAGCGCGCCCACCAGCGGCATGCCCAGCGCCCACAGCCCCAGGGCGGTGAGCACGCCCACCATCGTCATCGAAAAAAGCTGCCCCAGAAACCATTTAATGAGCGTTGAGCTCACTTTATCCAGCACTTCGTTGGCCCGGTCGCGGCCGGCTTTGGGCACCAGCATCACGATGCCGGCCCGGTACAGCTTGGGCTGAATGGCAATGAACAGCGCCAGAAATACCACCACATACACATCAGCCAGCACACCGATAGTAGTCGAAAAGATGCCCGTGGCCCGGCCCAGCCACTCCGAGCCACCCCCCAGAATCTTCTTGTAGCTCAGGTTTTCCTGCGACAGCCATTCGCCCCAGCGGGTGCCCGCAATGCGCTCCTGAAAGCTGCGATAAGCCTCCGGCAGCTGCTCGCGCATCTGGCTGGCCTGCTCGCCAATCCGGGCTGAGAACAGCCAGCCCATGGTGCCCAGCAGGCCCAGCACCAGCAATGCTACCACCGCCAGCGCCAGGCCATTTGGTAGCTTGGTGCGGCGGTGCAGCCACTCGGCGCCGGCCCGCAGCGGCAGCGCAATGAGCAGCGCCGCCAGCACCCGCAGCAATACGGCGAAGGCCGTGCCCAGCAATCCCGTTATCAGCAGCACCGCCAGGGCAATGCCGACCGTAATGCCCACGCGGCGCACAAAAACATGCTGCGACAATCGGCTAGCAACGGGCGTAAACTGGTCCATCCGGCGGCGTTAAAGCGTTGGCAACTACTGGTCGAAGTCCACCGCTACCGTTTCGGTGGTGGGGCGGGCCTGGCAGGTCAGCACGTAGCCTTTGGCTATTTCTGTATCCGACAGGGAGTAGTTTACGTCCATTTCTACCTTGCCGGCCGTCACGCGGGCGCGGCAGGTGCTGCACATGCCGTTTTTGCAGGAATACGGCGCATCCACGCCGGTTTCCAGCAGCGCATCGAGGATGGTATTGCCGTAGTACGACATCTCCAGCACGCGGGTATTGCCGTCGAGCTGCACCGTTACGCGGCTATGCTTGTCGTCTTCGCCCACGGGCGGCAGCTTGGGCTTGGGCGCCCCGGCGGCCCCGGCATTGGCCGAGCCAAACATCTCGAAGTGAATCTTATCCAGCGTCACGCCGGCCTCGGTGAGGGCGGCACGCACGCCGTTTATCATATCCTCCGGCCCGCAGATGAAGCACTCGTCAACCTGGCTGGCGGGCACAATCTTGTCCAGAAACTGCGCGGCCTTGGCCTGGTCGATGCGGCCGAACAACAGGTCCGATTCGCCCTGCTCACGGCTCAGCACATGGTACACGCTGAGCCGGTTCAGGAACCGGTTTTTCAGCCCTTCGATGCCTTCCTTAAAAATGATGGAATTGCGGCCCCGGTTGCCGTACACCAGCGTAACCTGGCTGCCCGACTCAGTGAGCAACACGGTTTTGATGATGCTGAACACCGGCGTAATGCCGCTGCCGGCCGCAAAAAACAGGTAGTTTTTGACCTGCTCCGGATGTAAAGAAGTGTGAAAGTGGCCGGCGGGCGGCATCACGTCCAGCTCCTCGCCCACGCGCAAGACATCCACGGCCAACGACGAAAACCGCCCCTGCGGCACCTTCTTGATGGCCACCTGCCACTCGCCTTCCAGCGGGCTGCTGCAAATGGAATACGAGCGCCGCAGCTCCTCGCCATTGTGCTCGCGCCGAAACGTGAGGTACTGCCCCTGCGTGAACGCAAACGTCTCGCGCAGTTCCGCCGGCATGTCCAACGATACCACTACGCTGTCCGGGGTTTCCCGCTGAATGCGCTTGATTTTTACTTTATGGAAGCGGCTCATTATTAATTTTTTGCCAGGCCATTCAACAGAATGGTCATGATATCATCTTCCAGCTCCTGCGCCGTGACGCCCCGGCCCGGCCGGTACCATAGCTCCACCCACCGCACCGCCGACAAAATGGTGAACAACGCCACCGAGGCGTTCACGGGCCGAAACTCGCCGGCGGCGATACCGCTTTCAATCAGCGCCGCGAAGCCCTTCTCGTACTGCTTGCGGGCGTCTTTAAATTGCTCCAGCTTGCCGCTGGTCAGGTATTTCCAGTCGTTGTTGGCCACCGACACGGCCGCGCCGTCCTCCAGCATCAGGTTGATGTGCAGGCGCAACAGCTGCTTCAGCTTGTCGCCGTTCGAGCCGGACATCTGCTCCACATCAGCCAGCTGCGCGATGTAGGTATCGGAAACGTGAAAGCAGAGGTGCTCCAGAATCTCATCCTTCGACTTGATGTGGTTGTACATGCTGGCTGCCTCCATGCCCACTTCGCCCGCTAGGTCACGCATCGACGTACCGCCGAAGCCTTTCAGCTTGAATAGCTTAGCGGCCTCGTCCAGAATAATCTGGCGCTTGTTCAGTTTCTTGCTCATGCGCTAAGCGGGCAAGGACAGGGCGTGGCAGTCCGGCTGCAATACAGCGCAAATTGCTCAATATCAGAATTGAGGACCATACAATGAGAAAGCGAAGGGTGGGAATTGGGTAGCTCAAAGGTACAGCCGCCTATTAAACTAACAAATGTTTGTTATTGCCTGGCGCTCATTCCGGCCACCCGCAGGGTTGGGTAAGCGCCAATCATCTCGGCATATTTTGGCAATGCAACCACAGTTTCCCACTACTTTGCAAGTAACATCATATTTTCAATAATTTTATCGTCTTAATTATCAGTCTAGTGAGTGTTCACTTACAGATAGTGAGCTAACACTCATTTTAGAAAACAAAAGCTTCCCTACCTTTGTCTCGCTGCCGAGCAACATCTCACCCATTTGCCAGGCAGCCAAATTCCCACGTTCTGTTTAACCAGATGAACTCCCACCCCGTCTGGAAACATTTGCTGAAAATGACGTTGCCTTCGCGCTAGAGGGTTCCAACAACCAGTTTATCAGCCTATTACAGCCGGCTAAATCGAATACGTTCGATTTAGCCGGCTGTACCTTTTGGGGGTAATCTGAGCCATTGGGGTTTTTAATCCGGATGGCTTAGAGTACCTTACCTAAAACTCGCATTTTCCCAGCCCGAAGCCGTTATTTTGGGCATTCATCTTCTTCATCCGGTCTGGCCAATGACCAGTCATTCTAAAATCGAACAAACGGCCCTGCAGCTCTTCGGTGAGCGCGGGTACGACAATACCTCTACCCTGCTCATCGCAAAGACGGCCGGGGTTTCCGAAGCCTTGTTGTTCAAGTATTTCCTGAGCAAAGAGAAGCTTTTTGAGTACCTGATTAAACAGGGCTTCCAGCGCATTGTGGAAGCCAACCGGGGCATTCTCGCCGAGAAAGACCCCCGGGCGCTGATTGAGAAGACCATCGACCTGCCCTACAAGTTGGTGCACGACGAGCCCGATTTCTGGAAAGTGCAGGACAAGGAGTTTAGCAAGCCACTGGTACAGAAGTACTTTCAGCGATTCATGAGCCCCATTGATAGCCTCCTGAAACAGGCCTTTGTACAGCTGGGTACTGATGACCCGGAAATGATGACGCTGCGGCTGCTGCTGCTTATCCAGAGCCTGTGGCGCAACCTGCTGTATGAGCACGATGAAAGCCTGCTGCGCGTGGGTGAACACCTCAAAAACACGTATGTGCAGGGACTGCCGCTACCCAAATAAAGCAAGGTTTGATAAAAATTCAGCGTGCTTTTATCAGCAAACAACCAATTGATTGTCAAATAATTAAATAATAAAAACCCCTTACTGAATAAGCTGCTACCCGGGTAGTGAAAGGCCGGCTTCTCAACGTTTACATCTACGGTTCCCAATTTTGCGTTGGTAAAAGTGCCGTTCACTTTTCTTGCCCATGCCCCATCACGCCGTTCACCGCTTGCTGCGCCCGCTATTGCTTTGGCGGGCACGCCACATCAGTGAGCGGATGTATATGCTCATTCTGAGCATGTTGGTGGGTGCGGCGGCGGGCCTCGCGGCAGTGGTACTGAAAAACTCGGTTCACTGGGCCCAGGAGATGCTGCGCATGGGTATTTCGGAGCCCAACCGGGTATTTGCGCTTTCGGTGTACCCGGTTATCGGCATTGCGCTCACGGTTCTTTTCACCAAGCTGTTTCTGGGCGGGCAGCTGGGGCGCGGCATTGCCCCCATCATCTACAACACCGCCCGGGAAGGCAGCGTGGTCCCGCGCTCCAAGCTGTATTCGCAGCTGGTGACGGCCTTTTTTACGGTCACGTTTGGGGGCTCGGCCGGCACCGAGGCCCCAATTTCGGTTACGGGCGCGGCCATTGGCTCCAACGCGGGGCGGATACTGCACCTGGACCGGCGGCGGCGGCGGCTGCTCACGGGCTGCGGGGCGGCGGCGGGCGTGGCGGCCATCTTCAACTCGCCCATCGCGGGGGTGCTGTTTGCGGTCGAAACCATTTTGCTGGAGCTGCCGGCGCAGTATTTCATTCCGCTGCTGATTTCGTCGGCCACGGCCACGGTGATTTCGAAAGCCCTGTACGAAGGCCAGCCATTCGTGCTCATCACCACCAGCTGGCCGGTCGATGCGGTGCCGTTTTACGTGCTGCTGGGGCTGTTCACGGCCTTCTTTTCAGTGTATATGATTCGGACCTACCACTGGTTCGACCGCTTTTTTGAGCGTTGGCCGGGCCTGAACTGGCGCAAGGTACTCGTGGCGGGCAGTGCGCTGGGCGGGCTTATTTTCCTGTTTCCAACGCTGTATGGCGAGGGTTACAACACGGTGGAGCTGCTGCTGCGCGGCCACGCCGACCAAATCACGGATGGCAGTATATTCTCTGTTTATCAGGATAATAACCCCTGGCTGCTGCTAGTACTGGTGCTGTTCAGCATGATGCTGAAGGTGGTAGCCACGAGCATTACGGTGGGCGGCGGCGGCAACGGCGGCATGTTCGGCTCGTCGCTGTTTGCGGGGGCACTGGCGGGGTTTTTCTTTGCCCGGCTCATCAATTTGAGCGGGCTGGTACACATTCCGGAGGTGCATTTTGTGGTGTTGGGCATGGCGGGTACGCTGGCGGGCGTGATTCATGCGCCGCTCACGGCCATTTTTCTCATTGCCGAGATTACCGGCGGCTACGCGCTGTTTGTGCCCCTGATGGTGGTTACCAGCAGCTCCTACCTGATTACCAAATACTTCGAGCCGTATTCGGTGTATACGCGCAAGCTCACGCTGAAGGGCGTGGACGTATATGCCAACCGCGACCGCGGCCTGCTGGCCCAGCTGGACCCGCGCAAGCTGCTCGAAACCGATTTTGTGCCCGTGCGGCCCAAAACGACGCTGGGCGAGCTGGTGGATATTTTCCGCCATTCGTCGCGCAATTTGTTTCCGGTGGTGGCAGCCGGGGGGCGGCTGCTGGGCGTGGTCAGCCTCGATTCGGTGCGCGATGCGCTCTTTGATGATGCCCACTACGGCACCACCAGTGTGCGCGAGCTGATGAAGCCCGCCCCGGCCGTAGTAGGCCCCAATGATGACCTGGAACACACCCTCAGCCTGCTCGACCGCCACGGGGCGTGGGCCCTGCCGGTTTGTGAGGAGGACGGCCGCTACCTGGGCTTCATTCTGAAATCGGCTATTCTGGCGCGCTACCGCAAGCAGCTGATTCAGGAAAGTGAGGCTTGATGCTACACTTGAAGTCTGTCTAAATAGGCGCTGAAAAGCACGTTATGCTTCGCTCCGCTCTGCATGACGCCCTATTTGGATAGGTTCTTAATGAGGAATGAAGAATGAGGGATTTACTTTTGTGAGGTTGTTTATTTTCACCTTTCACTCTCAACTCCTCATTCTTAATTCTTCACCAAGCATCGCGATAATCGGTGGCGGCCCGGCGGGCTTGCTGGCTGCTCAGTGGCTGGCCGGGCGCGGCTGGAAAGTGCAGCTTTTTGAAGCGCAGGGCACCGTGGGGCGCAAGTTTCTGGTGGCGGGGCACGGCGGCTTCAACCTAAGCAATTCGGAAGATGCCGCGCATTTTGCTGGGCGCTACGGGGCCGCAAGCACCCGCTTCGGGGCGCTGCTGGAGCACTTCTCGGCGGCTGATTTGCGGGCCTGGGCCGCTGACTTGGGCATTGAAACCTTTGTGGGTACCAGCGGGCGCATCTTTCCGGTAGCGGCGCACAAGCCCGCCGATTTGCTGCGGGCCTGGCTGGGGCAGCTGCGCGAGCTGGGCGTTGAAATCAATACCCGCCACCGCTGGCTAGGCTTTGCGGGCGCTACCGGCCTGCGCCTGCGCGATGAAAGTACCCGAGCCGGGGCCGGCCGCGAATTCATCATCGAGCCCACGGCTACGGTATTGGCGCTGGGCGGCGCAAGCTGGGCCAAAACTGGCTCCGACGGCGCGTGGGTACCGCTGCTGGAGGAAATTGGGGTGCCGGTAGTGCCCTTCGCGCCGGCCAACTGCGGCGCGGAAGTAGGCTGGTCGTCCTTCTTCCAGGAAAAAGTAGGCCGGGCACCGCTCAAAAACATTGCCCTGCGTGTGAACGACGGCCCGGCCGTGCGCGGCGAGCTCATGCTCACCGACTACGGCTTGGAAGGCACGCCGGTGTACGCCCTCACTCCCGGGGTGCGGGCCGCCCGGGCGGCGGGCGGGCCGGCCGTGCTGCACCTCAACCTCAAACCCGACCTCCCCGCTGCCACGCTCCTGCAAAAGCTGCGGCAGCCGCGCGGCAAAGCCTCCTTCCCGGAGTTTTTGAAGAAAACGCTGCACCTGGGGCCACCCGTGCCCACGCTGCTGCGCGAGGTAGCCCCCGAGGCGGCGGCTTTGCATCCGGAAGCGTTGGCGGCCTTGCTCACGGCGGTGCCGCTACACGTTGCCGGTCTGCGGCCCCTAGATGAGGCTATTTCTACGGCAGGCGGCGTCGCCTTCGCGGCCGTAGACGAGCACCTGATGCTGCGGCTGCGGCCCGGCACCTTCGTGGCCGGCGAAATGCTGGACTGGGAGGCACCGACTGGCGGCTACCTGCTGCAGGGCTGCTTCAGTACCGGGGCGTGGGTGGCGCGTGGAGTGGCGTTGCGCTTAATGAAGAATGAGGATGATAACCTTCCTTATTCCTGATTAAACACGGAGCTTTTTAGCTTTTTTATCGGCTTCGCGGAGGATTTCGCGGGCTTCGCCAAGCAGGCGGCGGCCGGGATTTAGTTCGTCGCGGGCGATGAGGGCAAACAGCAGAAAGAAAGAAACCAGCGGCAGCAGCCAGCCCAGCGCAAACCATAGCCAGAACGACCGGCCCCGGCTATCGGCGCAGTACCCGGTCAAAATCGGAATAAAAGATATGGCCACCACCACCACAAAAAGCATGTCGATGAAAGGCATAGGCTTGCGGAGTTGGAGAGGTGAGGGCGAGACGGCTACCATAGCCGGCGTGGTACCGAAGATACGGCTTTTGGATAAATGATTTAAGCAGTCAGGCAGGAAATTTGTTTCGGCAGACCACTATCCGGCCATTTTTTGCGTAGTTCGGGCTGAAGTCGGGCCCGCAGCGGGGTTCGGCCGTTCTGTATTTGCCCATGTGGGAACACCAAAGTCTGTTTCGCGTTTCTGCCCAACTCTTTGCCGAGGGGGTTTTTAATCTCCTCGACCGCAATTTGCGGCCCGAGGTTTTCTTGCTGGGATTTGCCTCGGCCAAGGAAGGCGACGAGCCCGATTCCGTAGTGCTGGAGCCGGTTTCCGTGCGCTATTCGCCGGCCGATTTTCGGGACGTGAAATCCAATGCCACGGCCCTCGAAGCCAATAAAGGCCCGCAGGGCTCGGTGTACCACCTGCACCCCAACGACCACGACCGGTTTGAGAAGCAGCACTGGTACGAGCTGATGTGCCAGGCCACCGAAAGCATCCTGCAAAACATTAATACCAGCCGCCACGAAAGCCGCCGCTCGTTTTGCTCTACGCCGGTGAGCCTGCAGGGCTACCTCGTGACGGTGGTGCTGCAGATGTCGGCCGATTGCTACGATAATTACTACGCGCTGCCCAAGCCCGGCGCGGGCCGTCCCGCCAACCTGCCCCACGCGGCCGTGCTGGAATTTCTGCACGACTGCACCCGCGCCCTGCGCGAAGCCGACACCGCCGACAACGACCAGCCCGTCCTCGACCGCGATTACAACGAAGTGCTGCGCTCGGCCGGCCGCCGGCTGATGCTGCGCGTGGCCCCCGCCGGCACCCATGGCCTGTACGACGCCTGCAACGGCGTGGCCGCCCTGCGCCACGAGGGCGACGAAGGCATCGGGACCATGCTGGTGAGCCGCCGCCAGCACCCGGCCGTGGTGCCCGTGCTCACGCTGGAAACGCCCGTGCCCATGCGCGACCACCGCTCCATTCGCAAGCTGCTGGAACTGAGCGAAGGCTATACGGCCCTGATTTCGGATGCCTCGCACGTCTTTGGCCTGGGCCAGCTCGTGCCCGAGTCCGACTCGCAGTTTGAGCCGCTCGTGACGGTGCATTTCACCAACCACTACAGCTGGGAGGTGAGCCACGCCGGCCACGTGCTCATGCGCGTGGTGAGCAACACGCCCCGCCTGCCCCAGGGCCAGGTGGCGGCCGAAAACTTCGCCCGCATCGTGCGAATCGTATTTCCCAGCCTCGACCACGACAGCATTGGCTACCTCTGGGATTTGGCCCAGCAGGCCACCAAGCAGCCCAACGGTACCATCCTGGTTATCACCACCGGAGCGGTCAACGAGGCCAAACGCCTCACCCGCCAAAGCTTCCGCGTGGTGCCGCGCATCATGACGCCCTCCGTGCTGCGCCTCGTCACCAATATCGACGGGGCCGTGCTCATCGAGCCCAACGCTATGTGCCACGCCATCGGCGTCATCCTCGACGGCCTGGCCACCGAAAGAGGCGACTCCTCCCGGGGCTCGCGCTACAACGGGGCCCTGCGCTACGTGAGCAGCAGCAAATACCCCGTGCTGGCCGTGGTGGTGAGCGAGGATGGCTGGATTGATTTGCTACCGAGCTAGGAATCGCCTGTCATTGCGAGGGGGCACGATATTCCGCGAATTAAGCGGCGTCAATCCGTCCTGTCAAAACCAGATGCTTTTTTCATAGGACTTACGCATTTGGGGGTACTTTAAGCAAAACCGCCCGCTCATGCTGACCCAAACCGCTTACAGCGAGTACCTGCTCAGTACGCCCACGAACTACACCTGCACGCATTTGGCCGCCCATCTGCCCGATGTAAGCCACGACCAGGTGAATCGATTTTTGCGCATGAGCACACTGCCAGTCAATCAGTTGCGCGAATTAGTTCAGCCCTTGCTCCACGATTCGCCGGAGGCTTTTCTGCTCGTCGACGACAGCGTACAAGACAAACGCTACAGCCGCTTTATCGCCCTGGCCAAGCGGCAGTATTCGGGCAACGTGCACGGCATGGTCACCGGCATTGGGCTGGTCAATTTGGTGCATAGCAGCGGCGAAGCCGGGGATTTCCTCCCCCTGGATTACCGCATCTACGCGCCCGACCAAGACGAACAGACGAAAAACGACCATTTTCTGGCCATGTTTGACCAGGTTGTGGCGGAGGGCAAACTACTGGCACGCACCATTTTATTTGATTCCTGGTATGCGGGCAGCACGAATTTGAAACGCATTCATCGTGCCGGTTGGACGTTTTTCACGACCCTGAAAAGCAACCGGTTGGTGAGCCTGGCCAAAGAAAGCGGCTACCAAGGCCTGACTACGCTGGAGCCGCCGCCCGGCGGTTGGAGTCAGGGCGTGGAAGTGCGCCTGAAAGAAGTGCCCTTTGGCGTAAAACTCTTCAAGCTAGTGGCCACGAACGGCGACATTGAATGGGTTATTACCAACCACTTGGCTGCTCATCTGACCCGCGAAATGGTGATTGAAGCCGTGCAGGTGCGTTGGCAGGTCGAGGAGTTTCACCGCAGCTTCAAACAGTTGACGGGGTCAGAGAAGTGCCAGTGCCGAAAGGAGATGGCGCAACGCAACCACTTGGCCTGTTGTTACTTGGCCTGGGTATCGCTGCGTCAACACGCCCGCCGCATGGGGCAAACTATTTATCAGGCGCACCAACAGCAATGGGCACCCTACCTGCGGCAGCTGCTCCAAAAGCCAATCATTCAAGCACTTGTATAGTCGAGTGCGTAAGTCCTATTTCAATAACAGAACGCCCCGGCACTACTCAGTACCGGGGCGTTCTGTTATTGAAAAAAGCTTTGTCACATCTCGGAATTGGTTGCATTAAGAGAACGGGTTAGCTATACTTTCCTTCGTTACCATGGCCTGTGCGCTCGCAATGATAGGCCAAAAACTGAACTTGCCGCAGCATTTCACACTACTTATAAAGTCCTTGCTAAACTTCTGTCAGCAACAAAAACCCCGGTACTGCACAGTACCGGGATTTTGTCACATCTCAGGGTTGGTCGCATTCAGAGAACGGATTAGCTACGCTTTCCTTCGGTTGCCACGACCTGCGGCCTCGCAATGTGAGGCATTACCCGTTCACCGAGCCCATCATGGCCTCGGGGTATCGCTGGCCGGCGGCGGCTTTGCCCTTCGGCGCGATTTCATCCAGTTGGGCCAGCTCGTCCTTGGTCAGTTCCACTTCCAGTGCGCCCAGGTTCTCTTCCAAATATTTCACGCGCTTGGTGCCGGGGATGGGCACAATTTCCTCGCCTTGGGCCAGCACCCAGGCCAGGGCCAGCTGGCTAGCGGTGCAATGTTTCTGCTTGGCCAGGTCATTGATTCGGGCCACTAAATCGAGGTTTTTCTGGAAGTTTTCGCCCTGGAAGCGGGGTGTGTGGCGGCGATAGTCGTCCTCGGCCAGGTCTTCGAAGCGCTTAATCTGGCCCGTGAGGAAGCCCCGGCCCAGCGGCGAATACGGCACGAAGCCCACACCCAGCTCGCGCATGGTGGGCAGAATCTCATCTTCCGGCTCGCGGCTCCAAAGCGAATATTCAGTTTGTAGGGCCGCGATGGGGTGCACGGCTACGGCCCGGCGCACGGTGGCCGGCGCGGCCTCACTCAGGCCCAGAAAGCGCACTTTGCCCTCCTCCACCAAGCGGCTCATAGCCCCCACAGTTTCCTCGATGGGCGTGTTGGGATCCACGCGATGCTGGTAGTACAGGTCGATGTGGTCGGTGCCGAGGCGCTTGAGACTGGCCTCGCAGGCTGCTTTCACGTATTCGGGCCGGCCGTTGATGCCGCGCCGGGTGGGGTCATTGAGGTCGCGCTGAATGCCGAATTTGGTGGCCAGGATGATGCCGTCACGCTTGCCTTTGAAAGCGCGGCCCACCAGCTCCTCGTTTTTGAAGGGGCCGTACATATCGGCGGTATCGAAGAACGTGACGCCCAGTTCCAGAGCGCGGTGCAGGGTGCGGGTGCTTTCGGCATCGTCCTGACCGGCGTAGAAGTCGGACATGCCCATGCAGCCCAGGCCTAGGGCCGATACAGTAAGGCCGGAGCGGCCCAGTTGGCGGGTTTTCATAAATGGTGATTTGGTGGATTGGTGAATTTAAATCTGTTATCCTGAGCAGAGCGAAGGACCTTATCACCGCTGAGCTGTTTGCATTAATAACAAAAGGCCTCAGCCGTGATAAAGTCCTTCGCTACGCTCAGGATGACAAACTGGTTACTTCCACTTTTGATTTCGCACCTATTCCAATCCCTTGCCTCCCACGCGCCTCACCCTTCCCTCATGGCTACCGGCCGTACCTTTGCCCCGTGAAAAGCTTCCTTAAAAATGCGCTCCGCGCCGCCGTCGTGGCCTCCGTGCCCGTCTTGGCCGCCTGCTCCTCCCCCAATAAGCCCATCAGCGAAAACGGGGCGGCCTCGCCCGCCAGCGCCGCCGAAATGGCCCTCATGGACCAGCACGACTCCCTGATGGCCCAAACCAGCAAGCTCTACGAGTTCAAAGCCAAGCTCTCCGGCTATCACACCGAGGCTGTATCGCCCTACATTCACGGCCTGCTGGCTGCCGATGCCGCCATGATGGGCTGGATGCACCAGTACAAAGCGCCCGATACCACGGCCGCACCCGCCATCCGCCTGGCTTATTTCGAGCAGCAGCGGCAGGTGCTCGATGCCGTGCAGCGCCAGTATAAATCGACCCTCGACTCGGCCACCCGCTTCACCACCGAGCACCCCGCCGCCGGCGATGTCCGGCCTTCTTCCAAGTAACTCCCGATGTTCAAACGCCTCCTGCTGCTGGCCCCGCTGGCCGCCACCCTGCTCACCACCGCCTGCACCGAGCCGCCTAAAGAAGCCGCCACACTGCCCATTATGGGCGAGCGCGACGTGCGCCCCCGCGCCGACGGCGGCCCCGCCGATACCGTGTTTGCCACCGTGCCCCGGTTCCGCCTCGTGGACCAGGCCGGCCAGACCATTACCAACCAAACCTTCGCCGGCCGGGCCTACGTGGCCGATTTCTTCTTCGCCACCTGCCCGGGCATTTGTCCCAAAATGCAGGCTGAGCTGCTGAAAGTGTACGCCAAGTTCGGCCAGGACCCGCGCCTGTCTATCCTGTCGCACACCATCGACCCGGCCCACGACACTATCCCCGTGCTCAAGGACTACGCCCAGCGCCTCGGCATCACGGATGCCAGCCGCTGGCACTTTGCCACCACCGGGGCCCACGGCGAACCCACGGCCAAGGACACGGTATTTCAGCTGGCTAAAGCCTACTTCACCGCCGCCCAGCCCGACCAGCAGGCCCCCGGCGGCTTCGCCCACAACGGTACCTTCGCCCTCGTGGACGACCAGGGCCGTATTCGCGGCCTCTACGACAGCCTCAATCCCAAGGAAGTGACCCGCCTGCTGGCCGAAATCCCGGTGCTGCTGACCGAGATTGACGGGCGCAAAAAGGGCGTGACCGGGAAGTAAGCACGAAGCACGATGTAGGGGCGGGGCTTGCCCCCGCCCGCCATTGAACGGCACCGTTGTAACGATGCGACCGTCCGGGCGGGAACAAGCCCCGCCCCTACATCGGTAACTACGCACCAACCCGAGTTTTTTACTACTCAATGCCCTTTCGCCCCCAATTTCTGCTCCCAGCCTTGCTCCTGCTGCTCTCCGGCTGCTTCAGCAACAACCGCCACCAGGGCGAAAAGCTCTATGTCCAGCACTGCGCCAGCTGCCACGGCGACCAGGGCCAGGGCCTGGCCCGCCTAATCCCGCCGCTGGCCGGGGCCGACTACCTGGTGGACCACCGCGACGAGCTGGCCTGCCTGCTCCGCAATGGGCAGAACGAGGTAATTGTGGTGAACGGCGTTGGCTACCACAACATCATGCCCGGCAACAAGGGCCTGAGCCCCGCCCAGCTCACCAATTTGCTCAACTACATTGAGAGCCACTGGGGCAACGAAGGAGCTCCGCGCACTATTAGTGACGTGCAGGCTCAGATTGATAAGTGCCACTGAGGGGCATTCAGGCGTTTATCGTTATTTGTCAATCTGAGCGCGGCGAAGGACCTTATCAAATCTGGACAGCTGCGATAATCCAAACGGGATAAGGTCCTTCGCCGCGCTCAGGACGACAAACGACTGGTTCCGTTTTCCTTATCCGAACACACGCCCAACCCTCATTTCCCCCTCCCCGAACCCGTTTTTCGCCGTAGATTGCACCCCAATCCACCAGCAACTCTGAATTCCCCATGGGCCTCTTCGACTTCCTCAAAAACAAACCCGGCGACGAAACGCCAGCTACTCCTGCTGCTCCCTCCACATCTTCGGCCCCGGCCGAAAAGCCCGCCGGCGGTCCCCGCTACCAGGGTGCCAAGTTCACGGCCCCGGTAGAGGGCGTGCCGGCCGTGCCCACCTTCCAGATGCCCGAGCCGGAGCCTTTCCCCTTCGAACCCCAGAACGTGCTGGAGCAGCTGCTGCTGCTGGCCGCAACGGACGAAAACGCCCGCCCCGCCTTTTATCAGGCGCTGTTGCAGGAAGAAATCCTGATGATTCTGGCGCCCATGGAAGGCATCGGGACCGGCGAGGTCGTGCTCGCCGAAGGCCAGGAAATCCAGCTGCAGATTCTCAACGATGGTAAGCTACCCATCTTCTCCTCACCCCCCCGCCTCACCGATGGCGGCGTGGATAATGGCCTGGTGAGCTACGTCCGCATTCCCGGCCATGCGTTCTTTAACATGGTGCAGGGCCAAGACTGCGTGCTGAACCCCTTCTCGCCCGCCGGCAAGCTCCTGCCCAAGGACGAATTGGCGGCCCTGCTCAACGGCCAGCTCACCGGCCCGCTCTCGCCGGCCGGCGGCGATGCCGAGGTGATGTTGAGCCAGCCCGCCGACTACCCACAGGCCGTGGCCGACGCCATTGCCGCCTGGGCCGTTACCCAGCCCCACATCGAAGCCGCCTTCCTGGCCCAGATGCAGCTGGCCAACAACCCCGAGGTGCCCCGCCTGCTCCTCGCCTTTACCAGCACCGCCGCCGACCCCAGCTTTATGCAGGACCTCGGCCCCGTGCTTCAGGGCCAGACCGATGCCTTCCAGTTTGTGGATTTGATGCTGCTGGATATGAATTCGGAAGAGGGCGTGAACCCGTACTTCCGCACCATTGAGCCGTTTTACAAAGCGGGTTAAGCAGTTACCTGGTCACCGAATGCTCAGAGCGTCATGCTGAGCTTGCCGAAGCATCTCGACCGCAGCAGTAATTAGTTACGCTTCGCGGTCGAAATGCTTCGGCAAGCTCAGCATGACGCTCTTTTTTTGCGTTCTCTTCCCAACTCCTGGCCTACCTTTCCCTTATGAAACTCGCCGCACTCCTCCTGGCCCTCGTGCCCTTCGCCGCTCTCGCCCAAAAGCCCGCCCCGCTCCTGCCCCCCGCCGACCCGGCCATTCAAAAGCTGGTGGATGAAATCTCGGCCAAAAACCTCGAGGCCGATATCCGCAAGCTCGTTTCCTTCGGCACGCGGCATACGCTGAGCGACACGCAGAGCCCCACGCGCGGCATCGGCGCGGCCCGCAACTACGTGCGCGATGAGTTCTTAAAATACAGCAAAGCCGGCGGCGGAAGAATGACCGTCGAGATGGACACCTTTACCATCAAGCCCGACGGCCGCCGCATCAACAAGCCCGTGCTGATGGCCAACGTGCTGGCCACCCTGCCCGGCACCGACCCCACCGACACCCGCATCATCCTGGTGAGCGGCCACATCGACTCCCGCGTTTCGGACGTGATGAACGCCACCGCCGATGCCCCCGGGGCCAACGACGACGGCTCGGGCACCGTGCTGGTGATGGAGCTGGCCCGCGTGCTGGCCGGTCAAAAATTCCCCTGCACCCTCAAATTCGTAGCCGTGCAGGGCGAAGAGCAGGGCCTCTACGGCTCCAGCCACCTGGCCGAGCGGGCCAAAAAAGAAGGCTGGAACCTGGTTGCGATGCTCAACAACGACATCGTGGGCAACTCGCACGGCTTCGACCCCATCATCAACGATGGTACCCAGGTGCGCGTATTCAGCGAAGGCGTGCCGGCCAACGAGACGAACGACCAAGCCAAAGTGCGCCGCCAGCTCAGCAGCGAGAACGATGCGCCCAGCCGCCAGGTAGCCCGCTACATTCAGCGCACGGCCCAGCTCTACGGCCGGGGCCACAAAGTGGCCCTGGAGTACCGCCCCGACCGCTTCCTGCGCGGCGGCGACCACACGCCCTTCAACCAGCAGGGCTTCGCCGCCGTCCGCTTCACCGAGATGAATGAGGACTACACCCACCAGCACCAGGACCTGCGCACCGAAAAAGGCCGCGCCTACGGCGATGTAACCGAGGGCGTGGACTTCGCCTACCTGCGCCGCAATGCCGGCATCAACCTCGCCACCATGGCATCGCTGGCACTGGCCCCCGCCGCCCCGGCCAAGGTTGAAGTCCTCACTGCCAACCTCACCAACCGCACCGAGCTGCGCTGGGAAGCGCCCGCCACGGGCCCCAAGCCCAGCAGCTACGTGGTGCTGGTGCGCGAAACCAGCGCCCCGCAGTGGCAGCAGCGTTTCTCCGTTGCGGGCCTAACGGCTGATTTCCCCATCAGCAAGGACAATTTTATCTTCGGCGTGGTGAGCGTGGATGCCGCCGGTCACGAGAGTGTGGCCGTGCTGCCGGTGGTGGGGCGGTAGGGTACACGTATTTATTAAAGGCCGCCTAACATGCAACGATAGTTAGAGCCTACAGGTCAGGTGAGAAACAATAAGTCAACATCATGCGTTACTTATTCTCATCCATTCTTTGTTTCGTATTACTTGCGACTGCATGCAAAAAAACGAATCCAACAATCACCACCTTGGACGGAACCTATACAGGCACCTTTCAGCGCCAGCAAGGGAGTGGTGGACTAATTTCACAGGTAAGTCTTACTTTTTCGGGCAATAATTGGAGCGGCTCCAGTCAGTATCCCAAATACCCAGCACTGTGCAGGGGGACTTACACAATTAGTGCGGGAAATAAAATATCATTCGCCAACGCTTGCGCCTGGACTACTGAATTTGACTGGTCGTTGATTCTCGGAAGGGAGTACAATTTGAGTGTAGATGGCAATGCGGTGGTGTTCGCCAAAGATGATGACATTTACAAGCTCAGCAAATAAGCCTAATCCATTAGCTACCAAAGTTAGGCAGTTGTATTACCAGCGATTACACTGGCTCTTTATTGCGGTATTTTTTTTAGGACCAGTGAAATGACATATGCCCGTGTTTGAGCTAACCAAAGAGGGAATGGCAGGCGTAATACATTTTCGCAGCGGGCGATACATCCTCCAAAACCTCACTAAACCCAACCCGCTATGTTGCTGTACATCCTATTACTCGTTGTTGCCCTTCTCCTCACCGGCATTCGCGTGGCGCAGGAATACGAGCGGGCGCTGGTGTTTCGGCTAGGCCGGTTCACGGGGCTGCGCGGGCCGGGGCTGTACTGGATAATCCCGTTTATTGAGCGCCAGCAGACCATTGATATTCGCACCAAAACCGTGGATTTGGAGCAGCAGGAAACCATTACGAAGGACAGCGTGACCATTAAGGTGAACGCCGTGCTGTGGTTCCGGGTGGTGAATCCGGCCGATGCCATTATCAAAGTAGCCAATTTCAACCAGGCAGTTTACCAGCTGGCCGTCACGGCGTTGCGCAACATCATCGGCCAGAACCAATTGGACGAGGTATTGCGTGGCCGCCAGGAAATAAATGCCGCGCTGCTGCATATCGTAGATGCCGCGACCGAAAACTGGGGCGTGAAGATTGAGATGGTGGAAATCAAGGACGTGGAAATTCCGGAATCCATGCAGCGGGCCATGGCGCGCGAAGCCGAGGCCATCCGCGAAAAGCGGGCCCGCATCATCAAGGCTGAGGCCGAATTGGAAGCGTCGATAAAGCTCACGCAGGGCGCGCTGGAAATGGAAAAGAGCCCCATCGCCCTGGAATTGCGCCGCATGCAGATGCTGGCCGAAATCGGCATCGACAACAATACGACGACGGTGGTGCTCATCCCGTCGGAATTCACGAACGCGGCTAAAAGCTTCTCGCAGATGGTGCAGCAACAGGGTGATAGGCCCACTGCTTAACCTGGTTCACCCTGAACAAAACCGGCTCCGCACAAGAATGCGCGGAGCCGGTTTTTTTGTTTGATACCGCGCTATTTCTTCGCGCCAGCAGCAGCCAGCACCTCTTGGTTCAGGCGCGTGTATTCGGTTTTCGACACCTCATTTTTATCGTCCTTCAACAGCGCCAGCGACTTATTGGCAGCTTCGATGGCTTCCTTGTTTTTGCCCGCTTTTTGCAGCAGTTTGGCCTTCCAGTAGTAGCCGTAATACTCGGTGGGGTTGGCTTTGATGTACTCATCAAACCAGCCGATGGCGGGCGTGAGGTCTTTGCCGGTGCTGTAGTAATACTGCGCAGCCTGCACGTAGGGCTTTTTGTCGCCCTTCATGGCCTGCTCAATCTGGGCCATCACCACGCGGTCGGGGTCGGCGGTGATGGGCAGCGCTACCTGTGTGCGGTCCCAGGCCAGGACGAGGTCGGCGGAGGCGGGGCGGAGGTTTTCCACGGTCAGGCCCATGGTTTCGATGGGCGCGGCCAGCTTGGTGGGTTTAGCTTGCACGCGCACTACGTCGAGGGCCTGCTTGTACTCGTAGGTGCCCCACTGGGCGGTGTCGCGGTTCAGCACGAAGGTCCACTCCTTCGCGTCGGGAATGGCCAGCAGGGCGTAGGCCCCGGCGGGCACCGTCTGGCCCCCTATTTTCACTTCCTCGCCAAAGCGCACTTTGGTGATGGTGTTGGCTCCCAGGCGCCACACCGTGCCGTTGGGCACCACGCCGCCAAACGCCGTGCGGCCGCGCAGTGAGGGCCGCGAATACGTCAGGTCGATGTAGGACGTGGAGAAATTCTGGTGGATGCGCGTGGTCGGGCTCAGGGGCGGAATGGTGAGCCTGGTTTGCGCCTGGGCGGTGGCGGCCAGCAGCAAGCCGGCGGCGAGAAGTTGTGGTGCGTATTTCATAGCATCAAAGATGCGGACGAACGGCCAGTGTTGCAGCTGGCGCGCAGGGCTTTTGGGCGGAGCGGCGAACAACCCGGCGGCGCGGCCGTTCAACTACCGGGCATCGCACGAAGCGTTTTTGGCCCCTAACCTATTCGCGGCATGAAAATCCTCCTCACCGGCGCCACGGGCTATATCGGCCAGCGCCTGCTGCCATTGCTGGCCGCGGCGGGCCACGAGGTGGTGTGCCTCGTGCGCGACCCGCGCCGCTTTTCCCTACCCGATACGCTGCCCGAAACCCTGCACGCCCGGGTAACGGTGGCCAAAGGCGACTTGCTACGGCCCAAATCCCTGGCTGCCATGCCCACCGACATCGACGCGGCGTACTACCTGGTGCATTCCATGAGCGGCGGCAACGAGGATTTTTTTCAGCAGGAACAGCAGTCGGCGCAGCATTTTACCGACTACCTCAACACGACTACCGCCCGGCAGGTCATCTATCTTTCCGGCATTGCCAACGACCACGACCTGAGCGTGCACCTGCGTTCGCGCCGCGCCGTAGAAAACGTGCTCACCAAAGCCACCCACGCCAAGCTCACAGTGCTGCGCGCCAGTATCATCATCGGCTCGGGCTCGGCCTCGTTCGAGATTATCCGGGATTTAGTGGAGAAGCTGCCGGTGATGGTGACGCCGCGCTGGCTGAACTCGCGCTGCCAACCCATTGGCATTCGCGATATTATGTTCTACCTAACCGAGGTATTGGACAACCCCGCCTGCTTCGGCCGGGCCTTCGACGTGGGCGGGCCCGATGTGCTCACCTACCGCCAGATGCTGCTGGGCCTGGCCGCCGAGCGCGGCTACAAGCGCTGGATTGTGACGGTACCCGTGCTCACGCCTCGGCTGTCGTCGTGGTGGCTGTACCTGGTCACGAGCACCACGTTTTCATTGGCCCAAAGCCTGGTCGAAAGCCTGAAAAACGATACCGTGTGCGACCCCGGCAAAAGTATCAGCGCCGTGATTCCGCACCAGCCCATGAGCTACCGGGCGGCTCTGGCCCTGGCCTTCACCCGCATCGAGCAGAACGAGGTGGTGAGCAGCTGGAGCGACGCGCTGAGCAGCGGCACCATGCGCCAGAACTACATGGATGCCATTCAAATCCCTAAAAACGGCATGTTCTTCGACCGCCAGCTCATGCCCTTCCGGCGGCCGGTGGCCGAGGTGCTGGACAATATCTGGCGCATCGGCGGCGACCGGGGCTGGTACAAAACCGACTGGCTCTGGCGCATTCGCGGGCTGATGGACAAGGCCGTGGGCGGCGTGGGCCTGCGCCGGGGCCGCCGCTCGCCCAACCGCCTGCGCGCCGGCGACCCGCTCGACTTCTGGCGCGTACTGGTGGCCGACAAGGTTGGCAAGCGCCTCCTGCTGTACGCCGAAATGAAGCTACCCGGCGAGGCCTGGCTGCAGTTCCGCATCCTGGACCAGCCCGATGGCAGCCACGCCGTAGAGCAGCTGGCCGCCTACCGCCCGCGCGGGCTGGCCGGGCGGTTGTACTGGTACGCGGTGCTGCCGTTCCACGGCATCATTTTCAAGGGCATGGTGAAGAACCTGGTGGAGTTTCAGTCCGATTTGAAAAGCCAGAATACACCGGATTAAATCCTTGTAAATCAATATATTATTGTATTATTCTCAGCAAATCAACGTCTAATCAATCAACATTTTGGTTGGCGCGAAAGGCGTAGCGGGCCGTTCCTTTGGAGCATCACTTCCCCCTCCCTCTCATTCTGCACGCCATGTTCCGCGTTCCGCTCGGTTTCCGCTACCTTACCACTGTTGCCGCTTTG
Organism: Hymenobacter siberiensis; assembly: GCF_018967865.2. Taxonomy (NCBI): domain Bacteria; kingdom Pseudomonadati; phylum Bacteroidota; class Cytophagia; order Cytophagales; family Hymenobacteraceae; genus Hymenobacter; species Hymenobacter siberiensis. Next base: position 2,872,133 of record NZ_JAHLZY020000001.1, read on the forward strand.
CTGCCGGCCTTACTGGCTACCGTTCCGGCTCAAGCCCAGGCCGTCGGGTCCGAGCCGGCCCCGCTTGAAATCACCCATGGCGTGGAGCTGCGCGGGGGCTACACCGGCGGCCGGTACTCGCACAGCACCGATGATTTTCACTCCAGCCTAAGCATTTTTAACGGTGGCGGCAACGCACGCACGGGCTCGGCCGTCGAACATCGCTTCGATGGGCTAATGCTCGGGGCCGACTACGTGATAGGTCAGCATCGGCCCGGCCGGCCCACTACTACCACCCTGCGCGTGGGCCTCGACGTACTGGGCGCGGCCGACCGCCTGCGCATCGGCGATGGCCGCCGGGCTACGCTGAACCTGCTGGCCGCGCACCCCCACTTCAGCATCGATGTACAGCGCAACCGCTGGCAGACGCGGGTGGGCGTGGGGGTTCTGGCGGGGCGCGTGAGCTACTATGCGCAGGAAGGCTCCTTCGACCTGCTGAGCACCAACATCACCGTTGATATGGTGCACGCTGTGGCTACCTTCCAGCTGGAGATGAACTGGAACCACTGGTTTCAGTACGAAGTCGGCTACGACTCCAACGGCCTGCTGGGCATGGTTAACCCGGTATCGTATGGAGGCGTGGGCACGGGGTTCGGGCCGCGCAGTACGCTGGCGCTGGTGGTGGGCGTGAGCAGCACGGCCTCGCTCGAATACCAAAGCCCGGTGAGCTCCTTTGCCTACTCCCGCGTAGTGCTGGCCCCTACCGGGCGGCCCTGGCAGGCCAGCGCGTTCATCACCTACGGTTCAGAGCTGTACCAGCGCACGGCCCTGCAAGGGGGCTACAAGCTCCCCACCAAAAGTAGCACAGGGCGCTAAGCAGTTGTTTGTCAAGTGTAGGCAGCACGGTGTAGAGACGCGACACTTCGCGTCTCTACACCGTGCTGAAGGCGCAACGATATTTTAGGCAAACACCGGTACCACGCGCCCTTCCTCCACCTTTAGCGCGGCATCATACTTCTTGCCGGTTTTGGCTGATAGAAAGCCTTTTACCACGCTGGTTTCACCCTTGCGCAGCAGCTGCTTGAGCTGTGTTTCGGTGAGCTGTTTGCCGCCCCACTCGAAGGCTACGCGGAACTGGCAATCTTCGCGGAAGCGCGAGCAGCCGTAAGCCGCCTTGCCCTTGAGCATGGTGCCGAGCTTGCACACTGGGCACGGAATGAGGCCCGAATCGGGGGCCGCGCCGGGCTTGCTGTCGGCCACCTGCAGCAGGATGGGCTGGAAAGCAGTATCAAGGCCAATGGCGGCGTCGAACTTCTGGCCCTCAGCCCCCACGAAGCCTTTCATCACGGGCGTGCGGCCTTTGGCGAGCAGGGCCTTCACCTGCGGGTCGCTGAGCTTCTTGCAGTGCACTTCGGCCGGCAGGCGGAAGGTGCAGCCCTCACGGAAACGCACGCAGCCAAAGGCGGTTTTGCCGCGCACGACGTGGCCGGTTTTGCAGGCCGGGCAGTAGCCCAGGCCATTTCCGGGGGGAGGTGGTGAGTTAAGAGTTGAGAGTGAAGAGTTGGTAGTTTTGGTTCTGCTCTTGCCATCTGCAACGCTTAAATCTTCACCCTTACCTTTTAACGCTATTTCCGCGCTGCCGGAGGTCACCATACGGCCACGGTTGTCCTGCTTCACTTCCTGCACCATCTCCTTCACCAGCCCCGAAAGCTCGCCCAGAAAGCCTTCCGATGATAATTCGCCCCGCTCAATCTGACGCAGCTTGTGCTCCCACTGGCCGGTGAGCTCCGCTGATTTCAATGTGGGGTTGCGAATCAGGCCAATCAGTTCAACCCCCGTGGGTGTGGGGATAATGCGTTTCTTTTCGCGCTTAATGTAGTTGCGCTTAAACAGCGTTTCGATGATGGCGGCGCGGGTGCTGGGGCGGCCGATGCCGTTTTCCTTCATGGCCTGGCGCAGCTCCTCGTCGTCGATGTTGCGACCGGCCGTTTCCATGCCGCGCAGCAGCGTGGCCTCGGTGTAGTCCTTGGGTGGCTGGGTCATCTTGCTCTCCAGGCGTGGGTCGTGCGGGCCGCTTTCGCCCTGCACGAAGCTGGGCAGCACAGTCGAAACCGCGTCGTCATCTGCTTCGGCTGCGGCCCCGGCGGCTCCCGGCGCGGGGGGGGCTTTGGGGGCGGCCTGCTGGATGGGGTCGCCGTAGACGACGCGCCAGCCGGGGTTCAGAATCTGGCGGCCGCGCACGCGGAAGGGGCGCTCGGCGGCTTCGGCCAGCACGGTGGTGTTACTCACCTCGCAATCGGGGTAAAAGGCGGCGATGAAGCGACGCGTGATGATGTCGTACACGCTGGTTTCCATGCCACCGCCGGGGCCGGCCGCACCCGTTGGAATAATGGCGTGGTGGTCGGTGACTTTGTTGTTGTTGAAAACCTTGGGCGTTTTGGGAATCTTGGCGGCCAGCAGCGGCGCCGTCAGCGCCTCGTAGCCCCGGATGCCACGCATAATACCGGGGATTTTCGCGTACTGGTCGTCGGGCAGGAAGGTGGTGTCCACACGCGGGTAGCTCACCGCCTTCTTCTCGTACAGGGCCTGCACGATTTTCAGCGTGTCCTCGGCCGAGAGGCCCAACTGGTTGTTGCACTGCACCTGCAGCGAGGTCAAATCGAAGAGGCGCGGCGGGGATTCGCGGCCTTTCTTAATCTCCACATCGGTCACGCGCAGCGGGGTGGGGCGCACGGCTTCAAGGGCTTCGCGGGCTTCTTCCTCGGTCACGAAGTAGCCCATAGCGCGCAGCCGCGACTTCGTGTCGGGCGCGGCGTCGGCGTCTTTGGCCTTGTCGGGCGCGGCCATGTGGCTGAAGAGAGTGCCCCGGTATTCGGTCTTCAGCACCCAATACGGCTCGGAGCGGAAGTTCTGGATTTCGTGCCAGCGCTCGACCAGCAGGGCCAGCGTGGGGGTTTGTACGCGGCCGATGCTCAGCAGCTGCTTGTCCTGGTAGGTGGTGTATTTGAGGGTGAAGAGGCGGGTGGCGTTCAGGCCCAGAAGCCAGTCGCCCACGGCGCGGCTCTTGCCGGCCTGGTAGAGGCTGTCGAACTCCTTAGCCTCGCGCAGGTTGGCAAAGCCCTGGCGGATGGCCTCCTCGGTGAGCGAGGAAATCCAGAGTCGCTTCACGGGCTTGCGGCACTTGGCCTCCATCAACACCCAGCGCTGAATCACTTCGCCCTCCTGCCCGGCGTCGCCGCAGTTGATGACTTCGGTGGCCTCGCTCACCAGCTTTTTGATGGTATTGAACTGCTTCACCACGCCCTCGTCGCGGCGCATGAGCTTGATGCCGAACGAGTCGGGAATCATGGGCAGGTTGTGCAGACTCCAGCGCTTCCACTCGGGCTGGTAGTCGTCGGGCTCCTTCAGCTGGCAGAAGTGGCCGAAGGTCCAGGTCACCTGGTAGCCGTTGCCTTCCATGTAGCCGTCCATGCGGCGGGTGGCGCCCAGCACGTTGGCAATCTCACGGGCGACGCTGGGCTTTTCGGCAATGCAAACTATCACGGATTCTCGGTTAATTAATCGGAGGGCGCTGATTAATTTCGGCGCGGGGAATTAACAAAGGTAACCGCGAAAAAGGTCGAATTCGGGCAGCTTGCGGCTGATGCCGGCTGGCCCCTGGTGCCCCTGGCGCGAGTTTAACGCAACGCAGTGAAGCGTAACTCGTGCCGATTATGATGGGGAGGCTGGGCCTCCCCTGCCGCGCCAGCAGCCAGCCGGCACTGAGCCGTGCTAGCTGGCCGTTTCATAGGAGGCGCAGCCTCCCCCGTATGGCTGGCACGAGTTACGCTGCGCTAAACTCGCGCCAGAACGGCCAGACCGAGTAGCCCGATGGTGCAGCCGGCCCTACTTATCCAGCACGGCCAGCAGCTCACGGTGCATCACCTGGGCCATGTAGCGGGCCTCGTCGAGGCGCGACTCGTGGTAACGCCGGGTGTCCTCCGATTCGGGGGCGGGGTCCAGCTGGCGCAGCGCGGCCAGGGTGCCGAGGCGGGTGAGCGACTGCTGCACGGTGGCATCGACGCGGGAGCGCAGGCCCTCTGGCACGGTGAAGCCGGTGGCCTGGGCGGCTTGCAGGCGCAGCAGCTCCTGGGCTACCCGGGCCAGGTCCTTCAGCAGGTCGCCCTCCAAGGGAGTGAGCTGGCGGGGGCGGTGGTCGATGATGCAGAGGCTGCCCAATGACAGGCCTTCGGGCGAGCGCAGGGCCTGCCCGGCGTAGAAACCCAGGTTCATTTCCTGCGCCACGAAGGGATTGACGAGGTCACAGGGCTGGGCGACCACGTCGCGAAATTCGGTGAGTTCGTCGCTGAGAATGGCCACCGAGCACATGCTGTCTTCGCGGCCCACCACCAGGGCTTCGGGCAGGCCCTCGTTGCCGATGAATACCACGTCGTCGGCCCGCACCAAGCTCACGAGGGCAATGGGCATGTCGAAGAGCTTAGCCACAATGCTCACAAAATCATTGAATACCTCCTGCCCGGGCGTGCCCAGCACCTGGTAGGGCTGCAGGGCCGCCAGGCGCTCGTGTTCGTAGGAAGGCACAAGGCCCGGGTACTGGTTGGTGTCCATGGATAAGCTGAGGAGTTCAGCTGCCAACTAATTGAGTGATGGAATAGTTTGACAATGCGGGTGGTAGTAAAGGTACCGCACCGGCCCCGAAAAGTTTCATGGGTTGCCGGGTTTGCCACAGAGCACTATTTGAAAAGTCTGAAAATCGCACCACAAGCAGCTGCAAGTCAATGCATTTTATCAATATCATCATATTAACAAAGTCTTATCCGCTCGACTTTCGGTTTGTTAGTGCCGGCGAATGATGCGAATCTTGCAGGAGTAAGTACCTTCCCTTTCACACGCCATGAAAACACTTGCCGCGCTTCGAACGGTATTGCTAAGCTCCGCCCTGCTCAGCAGCAGCGCCTGCAAGAAAACGGACCCCGAAATTGAGGGCCTGTCGTTCGTGGATGATGTACCGTACTATTATTTCACGAATAATGACCGGCTGTGGCTCAGAATCAAATCCGGCGACGAATGGAAGATAGAAAACACGCGGGGCTACCAGCGCGTGTACCGCGCATCGGTTATCATCCACGACATTCAGAAAGCGCTTTACAACAACTCTGTCGGCACCTGCATTACCCCCGCAAAGCCGGAGGCATATCAGGACGTTATGTATATCCGCCTGGCACGTACCGACAGCGTTGCCGGGTTCAGCGAATTACGTTTCTATCGCGAGGCGGCCCAGCGCACCGGATATCCGGCGGGCGGGTTCGACCCCGATAAAAGTGAATTTTATGCGCAGGGCGAGTGAGCTGACTTTGTCGGCAATTCCGACCGCTACGCCAGCACCTACTATTGCCGGGGGCTCAGCATGCCGCACGGTGCCGCGCTGAATGGCCCTTTCCAACAGCTCACCGTGCATGGCCGAACCTATAATGAAGTAGTGGCATTTATTGGGAATTCACGGGGTTCGACCTGTAGCCCAGTGCCCTCTTTCTACATGCAGGAGCTGTACTACGACCGCCAAGTCGGCATGGTGCGGATGGTGAGCGTAGCCGGCGAGGTATGGGACCGGGTGCCTTAGCCGGTTGCAACGCCCATTTCCGTTCGGCCAAGTCCGTTGCAACCGGTTGCAATCCCCATTCGCGTCCGGCGAAGGCCGTTGCAACCGATTGCAATGCCTGTTTCCGTCCGGCGGAGTCCGCTGCTACTGCTTGCAGTGCCTGGTCCTGGCCGACGAAGCCTACTGCAACCGGTTGCAACATCCATTTTGGCGCGAAAAAGCCCGTTACAACTGGTTGCAACGGGCTTTTCCTGGTTTCCTCGGCGGCTACTACTTCGCGGGCTTCGGCGTTTTGGGACCGCTGCTTTGGCGGCCGGCATTGCTGAAATCAAAGAACGGGGCCGCCCGCTCGGGCTTGGCGGCGTATTCGAGCAGCAGCGTGAGGTAGACGTTGAACAGGGCCAGGCAAACGGCCTCGCGGCCGTCGTGCAGGTCGATGCGCTGGGTGCCGGCGGTTTTGGCCATGCCATCGGCGCGGCTCAGCGAGGCCGAGAGGACGGCCAGTACCTTGCGGCCCTCCGTGCACTGAGGCGAGGTGAAGACCGTGGGACGAGCATCGAGGGCATCGAGAAAGGCCGTGAAGGCATCCTCCACCTTAGTCTGGGAGCTTTTGGTGAGGGCACTGCGGCCTTTGGGAAAAATGGCCAGCAGGTCGGGGCTGCCCGCTTCGTAGGTGGGATTGATGACTTTGCGCTCCATGCGCTTCACGTAGGCCTTAAAGTCCTCCAGGGCCTGGGCCAGGGTGCTGGTACTGGCCGGGCCCTCGCCCGAGAGCTGGCCGGCGTGGGTGGCGCGGTAGTCGGTGAGGGCCACTTCGAGGGCATCGGCTACGGCGCTGTACTTGCCGCCGGCCTGCTTGAGGGCTTGCAGGGTGAAGGCGGCCATGTCGGCAAACTGGTCGCGGTTGAGGCGCAGGTTCTCAAAGAAATTTTCGAACCGGGCGGCGTATTTGGCTTGGGCCATGCGGTAGATGTGGGGACTTGGTGAATGAATGGGCAAAAGGTAAGACTTATTTGGAAACGGCCCAGACCACAACCGGCCCCGAAAGCCGCCGTAGACACCCAACACCTTCTCCCTTTTTGCCATGGCCCGCATCATTGTCGGTTTATTCACCAGCGCTTCCGAAGCTACATTTGCCGCTGCTCAGGCACAGGCTGCCGGCCTCGCCCCCAGCGCCATCAATATTGCCACCCAGGCAAGCCTGCAGGCCCAGCACCTGCCCGATGCCGGCGCATCTGCCGAGCCTTTTTTCGACAGCGTGACGCGGTTTTTCACGGACCTGTTCAGCGGCAATCAGCTCGATGATGCCCAGGCGTACATCGCCGCCACCGGCCCCGATACGGCCGTGCTCACCATCGAAACCGCCACTGCCAAAGAAGCCGAGCTGGCCCGCGCCGTCCTCGACCGCAACGGGGCCGTGGATGTGTACAAGCAGCGCCCCCTCGCCCCCACCGCTAGCACGGGCGAGATTCACGGCGAAATTGACCTCGAGGGCGACCTCAGCCGACTGCGCGATGATGATGAGCTGGACGCGAACGGCCTGACCACGCATTGAGGGTTAAGAGTTAAAAACAGGTCCTTCCTAACTCTTAACTTTTAACTCTTTATCCCCCCCCTGCGCCAGCCGCAGCTTGCTGTGTTTCTTGCCGTAGCTGAAGTAGATGACCATGCCAATGGCCAGCCACACGATGAGGCGCAGCCACGTTTCCCAGGGCAGCGAGGCCATCATCACCACGCACACCACAATGCCCAGAATGGGCACCACCGGCACCCACGGGGTACGGAACGGGCGCGGCGCATCGGGGTTGGTTTTGCGCATAATCATCACGCCGAGGCACACCATCACAAAAGCCAGCAGCGTGCCAATGCTCGTCATCTCGCCCACCACCGAAATGGGTACGAAGCCCGCAAACAGTGCAATGAAGCACCCTAGCAGCAGCGTGGACTGCGACGGCGTGTTGAACTTAGGATGCAGCCGCGAGAACACCGGCGGCAGCAGCCCATCCTTCGACATCGAAAAGAATACCCGCGACTGCCCCAGCAAATCAACCAATATCACGGAGGTATAGCCAATGAGAATGGCCATAATCACGGCTGAGCTGAGCCAGGCGTAGGGCGTTTTTTCGATGGCAATGGCCACCGGCGCGGCGCTGTTCTTAAACTCCGTGTAGTTGGCCAGGCCAGTCAACACGTGCCCGAACAGCACGAACAACACCGTGCAAACCGCCAGCGAGCCCAGAATGCCGATGGGCATGTTGCGCTGCGGGTTTTTGGTTTCCTGGGCCATGGTGGCCACGATATCGAAGCCGATGAAGACGAAGAAAATAACACCCGCCCCGCGCAGGATGCCGCTTAGGCCGAACTCGCCAAACTTGCCGGTGTTGGCCGGGATGTAGGGTTGGTAGTTGGCCGGGTCGATGTACTTCCAGCCCAGCGCGATGAACACCAGCACCACGGCCACCTTCAGGGCCACTACCAAGGCATTGAACCACGCCGAGCCCTTGGTGCCCCGCGTGACGATGGCCGTAATGGCCAGCACGATGAGCATAGCCGGCACGTTCACGTAGCCGCTCACGGTGCTGCCATCGGCCAGCGTGGCCGACTCGAACGGCGACATCACCAGCCGCGCCGGAATGTGCAGCCCGTACTTGCTCAGAAACTTGATAAGATACTGTGACCAGCTAATGGCCACCGTGGCTGCGCCGACGGAGTATTCGAGCACCAAATCCCAACCGATAATCCAGGCGAATAACTCGCCCATGGTGGCGTAGGAATACGTGTAGGCAGAGCCCGACACCGGCACCAGCGCCGCAAACTCGGCGTAGCATAAGGCCGAAAAAGCGCAACCCACGGCGGCTACCAGGAAAGAAATCGTAACGGCCGGCCCGGCGTTGTTAGCCGCCGCAATGCCGGTTAAGGAGAATAAACCTGCCCCGATAATAACTCCAATCCCAATGGCGATGAGGCTCACGCCATTCAGACTTCGTTTGAGGGTATTGACCCCCGTTTCAGCTGCTTCGGCGCGAAGCAGCTCCAATGATTTTTTAAGCATGTAAATGCGCACAGCTGCGCTTAAAAGAATGTCCGTAAAAACAGTCATGCTGAGCTTGTCGAAGCATTTCTACCGCGCAAGTAGTCATTTACTACTGAGGTAAAGATGCTTCGACAAGCTCAGCATGACGTTCTAGCACTGACGTTCACCATAGAATCAATTTAACTACGCCAGCACCTGAATAACAGATTCCGAAAACCGCTCCATTTCCTCCAGCTGCGGGCTGGCCTGCAGCAAAAAGAAGTCGACTCCCACGTTTTCGAACTCCCCAATCCGGTCCTGAATCTGAGCCGACGTACCGGTGAGGCCCGTCCGCAGGCCCCGATTCGATACCGAGTAGTCCTGTAGCGAAACCTGCTGTTCGAGCTGGGTACCGGCCAGCCACTGCTGGTAGTTGCCATAGCCCGCCGCCGAAGCTTTCACGTTGGTAATGCGGTCAAGCTCCTTTTTCACGTCCTGCTCGTTGTCGCGCACAATCGTGTAGCCCGCCACCCCGAATTTCATCGGCGGCAGGCCTTTTTGCTCGCGGCGGCGGCACATGTCGGCAATGCGGGCCCCAATTTGCGCGGGCGAGTCGCCGTGCATCACGTAGCCATCGCACTGCGTCGAAATCAGGTCTTTGGCTGCTTCCGATTCGCCCCCGGCGTAGAGAAACGGTGCCTTGGCGGGCTTGGGCTGCAGCACGTTATCGGCCACCTGGTAGTACTTGCCGTCGTAGCTGAAATGGTCCTGCTTCCACACGTTGGTCACCACATCGAGCCACTCGCGGGTGCGGGCATACCGGTCGTCGTGCTGCTCAAAATGCAGGCCGTACTTCGTGGCCTCATCGCGCCACCAGCTCGACACCACGTTCAGCGACAGGCGGCCGGGGGCAATCAGGTCGATGTTGGCCGCCTGCTTGGCCAGCAGCGCGGGGTGGTGAAACGTCGGCCGCACGGCCACCATTATTTCGAGCTGCTCGGTTACGGCCGCCAGTGCCGCGGCCGTGCTCCAGGCCTCCAGCGAAGCCACCTCCGAACCTTTTATATCATTGAGATACAGCTCGGCAATGAGCGTGAGGTCGTATCCGAGCGCCTCGCTGCGCTGGGCCAGCTGCTTCACATAGCTCCAGTCGGTGGGCATGTGCTCGTCTTCCACATTGCGCAGCCAACCGCCAAATACGGGCATCCAATATCCAAATTTCATGGCAATGATATTAAGCAGTGACTAATTGATTTTTGCTGGCCGCCGGCACTGGCAGCTGCGTTTCGAGGTAGTCCACGAAACGGGCGTAGGGGTCAAATCCCACCACATTCACGGCATCGGCCACGAAGTTGGACAGGGCGTTGATGTCGTAGAACAGTACCTCGCCGCTCCGGTCATCAATCAGGTATTCGATGCCGCCCACGTCGATTTTAGCAGCGGCCACAATGCGCTCCACGGCGGCAATTACCTCGGCTGGCGGCGTAAACGCCTCCACCTGAATCCCCTTCTTCGGCGCTTCCGTCAGGCAGAACTCGGCCGACTGCTCCTCCGGAATCTGGCAGATTTCGGCCGGACACAGGTTGAAGCTTTCGCCGGTGGTAAACACCTTCATGGCGTACAAAAACTTGCCGTCGAGCATCTCGACGCGGTGGATATTACCGCCGCGCGGCGTCACGTACTCCTGCACCAGGGCCGTCTGGTCGATTCCCAGGTCAATCTGGCCAGCCTCCACAGCCGCCTGCAAGCCGGCCAGCGTGTCGAAGCGAATAATACCCGCGCCACTACCGCCGATATTCACCTTCACCACAATCGGAAATTGCAGCTCGCGGGCCGCATCCACCGCCCGCGAAGCGTGGTTAATCACGAACGATTTCGGGTATTTCAAGCCCAGCGACTCGAACAGCGACAGCTGCCGGGCCTTGTTGGTTTCGATGGCCGTGGCCGCCGAACCATTGATAATGCGCGTCCCGATACGCTCCAGGTGCGTGGCAAAGCCGGCGGTGTGAAAAATACCCTGCCCGTGCCCCCGCAGGTAGGCCGAGGAGCTCATCCGGTTCACCACCAAACTGTAGCGGCTTTCAGTTTCAGCCGGGTTGAAGAGGTGGTGCGCGGCATCAATTTTCTCGTAGGGCAGCTCCCGCCGGTCCAGCTCCGCAAACAGCGGCTTGAACCATTCGGGATGCTCGAAATAAATGCCAATAGGTTTTTGAATGGATGACATAAAATGTTCTGAAAGAGTGATATGAAGCCAGAAAAAGGTCAGCGCCGGGTGGGCAAACTGAACTCGGAAACCGGGCCGCTGCAAAGGCAGCAAGGGCAGGAGACATTTCGACAGGACCTGGCACGCTCATTTCTTCGGGTATCGGATTGGCCGCTCCAACCACACACCAAACGGCATGGTCAGCATCGGCCCGGGCTCCGGCAACGAGCCCCAAACACACCACCCAGAAAATGAGGACGCAGCACATGCTGCAAACATAGCGGCGCACAAAGCCTACCAGCTTGCGCTACCGCCGTCCTACCCGCGAAAAATTACTCGGAGATAGGGTTAAGCCTGGCAACAACAGCAACAACAGCCCATGCCCATGTGGCGCATAGCCGCCACGGGGACAAGAAAAACAGCAGTTTGGGGGGAGAGGTTGTTGGAGGCTTCCACGGCAACTTATTTTTATATGGTCAGGAATTGGCACCGGTCCGCGGGTGCGGGTGGTTGCCGGCGCGTCATCGAGCCTGTCTCTCAGCGCCTCTCTATAAAAAAAATCCTTCCGAAAGAAAGAATTGGTGCTGCAAAGGTAAGCCCGAAAGTCTGAACCCGCCACGCTGGACAGCATTTTACAACCTGGCCACCCCCGGCTGCGCAAGGGCCAACTATTTGGCGGGCACACCTGCTCTGCATATCCGCCACCTGCCTGAGACCATTTTCATGTCCGATACCGTTGTTCACGCCGAGCCCTACGGCAGCCTGCTTTTCTGCCCCGCCGTTCCCTGCTTTATCATTGCCTGGCAGAGCTTTGCCAATAGCGAACAGTTCCGCTTTCTCATGAACAAGGGCTTGGAATTGTACACGGCCGAGGCCGCCCGCACGCAACCACTGGGCTGGCTCGCCGACACGCGCGACGTGCAGGCCGTAAAGCCCGCCGACCAGGAATGAATGCGCGCTGACTGGAACGTTCGCGCCCATAAAGCCGGTATCCGCCACGTCAGCTTCGTGGTGCCGGAAACCGTGTTCGGCCAGATTTCGGTGCAGAGCTATTCCCACAACGTGGCCGAAACCAACGAATACGAAATCGAGACCTCCCAGCACCGCACGTTGCAGGAGGCAAAAGAATGGCTGAAAGCGGCGATTCACTAACCGCACCGGCTAGGGAAATCCGAATAAAAAAGAACGTCATGCCGAGCGTAGCCGAGGCATCTCGCGTGCAGTAGTAATCCATTCTATTGAGTTACTATCACAAGCAAGATGCCTCGGCTACGCTCGGCATGACGTTCCTTATTTCCAGCCTACCGCCGCAGCGCCAGGCGCACGCCGGCCATCAGCCAGCGACCGGGCATCTGGGCCCCCAGCAGGTCGGAGTATTTGGCGTCGAACAGGTTCTGGGCCTGGCCCACCACCCACAGGCGCTCGGGCAGCAGGGCCACATCGAGGCGGCCATTGATGACCACGTAATCGGAGGAAAGCGTGAAGTCGCCCACTGGTGGCACCCCGGCGCGCTGCTTGTATACCCCGCCCAGGCTGGCCGTGAAGCGGCGGTGCACCAGGCTCAGATTACCGCTCACGAGCTGCCGGGCCACGTTACTCAGGTATTGCGATACGATGCTGCCGTCCACGTTCAGGTGGGTGTAGGTGTAGCCCACGCTGCCGTCGAGGCGCAGGCCAGGAGCCAGTTGAGCCCGGGTATTTGCTTCAAATTCGAGGCCCTGCGTGCTCACGGCAAACAGGTTTTGAGCGTAGCGGTAGGTGCTGGCCGGGTTGAGATTGGTGAAGCCGGTGCCGGCCTGCACTTCGCTGCCGGGCGTGGCCACGTAATCAATCAGGTTGCGGCCGTAGCGGTTGAAGTAGGTGCCGCGTAGCGTGAGCGCGGGGCAAACCGTGAAATCGAGGCCACCCTCGTAGCTCCAGGTACGCTCGGCGGCCAGGCCGGGATTGCCTACGTTGAAGCCGTTGGGCACCGTGCCAGGCCGGATGGCCGAGTTGTACTGCTCGGTAAAATTGGCTGCCCGGATGGCGCGACCCACGGCGGCGCGCACGGTCAGCTTCTCGCCCAGCAGCTGGCTGGCCGTGAGCTGGGGCAGTAACTCAGTACCGTAGGCCTGGTCGTGGTCGAGGCGCAGGGCGGCGGTCAGGCTCAGGCCGGCGGCAGGTGTGAGGCCGGCCACGGCAAATGCGCCCTGGTGCCACACGGCGTGGTTGCCGCGGTCGTTGCTGCGCACGCTGCGGCGGTCGGCCTGGCCGCCAAGGGTCAACTGCACCTTATCCGACAGGCGCAACTGATGCTGGCCCTGCACATTGAGGTAGTGCATGAGGTGGTCGCTGGCCGCCGAGGTGGGCGTGTACAGGTAGTAGTCGGTGCTGGACGTGCCCACCAATTGCAGCTCGGTGCGGGCGCGGGCGTTCCAATCGTAGCGCAGCTGGCCCTGGTACCAGTCGCGCGAGGTGGTTTCGCGGGCGCGGTCGCCAGCGTTGGTCGTGTAGAAATTCTGAGCGTTATAGTCGCGCCGGTCGAAGCTGGCACGGGCGGCAGCGCTGAATTTGGGGCTGATTTGATAAGCGCCCGAAAGCGAGTAGGTGTTCAGCTTGAAGTCGTTGCGCCCGCCGCCGGGCAGGTTCAGCAGCTGGCCGCTGGCGGTGTTGTTGAGGATACCGCCAGCCAGCCGCAGGCCCTTGTCCTGGCCGTAGAAACCGGCGTTGGTGGTTTTCAAATCGTACTCACCAGCCATGAACGTGCCGCCGACTTCCACGCCGTCGGGCCGGTGGGTGGCGGCGAAGGTTTTGGTCACGATGTTCACGAAGCCGCCCACGGCATCGGGGCCGTAGAGGGCCGCACCGGGGCCGCGTACCACTTCAATCTGCTCAATTTCAGCGGGCGTGATGGGCAAATAGCCCGCAAAGTGCCCCGTGAGCGGGTCGTTCAGCCGCATGCCATCGAGCAGAATCAGCACTTGGTTGAAAGTGGAGCCGCGCAGGGTAATATCGGCCTGCGTACCGAAATTGCCCCGGCTCTGCATCTCAATGGCCGGTAATAAGCGCAGCAAATCATCGAGCGATGAAACCGGGTACTGGCTGAGCGTGCGGCCAGGTATCACGGTCACGTAGCGGCCAGTCTGGCCGGCTACCTGGTTCAGGCGGGTGCCATACACGGTCACCTCATTCAGGGCGCGGGTACTATCGACCGGAGTGCTCTGGGCCAAAGCATTAGCGGTAAATAGTGTACAGAAAAGCGGGGTAGCGTAGCGCGTAAGTCGCATTCTTAAGGGGGTTGATGGGGGTGCAAAGCTACGGTAGTGCGAACGCTACGAGTCTGCGTCTCGCTACAGCGCAGCGAATATTCGTTGTTTATTATCGCAGGGGCATTTCGCATTTCCGCATTCGCCGCGTTGCGGCGACACGCGGACTTGCAAAGTCCACGCTACTTTCGTCCCCGCGTCAGGCAACGTCAGCCTCGCACCCGCGTCCTTCGCGCGAAACTCATTTCCCACCATTCGTTTCTCTATGAAGCACCTTTTCGCGCTGGGCCTACTGGGCCTGGCGGCCACCAGCCCGGCTTTCGCGCAGGCTCCCACCCCGCCGGCTGCCAAGCCCGAATCTCCCTACCGCGCCTCGGCCACCAAGGTCAACGACCTGGTACACACCAAGCTCGATGTGCGCTTCGACTATGCCAAGCGCTACCTCTATGGCAAGGAGTGGGTGACCCTCAAGCCCCATGGCTACCCCACCGACTCGCTGCGTCTCGATGCCAAAGGCATGGACATCAAAGCCGTGGCCCTGATGAGCGGTGACAAGCAAACCCCGCTCAAGTACGACTACGCCGACGGGATGAACCTGCGCATCAACCTGGGCCGCGTTTTCAAGCCGGGCGAGGAGTACACGGTGTACATCGACTACGTCTCGAAGCCCGACGAGCTGAAGGTGAAAGGCTCGGCCGCCATCACCGATGCCAAGGGCCTGTATTTCATCAACCCCGACTCGGCCGTGGCCGGCAAGCCGGTGCAAATCTGGACGCAGGGCGAGACCGAGGGCTCGTCGGCCTGGTTCCCTACCATCGACCGGCCCAACCAGAAAACGACCGAGGAAATCTCGATGACCGTGCCGGCTAAGTACGTCACGCTCAGCAACGGCCGGATGGTGAGCAGTACCCCCGCCGGCCCCGGCCTGCGCACCGACGTGTGGAAGATGGAGCTGCCCCACGCCCCCTATCTGTTTATGATGGCCGTAGGCGACTTTAAAATCTACAAAGACACCTGGCGCGGCAAGGAGGTGAGCTACTACCTCGAACCCAAGTACGCGCCCTTCGCCAAGCAGATTTTCGGCAACACGCCCGATATGCTGGAGTTTTACTCCAACCGTCTCGGCGTGGAGTATCCGTGGAATAAGTACAGCCAGATTGTGGCCCGTGACTACGTGAGCGGGGCCATGGAAAACACCACCGCCACACTGCACGGCGAGCAGGTGCAAATGACCGACCGCGAGCTACTGGACCGCGAATACGGCTCCGAATCGGTGATTGCGCACGAGCTGTTCCACCAATGGTTTGGCGACTACGTGACGGCCGAAAGCTGGTCCAACATCACCGTAAACGAAACGATGGCCGACTTCTCGGAAGGCCTCTACGCCGAGCATAAATACGGCCGCGATGCCGCCGATGCCCACTACTACCGCTACCTGCGCCGCTACCTGAGCTCGCCGCGCGACGCCGCCAAAACCCTCGTGCGCTTCCACTACGACGAGCAGGAGGAAGTATTTGACCTGGTGAGCTACCAGAAGGGCGGGGCCATCATGGACATGCTGCGCACCTACCTCGGCGACGACGTGTTTTTCTCCGGCCTTCAGAAATACCTGCAGGACAACAAATTCGGCAACGGCGAAGCCCACCAGATGCGCCTGGCGTTTGAGGCCGTATCGGGCCAGGATTTGAACTGGTTCTGGAACCAGTGGTACTTCGCGCCCGGCCACCCCATCGTGAGCATCGACTACGCCTGGGATGCCGCCAAAAAGATGCAGTCCGTGACGGTGAAGCAGACCCAGCCGGGCCAGACGTTCCGCCTGCCCTTCACCATCGACTACTACGTGGGCGGCAAAGTGCTACACCAGCCCGTGACCATGACGGAGGCCAGCCAGACCTTCACCATGGCCTTGCCCGCCAAGCCCGAGCTCGTGAACGTGGACGCCAACAAGAAAACGCTGTGGCTGAAAACCGATAACAAATCGGCCGCCGAGTACGCCTTCCAGTACGCCCACGCACCCCTGTTCGTGGACCGCCGCGAGGCCATTGACGCCGCTGCCAAGGACCAGACCATTGCCGCCAACCGCGCCACGCTGCTGGCCGCCCTCAACGACAAGTTCTACAACAACCGCCTGGCCGCCGTGGAGGCTTTGAAGCTGGACGACAAAGCCATGGCCAAGGCCGCCGCGCCTGCCCTGCGTAAGCTCGCCGCAACCGAAAAAGAGCCCTGGGTGCAGGCATCGCTGCTCGGCGCGCTGGCCAAGCTGAAGGACAAGAAGGACGAAGCGTACATCAGCAAACAGCTCAGCAGCCAGTCGTACAACGTGCAGGGTGCGGCCCTGCGTGCCCTGGCCACCGTGCAACCCACCCAGGCCCTGGCCCGTGCCAAAACCTACGAGGCCAACGCCCAGGGCGCAGTAGCCCAGGCCGTAACCGAAGTATATGCCAAGAACGGCGGCCAGGCTCAATGGGCCTTCGTGCGCGACCGGTTCGACGCGGCCCGCTCCCAGGGCAAGTTCAACATGATGGAGCCGCTGGCCACCATCACCGGCCGCCTCGACGATGCCGCTTCCATCACCGAAGGCATCAACCGCCTCCAGGAAATCGGCGTCAAGTACAAAGCCTACGGAGCCGACCGCCCCATCGTGAACCTGCTGCAAGGCGTGGCCAAAGCGCAGGCCGGCCGGCCGCAGGCCGCCACTACCCAGCAGGCCGTGGAGCAGGCGGTGGCTGCCGTGCAAGCCGCCAAGTAGTACTAGTGGTTATTTAGCAGCGCCGCTTGACGTGCTTCTAAACTAAAAAAGCCCTGTCGCATTGCGCGACAGGGCTTTTTTGTGGGTGGTGGTTGGTTACTATTTGGGGGAAACGGGAAAAAATCTACTCGCCATCGGCTACTCCGGCCGGGGTTAGCTCAGGGGTTTCGTCGGTAGCAGGGTCGTGGTCCTGTACCTCGGTGGCGTAAATGTGCTCCATATCGGTTATCACATCTTCGCCGTCCACATTCAGGTCCTTCAGCACACCATCGGCGATGTCGTAAACGAGGCCGTGTAGGCGGGGCGGGTTTTCGCCGCGCATGGCATTCTGGATGATGTTGGTTTTGGCCAGGTTGCGCACCTGCTCCATCACGTTCAGCTCCACGAGACGGCGCAGGCGGGCCGTGTCGTCCTTCTCGCGCAGGTACTCGGCTTCGTGCAGCCGGATAACGTCGCGGATATTCACCAACCAGTTGTCAATCAGACCATACTGCTTGTTGGCCGCCGCCGCAGCCACGCCGCCGCAGCCGTAGTGCCCGCACACCAGAATGTCTTTCACGCCCAGCACTTCCACGGCATATTGCAGCACGCTCAGCAGGTTCATGTCGGTGTGCACCACCAGGTTGGCAATGTTGCGGTGCACAAACATCTCGCCCGGGCCCGTGCCGGTGATGCCGGAGGCCGGCACCCGCGAATCGGAACAGCCGATGAACAGGTACTTGGGGCTCTGGCCATTGGCCAGGCGCTGGAAAAATTCGGGGTCCTCCGCGTTTCTAGATGCCACCC
Source organism: Hymenobacter siberiensis (assembly GCF_018967865.2). Taxonomy (NCBI): domain Bacteria; kingdom Pseudomonadati; phylum Bacteroidota; class Cytophagia; order Cytophagales; family Hymenobacteraceae; genus Hymenobacter; species Hymenobacter siberiensis. Next base: position 2,889,707 of record NZ_JAHLZY020000001.1, read on the forward strand.
AATGCTTGTTATTTTCGAGAATTTCGCTGATACCAGCCATAGTTAAAACAGGTAAGTTGATGGCCTGAAACCGCCGAAGCGGCCCACCAGCCCCAGTAAAACACCAGCGCCCAAGTAGCGCGGTGAAGAGAGGTAAACGCCACGGCAAGGTAGCGCCAATTCGTCGGCGGGAATCCTCCGCCAGGCGCGGCCGCGCCGTTCAGGCACTGCGGCGGCGGTGGCCGTTCAGGCTGCCGCTGGCCGCCCGGTCTGCCACCAGCGGCCGCGTTCCGCGCGAAACCATGAGCCGGGGGGCGGCCGCTGGTGGGTGCGTGGCATAAATTTCGGCCCAGCCGCTGATGGCATCCACGTTCAGGTTGTTCAGCTGGCCGGTAGCCGCTTCGTACACCAGGCCGTGCAGGCGAAGCGTGCGGCCGGCCTGGGTGGCATTCTGGACGAGGTTGGTTTTGGCCAGGTTACGCACTTGCTCCATCACGTTCAACTCCACGAGACGGCGCAGACGGGCCGCGTCGTCGCCGATGCGCAGCAGCTCCTTTTCGTGCAGCCGCACCACGTCGCGCACCTGCGTAAGCCAGCTATCGAGCAAGCCGTGTTGCTGATGCGCGGCGGCAGCAGCTACCCCGGCGCAATTGTAGCTGCCACACACGATGATGTCTTCGATAGCCGTGTTTTGCACGGCGTACTGTAACACACTGAGCAGGCTCATGTCGGAGTGCGCTACCAGATTGGCCACGTTGCTGTGCGTCAGCACTTCACCGGGCTTCAGGCCCAGCAGCTCGCTGGCAGCCACGCCCAAATCAGAGCAGCCGATGAACAGGTATTTCGGGGCGAAACCGGCCACGCGCCTGGTGAAATAAGCCGGGTCCCGGCTGGCTTTCGCAGCCATCCACCGTTGGTTGTTTTGCAGAAGCTGATTGATGGCGGTCATAATAATGGGAAAAGAATCTGGTCATGCGGCATGCACCGTAATGTTCACCCAACACCTTGCCTACCAATAATTTGACGATTTTCAGGCAGCTGCACGGAGTAGTGCAGTCATGCAGCTCATCAGCCCAAAAACTGTGCTAGTGCGTGCCCAGCGCTACCTGGCGAATGCCACGCGTCTCCAGCTCGATTCCCCGGGCCGGGGCGGCCTGGCGAAACGCCTCGATGGCTTCGAGCACATCGTGGTCGATAACATCGGAACGGGTGCCATCGAGGATAACGCGGCTGTTGGCGGGCAGCTGCTCTAGCGTGGTCACAATGCTGGCCTTGTTGAGGAACGAAACGTGCTCGGGCAGGCGCAGATGCAGCTGGCGGCCATCCTCGCCTTCGGCGGTGTCGGCGGCTTCGTCGCGGCGTAGGTAGGAGCCGGCCTTGGCGTTATCGCGCAGGATAAAGAAGAAGCCCAGCGCCAGCCCAATGCTCACGCCCTTGAGCAAGTCGGTAAAGAGCACGGCCACGATGGTGATAATGAAGGGAATGAACTGCTCGCGGCCCAGCTGCCACTGCTTGCGGTAGAGGGCGGGTGAGGTGAGCTTGAAGCCTACCAGCAGCAGCACCGCCGCCAGCGCCGAGAGCGGAATCAGGTTCAGCACCGCGCCCAGAAACAGCAGGCTGATGAGCAGCAACAGGCCGTGAATAAAGGCCGACACTTTGCTTTGCGCACCGGCCGCCACGTTGGCCGATGAGCGCACAATAACCGCCGTAAGCGGCAGGCCGCCTAGCAAGCCGCTGACAAGGTTGCCCGCGCCCTGGGCCAGCAGCTCGCGGTTGGTGGGCGTGTGGCGCTTTTGCGGGTCGAGGTTGTCCACGGCCTCCACGCTGAGCAGCGTTTCGAGCGAGGCCACGATGGCAATGGTGAAGGCCACGCCGTAGGTAGCGGGGTTGCGCAGGGCGCTGAAATCGGGAAGAATCATTTCGCCGGCCAACTGGCCCAGCGACGACAGCACCGGCAGCTTCACGAGGTGCTTGGGCAGCACCTGCCAATCGGGCGCGATGGTTTTCAGCAGCTGATTGAGGCCCACGGCCACCACCACGGCCACCAGAGCGCCCGGCACCAGCCGCGACCACGACTGCCGCCGGATGGGAGCGGTATTCCACAGCAGCAGCAGCGCCAGCGACGCCACGCCCACCAGCACCGAGCCGGCGCTGAGCGCCCGCGCCGCCGCCGCAATGGCCGAGAACGTATTCTGCCCGTTGAATTGCAGAAAGTCCATGTCCTCAAAGTAGTCGGTATCGGCTCCAAGGAAGTGTGGAATCTGCTTCAGAATAAGAATAATGCCAATGGCTGCCAGCATCCCGCGAATCACGGCCGCCGGAAAGTAAAGGGCAATAATGCCGGCCCGGGCCAGCCCCAGCCCCATCTGGATAACGCCGGCCACGGCCGTGGCCGCCAGCACCGCCGGCCACGAGCCCAGCGACGAAATAGCCGACAGCACCACCACCGTGAGGCCGGCCGCCGGCCCGCTCACGCTCACCGCCGAGCCGCTCAACAAGCTCACTACCAGGCCACCCACGATGCCCGCAATCACGCCCGCGAGCAGCGGTGCGCCCGAGGCCAGCGAAATGCCCAGGCACAGCGGCAGCGCCACCAGAAAAACCACTAGCCCCGCTGGTGCATCCTGCCCGATGGTACTGAATAGCGAGGCTTTCGGCCGGGGTTTGCCGGGCGCTACCGGGGCCGCAATGGGAGTACCGGTTTGGGCCGGCGAAGAAATTACCTGGGTCATAACCTTGGGATTGCAGCATCGGCCCACCGTGGGAATCAACGGAGAGGCAGAGTTTGGCACAAGGTTACGCGGGCGCTATTAAGCCCGAATTAAAAGCACATTAAAAGGGAATTAAAACCAGATTCCAGGCTTGAGTCGACGAAAAAGGGCATCATGTCGAGTGTAGCCGAGGCATCTTGCGTGCAGCAGTAAATCAATCGCCGAACGATTTTGCTTACCACCGCAAGCGAGATGCCTCGGCTGCGCTCGGCATGACGCCCTGAACAGATTCCCCTGAAAATCAAATAATCGGCCATTCCAGCCACACCTGCGTGCCCTGGCCGGGCTCGCTTTCCACGCGCACCGTGCCGCTGTGCAGCGCCATGATGCGGGCCGCCAGCGGCAGTCCAATGCCGTGCCCCGGCACTGCCCGCGCCGAGGCCGCCCGGAAAAACGGCACAAACACCTGCTGCAAATCGGCCGCCGACAGCCCGGGACCTTCGTCGCTCACCAGCAGCGACAGATGCTTGCGGCTGCGGGCCAGCGTGGCCGTGACGGTGCCGCCGGTCTGGCGCGAGAACTTGCAGGCATTATCCAGAATATTGAGCACGGCCGATAGCAGCAGCGCCTCGTTGCCGTGCACGATAAAGGAGTCGGCCTCGCCAAAATTGAGGTCGACGCGGGAGGTAGGGTAGCGGCGCAGCAGCTGCTCGTGGGCTTGCAGCAGCAGCTCATCGAGGCGCACGGCGGCCATGGGCACCTGCGAGGGGTCGTCGGAGGCGCGGGCAATTTGCAGCAGGCCATTGGTGAGGCTGTTGAGCTGCCGGGCCGAATCGAGGGTGCTTTGCAGCACGCGGCGGTATTCGGCGAGCGGCCGCTCGGCTTGCAGTAATGCTACTTCCAGCTCGCCGATGAGGGCGGTGAGCGGCGTGCGCAGCTCGTGCGAGGCGTCGCGTACGAAGGTGCGCTGGCCCACAAAAGCCGCCTCCAGGCGGTCGAGCAGGCGGTTGAAGCGCTGGGTGAGGCGGCCAATTTCGTCGGTGGCTTCGCCGGTACGGGTCAGGCGCTGGCTCAGGTCCGTGGCCGTAATACCGTCGACCTCCCACACCATGCGACGCAACGGGCGCAGGGCCTGACCGGCAAAAAACCAGCTGCCTACCCCGGCCGCCGCCACCGCTACCAGCAAGCCCAAAGCCAACAGCTGCTGCAGCTCGCGCAGTTGCTGGCGGCTGTCCTCATCTACCGACGAGGCCACCACTACCAGCGGACCCAACTGGGCATCGCGGTAGAGGAGGCCCACGGTTTCATGGTAGTTGGTTTCGGGCTCCAGCACGGCCTGGCCGGTGCGGCGCACCTCGGCCAGCCAAGCCGGTGGCACGGGTTGGGCCGCCCCCTGCCCTTCCCGGAAAACCAGTTGGTTTTTCGCATCATATACCCTACCCTGCTCGGCGGGCAGCGTGCGGTAAAGCTGGCGCAGGTAGCGGCGATACGACGCCTGCTCGCCCACATCGTCGAGGTCATTCTGCCCGCCCACGTAGGCGTGCCCCACCACCAGCGTGCGCTTAAACAGGGTTTGGGTGAACTGGTTACGGCGCGATTGCTGCGTGGCAAAGTAGATAACCAGCGCAAACAACAACAGCGTCACGGCCAGAATGGACCCGAACTGCAAGGCAAGCCGGAGGCGAATGGACATTATTTAATGATGTGGAGAATGTGAGGAGTGTGATTGATGTGGGAAATGTGGGGGATGTGGAAATGGGAAGAATGCGGTATGGGTAAAAGAAATGCTGTATGTCGAAAGACCATCACGCTGAGCGGACTTAAGCATCAATTTTTAATGGTTTGCCAAATTCATTAAACAGTTTCGCTGTATTCTGCACCCTTCATATTTCCCACATTTCCCACATCAATCACCCCTCATTTTTCATCACGTACCCCATTCCCACCAGCGTATGAATCAGCTTGGGCTCGAACCCCTTGTCCACTTTCTTGCGCAGAAAATTGATGTATACATCAATCACATTCGAGCCGGTATCGAAGCTCAAATCCCAGACGTGCTCCAGCAAATCGGCGCGGGAGACGACGCGGTTTTGGTTGCGCAGCAGGTACTCCAGCAGCGCAAACTCGCGGGCGGTGAGCTGAATGGCCTGTCCGGCGCGCTCCACGCGCTTGGCGCTGGGGTCGAGGCTGAGGTCGGCGAGGTAGAGCACGGCTTTGGGCGCGGGGGCTTCGGTGCGGCGGCGCACAAGGGCGCGCAGGCGGGCCAGCAGCTCATCGAAGGCAAAGGGCTTGACAAGGTAGTCGTCGGCCCCGGCGTCGAGGCCCCGGATTTTATCGTCCGTCTCGCCCAGCGCGGTGAGCATGAGGATGGGCACGCCGGAGTCGTGGGCGCGCACCTGGCGGCACACTTCGAGGCCGCTGAGGCCGGGCAGCATCTGGTCGAGAATCAGGCAGTCGTACCTGTTTTCCTGGGCGCGGCGCAGGCCCAGCAAGCCATCGGCGGCGAGGTCGACGGTGTAGTCCTGCTCCGTCAGGCCCTGGTGCAGGAAGGCCGCCACGGAGGGCTCGTCTTCAACTAAAAGGATTTTCATGGGGCCGGAAGGTAGCGCTGTTTCGGAAAACGAAACGGGGGGCCGGCTGTGGGCAGGCGCATTCATCGTCACGTTTCACCTAGTCAAACCAAGCCGCCAAAGCGTTGCATTCCTAGCAATACAAGCTAGCCTCTTAAAAAAATAACTGATAGCTCAAGTTTTAAAGAGGCTGCCAAAATTTCATCTTGTCTTCATTCTTGCTGATTTCTAGAACTATCGCCCTGTCCGGGTGAGATTATTCAGGAGCGGAGCTTAGTGCACGACAACTTTTTATAAAACACGAAAGAAAAGCCGGCCGTATGCGAATAGCAGTACCCGCAACTTTAAGCTATTCGTTTTTATGAGCCAAGTTACCCAAGCTACGCTCGGCCGCCCACCGGTTGCCCTGGCCCCCACCCAGTCCGTCAGCCTGAACATCAACGGCCAGGCGCACACCCTACAGATTGCCCCCTGGACGACGCTGCTCGACGCCCTGCGCGAGTACCTCGACCTCACCGGCACCAAAAAAGGCTGCGACCACGGCCAGTGCGGGGCCTGCACCGTGCTCGTCGATGGCAAGCGCATCAACTCCTGCCTCTCGCTGGCCGTGATGCAGGAAGGCAGCGAAATTCAGACCATCGAAGGCTTCGGCTCGGAAGACCACCTCAGCCCGCTCCAGCAGGCGTTTATCGACCACGATGCCTTTCAGTGCGGCTACTGCACGCCCGGCCAGATTTGCTCGGCGCAGGGCCTCCTCAACGAAGGCAAAGCCAGAACCGAAGCCGAAGTGCGGGAGCTGATGAGCGGCAACGTTTGCCGCTGCGGAGCCTACAGCAACATTCTCAGCGCGGTAATGGAAGTATTAGCGGTGAAATAGAGTGAGCTGGTGAAATGGTGAGTAGATATTTCAAATTCATCCTCACCCGCCTCCTTCAAAGCTCCCTAGCACTCACCATCTCACCAGCTCACTATTTCACTTTATGAACAGTTTCACTTTCACCCAAGCCGCCGCCGTGGCGGGCGCCGTGCAGGATAAAGCCGCGCACGAAGGCTCGGCCTACATCGGGGGCGGCACCAATCTGGTCGATTTGATGAAGGAAAACGTGGCCCGCCCCACGCACCTCATCGGCCTCAAAAAGCTGGGCCTCGACACCATCGAAACCCTGCCTGATGGCGGCCTGCGCCTCGGGGCCCTCGCCAGCAATGCCGATACCGCCTGGCACCCCGAAGTGGAGAAGCGCTACCCGCTGCTGAACCAGGCCATTCTGGCCGGGGCCAGCCCGCAGCTGCGCAACATGGCCACCGACGGCGGCAACCTCATGCAGCGCACCCGCTGCTACTATTTCTACGACTTGGCCACGCCCTGCAACAAGCGCGAGCCGGGCTCGGGCTGCTCGGCCATTGGCGGCTATAACCGCGTGTGCGGCATTCTGGGCACCAGCGACTCCTGTATTGCCACCCACCCTTCGGACATGTGCGTGGCCCTGGCCGCCCTCGACACCACCGTGCGCGTGAGCGGCCCCAACGGCGAGCGCACCATCAAATTTGAGGATTTTCACCGCCTGCCCGGCGACCACCCCGAGCGCGACAACACCCTGGAGCCCGGCGAGCTCATCACCGGCCTCGACTTACCGGAAAAAGGCTTCGCGAAGAACTTCAGCTACCTCAAGCTGCGCGACCGCACCAGCTACGCCTTCGCCCTAGTGAGCGTGGCGGCCGCGCTGGAGCTGGACGGCAATACCATAAAAGATGCGCGCCTGGCCCTGGGCGGCGTGGCCCACAAGCCCTGGCGCGATAAGGAGGCCGAGGCAATGCTCATCGGCCAGCCCGCCACGGCCGACACCTTCCGTCGCGTGGCGGCCAAGGTGCTCGAAAACGCCAAAGGCTACGGGGAAAACACATTCAAGATTGAGCTGGCCAAGCGCGCCATTGTGCGGGCGCTCAAACAGGCGACGGAGATGAATGAAACGGTTGATACCAACGCTTTTTTGAACTCCAACCCGTAAGGGGCGTAGGGGCGGGGTCGTATCCGGTAGGGCTTGACCCCGCCCGTCGTTGCACAAACGCTAGTACCCACATCAGATATCCCCTTGGCCAGTCGTTCAACGACGGGCGGGGACAAGCCCTACCGGGTACGACCCCGCCCCTACTTCTAATCCACTCTTATGACTCTCCAAACCGACTATATCGGCAAGCCCACCAGCCGCGTGGATGGGCCGGCCAAAGTGACTGGCTCCGCCAAATACGCCGCCGAATACAACGTGCCGAACCTGCTGTACGGCTACGTGGTGAGCAGCCCCATTGCGAAGGGTAAAATCACAAAAATCGACGCCGCGCCGGTGCTGGCACTGCCTGGCGTGCAGCAGGTTTTCTCGCACGAGAACGTGCCGCATTATGCCTTGCTCGACCGCAGTTACCAGGACCAGATTGCCCCAGGCGGCTCGCCGTTCCGGCCACTGCACGACGCCGAAATCAAGTACAGCCTGCAGCCGGTGGCGCTGGTGGTGGCCGACACCTTTGAGCTGGCCCGCTATGCCGCAGCCATCCTGCACATCGAGTACGAGGAAGCTCCCCATGAAACCGAGCTGAGCCAGCACATGGACGAGGCCTATGAGCCCGGCAAAGGCAAAGCCGGCTACAAGCCACCAAAGTCGCGCGGCAACTTTGGCAAGGGCTGGCAGGAAGGCGTGGCCCACATGGAGGCGCAGTACTCGCACCACGCCCAGCACCACAACCCCATGGAGATGTTCGCCACTACCGTGGAGTGGCTGGGCGACAAGTACCTGAATATCTACGATAAAACCCAGGGTGCCTTCAACAGCCAGTTGCTCGTGACCAAAGTTTTCGGGCTGAGCAAGGACCAGGCGCGGGTGATTTCGAAGTACACCGGCGGCGGCTTCGGCTCCGGCCTGCGGCCCCAATACCAATTGTTGCTGGCCGTGATGGCTTCGCTACAGCTGGAGCGCTCGGTGCGCGTTTCGCTCACCCGCGAGCAGATGTTCAGCTTCGGCCACCGGGCCGAAACCCTGCAGCACGTAGCCCTGGCCACGGCGGCCGACGGCTCGCTCACCGGCATCAACCACTTCGCCGTGGCCGAAACCTCGCAGTTTGAGGACTTCACCGAAAACGTGGTGGGCTGGAGCGGCATGCTCTACAACTGTAAAAACGTGGCGCTGGGCTACCGCCTGGCCAAGGCCGACATCTACACGCCGCTGGATATGCGCGCCCCCGGAGCGGCCTCGGGCTCCATTGCGCTGGAAATTGCGATGGACGAGATGGCCTACGCCGCCGGCCTCGACCCGCTCGAATTCCGCCTCCGCAACTACTCTGATATCGACCAGGCCCAGGACCTGCCCTACTCCAGCAAGGCCCTGCGCAAGTGCTACCACGAAGGAGCCGCCAAATTTGGCTGGGAGCAACGCACGCCCGAGCCCGGCTCGATGCGCGACGGCAACCTACTGGTGGGCTGGGGCATGGGCGGCGGCGTCTGGGACGCCTCAAAAATGCCCGCCACCGTTAAAGCCAGCCTCGACGCCGACGGCCACCTCACCGTGAGCAGCGGCACCAACGAAATCGGCACCGGCACCTACACCATTATGACGCAGATTGCGGCCGAAAGCATGGGCCTGCCCATCGAGGCCGTCACCTTCGTACTCGGCGATACCACCCTGCCCCAATCGCCCATTCAGGGCGGCTCCTGGACGGCCGCCTCGGTCGGCAACTCCGTGGTGGAAGCCTGCACCAAGCTGGGCGAAGCCTTGCTCAAACAGGCCCAAAAGATGGACCATCCGGCTTTCAAGGATGCCAAAATAGACGACGTGCAGTTTGTCAACGGCCAAATGCGCCTGCGCTCCGACGACACCCAGGCCATGGTACTGCGCGATGTGGTGCAGGCCAGCGGCGAGCCCAGCATTGAGGCCGAAAACTCCACCGTACTGGCCAAGCTGGAAATGCTGAAGCCGCCGAAATACTCCATGCACGCCCACAACGCCGTTTTCGCTGAGGTGAAAGTGGACCCCGACCTGATGACCGTGCACGTTACCCGCGTGGTGAATGCCGTGGCCGCCGGCCGCATCATCAACCCCAAAACGGCCCGCAGCCAAGTGCTCGGCTCCGTGGTGTGGGGCCTCGGCATGGCCCTGATGGAAGAATCGGTGATGGACCACCGCTTCGGCCGCTACATGAACCACTCCCTGGCCGAATACCACATTCCCGTGAATGCCGACATTCACGACATCGACGTCGTTTTCGTGAGCGAGGAAGATGACAAAGTCAATCACCTCGGCATCAAAGGCCTAGGTGAAGTAGGCATGCTGGGCGTGGCCGCCGCCGTGGCCAACGCCATTTACCACGCCACTGGCAAACGCGTGCGCGACATGCCCATCACGATTGACAAGCTGCTGTAGAAACGCCAGCGGCCAGTGCCGCCGAGGTGACATGGAAATGCCCCGCGACTGATTGGTTACGGGGCATTTCCATGTGCAACGGTTTATAACTTGGCAATGGTTGGGCTAAAAATCGGTAGCCCAACTTTTGTGCTGAGGCCAAACTGGAGGCACGTATCCAGAGCTACGAGGTACCCAAGCTGTTGGGCGTTCATAGAGTGCAGCCGAAGCGCTAATATATACTTTGGTTATAAAGTTATAAATAAAATCAATTTTGATTATGATTTCGCACCAATTAAATTTGTAGAAAACGAAGCTGTTTATAAAGTCCCCGAACGGTCATGCTTCGCTGCGCGCTGCATGACCGTTTGAGTACCTTTTGTGACTTTCTAAACAACTCCAACAACTGTTCCAGTTACTCCATACACTACGGACAGTTTTTTAACTACGCCCAGCAGCCCTTTAATTCATTCAGCCTTGTCATAAGGCTATATCAAAACACTTCCAAGATGAGCGCCAACCTGCATAACCTCCCCCCGGAAAACTCGATTCTCTACGACCTGAACGTGCCCGCTGCCCAATGCCCCTTCAGCAGCGGCGCGGTGAAGCAGACGGCCGGTGGCGGCCGCACCAACCGCGAGTGGTGGCCCAACATGCTCAAGTTGAGCATCCTGCGCCAGCACTCGCCCCTTGTCGACCCCATGGACAAGGACTTTAACTATGCCGAGGAATTCAACAAGCTCGACCTGAACACCGTGAAGCAGGACCTGTCCGAGCTGATGACCAACTCGCAGGACTGGTGGCCAGCCGACTACGGCCACTACGGCCCCTTCTTTATTCGGATGGCCTGGCACAGCGCCGGCACCTACCGCATCGGCGATGGCCGGGGTGGCAGCAGCGCGGGCGCCCAGCGCTTCGCCCCCCTCAACAGCTGGCCCGACAACGCCAACCTGGACAAGGCCCGCTTGCTGCTGTGGCCGATTAAGCAGAAATACGGTAAGAGGATATCCTGGGCCGACCTCATGATTCTGGCCAGCAACTGCGCCCTGGAATCGATGAATTTCAAGCCTTTTGGCTTTGGCGGCGGCCGGGTCGATACCTGGGAGCCCCAGGAAGACGTGTACTGGGGCCCCGAAACCGAGTGGCTCGGCGACAAGCGCTATGTGGATGACCGGCAGCTGGAAAACCCGCTCGGCGCGGTCCAGATGGGCCTTATCTACGTGAACCCCGAAGGCCCCAACGGCGAACCTGACCCGATTCGCTCGGCACGCGACATCCGCGAAACCTTCGGCCGCATGGCCATGAACGACGAAGAAACCGTAGCCTTGATTGCCGGCGGCCACACCTTCGGAAAAACCCACGGTGCCGCCGACCCCGGCCAGTACGTGGGCAAGGAGCCCGCCGGAGCCAACCTCGAAGAGATGGGCCAGGGCTGGCGCAGCAGCTTCGGCAAGGGCCACTCCGAGCACACTATCACCAGCGGCCTCGAAGGTGCCTGGACGAGCACGCCCGCCAAGTGGAGCAACGACTACTTCAACTTCCTGTTCGGCTACGAGTGGGAGCTGACCAAGAGCCCCGCTGGTGCCCACCAGTGGCGCCCCGTGAATGGCGGTGGTGCCGGTACCATCCCCGATGCCCACGACCCGACCGTAACCCACGCCCCCTTCATGCTCACGACGGACATCGCCCTGCGCGCCGACCCGCTGTATGAGGTGATTTCGCGCCGCTTCCAGCAAAACCCGGACGAGTTTGCCGATGCTTTCGCCCGCGCCTGGTTCAAGCTGACGCACCGCGACATGGGCCCCAAGGAGCGCTATCTCGGCCCCGAGGTGCCCACCGAAGAGCTGCTCTGGCAGGACCCCACCCCCGCCATTACCTACCAGGTAATTGACGACCAGGACGTGGCCGCCCTGAAAGGCAAGATTGCCGATTCCGGCCTCACGGTGCAGCAGCTGGTGTCCACCGGCTGGGCTTCGGCCTCCACCTACCGCGGCTCCGACAAGCGCGGCGGCACCGATGGCGGCCGTCTGCGCCTGGCCCCGCAACGCTACTGGGAAGTGAACAACCCGGCGCAACTCTCCACCGTGCTGAACAAGCTCGGCGGCATTCAGCAGGATTTCAACAGCGCACAAACCGGCGGCAAGCAGGTTTCAATGGCTGACCTCATCGTGCTGGCAGGCGTAGTTGGCATCGAGCAGGCTGCCAAAGCTGCCGGCCACGAGGTGACTGTCCCCTTCACCCCCGGCCGAGCCGATGCCTCGCAGGAACAAACCGACGTGGTATCGTTCGCCGCCCTGGAGCCGGCCGCCGATGGCTTCCGCAACTACCTGAAAACGCACCACCGCGCCGCCGCCGAGGAGCTGCTGATTGACAAGGCCCAGCTGCTCACCCTGACTGCTCCCGAGCTGACGGTGCTGTTTGGTGGCCTGCGCGCCATCAACATCAACTTCGATGGCTCGAACCACGGCGTGTTCACCAGCCACGCCGGCGCGCTCACCAACGACTACTTCCTGAACCTGCTCGACCTGAACACCACTTGGGCCGGCACGTCGGATGCGCAAAACGCCTTCCAGGGCCGCGACCGCAAAACCAACCAGGTGAAGTGGACCGGTACCCGCGTCGACCTGATTTTCGGCTCGAACTCCGAGTTGCGCGCCTTGGCCGAGGTGTACGCCTGCGCCGATTCAAAAGAGAAGTTCGTGAAGGACTTCGTAGCCGTGTGGGCCAAGGTGATGAACCTCGGCCGCTTCGACTTGGCTAAAGCTTAATGCCACCCGCCAGCGCTTCCGCCCCGTGAGGTGCGGATGCAGCTGAAGCCTCAAAAGAAACGCCCCGTAACGAATTCGTTACGGGGCATTTTCTTTTAAAGAAGGTTTTCAATCCTTAATTTTACCAAACTCATAATCATGCAACTTATCCTTTCCTGAATAGCTATTAATAACTTTGAAAGTCTTTGGGTCTGCACCTGCTAATATTTTACTTTTATAAATGACGTGTTGTTTGGTAAGGCCCCAGTCTTTATCAATCGGTTTAAACGAATTAATATCATCAAGAATCAGATTATCACCACCGTGAATAAGCGTGTCACCAGCTTTGGACCATGGATATGAAATCAATTTTATTTTATTCGGATTAACGTCTTTAATAGCACAATCATTTATATCGTTATAGAAACCAAAGAAATACGCTGATTTATTATCACGAAATATGCAGTTTCCAACAAAATTGAATGTTGCTGGGTCTATGTTCCTCATTGTTTTTCCATCAATATATAAGTGGTTCTTGTCCCTGCCGAATTTGAAGCTACAGTCACAATCAAATTCCAACTCCTCGAATGTTCGGGCGTCAGCATTTGCGATTTTCTTTTTGTTCTGCCCACTCCCTTCGTTCCAATATTCGTAGTACACACCGTCACGCTCTACTTTATACCCAGTGCTACAACCTGTCATTAGAGACAATGCCAAAGCAACATAGGCCCATCTTTTGAAGACAGATATAATTTCAAAATACATACAAAATCATTAATAGTCCACCGTCAGCGTTAAACGCTTACCAAACCCCTCCCACACAATCCGCATGAGCGTGGAGAGGCGAATGTCGCTGGTGTTGTTTTCGATGCGGGAGATGTACGTCTTCGTCGTGCCGCACTTGGCGGCCAGTTGCTCCTGCGTCATGTTGTTTTCCTTGCGCATTTCCTGAAGCATTGCGCCTAGCTTAAAGGCTTCGTAGCCGCGTTCGAAGGTTTCGCGGGCGGCGGTGCCACGGGCACCATATTGGCTGTCGATGAAATCGTCGAGGTCGACCAGCATGCTGGAAATCGTCGGCATAATGCTTTGGGTTATGGCAGTTGCAATAGCAACTTAAGTCGGCTATTCAAATCACTTGTTTCAGTGGTTGAAAGCCGTCCTAGCAGCCCTTTCGCGAGTGCTTTATCCAAGGTTGCAATTTTGCTGGTTCGGATGAGCGAAGGTTTCCGAATGCCGCTGCTTTTGCTGGGCGTCAGCAACACGTCGGTAGCTTCCTGCCAGCCAAGCTGCGTAGTGATAAAGCAAACGGTGAGGTCCAGACTTGTGCTGGCCAGTATCACGGCCGGCCGCAGCTTGCTGCCGCTCAAATCAGTAAACGGAAAGGTGATGAGTACAACGTCGCCTTTAGTCATTGAAGCTGTTTAGAAAGTCAAAGGACTCCCAAAAAAGCGCGAAATTTGAGGTGTAACACTCCTTTTTTCGCATTTTAATGGAAGTCCTGTCCAAAGATATGATTCGCCAATGGATTCTGCCCGCGCTCACCTTCTCCGCCCATGGCCGCCCCTCGGTCGTGGAGCCGGCCGAGTTGGTGGAAGCCATTCTCTACAAACTCAAAAGCGGCTGTCAATGGCGATTATTGCCTGTTAAACAGTTTTTTACGGGCGCATCGCTGACCTGGCAGGGCGTGTACGCCCGCTTTAATGCGTGGCGCAAGGACGGGTCCTGGCAAGGGGTATGGCTCCGCTTGTTGCGCGAAAACGGGGCCCATCTGGACTGTTCCAGCGTCCAACTCGACGGCAGCCACACGCCCGCCAAGAACGGCGGGGAGGCCGTCGGCTATCAGGGCCGCAAGAAAGCCCGTACCACCACAGCCCTCTTCTTGGCCGATAACCGGGGACAGCCGCTGGCCTGCGCCAGCCCGCAGGCGGGCAACCACCACGACACCCACCAGCTCAACGCCTTGTTCGGGGAAATCTGCGCCTCGCTCGAAGCGGCCAATATTCCCGTCGCCGGGCTGTTTCTGAACGCCGACAAAGCCTTTGACACCCAAGGCTTTCGTCAGGAATGCGCCCGGCGCGACATCGAGGCCAACATTCCCCGCAACCGCCGCGCCGCCGACTGGCAGACCGACGACGACACCTTTTTCGACCCCGAACTCTACCGCCGCCGCGTCGTGGTCGAACACGCCAACGCCTGGCTCGACGGCTTTAAAACGTTGCTCGTGCGCTACGAAACCAGCGTCGGCAATTGGCTGGCCTGGCACTGGCTCGCCTTTGTCGTCATCTTTTTGCGAAAAATCAACCAAAAGCCGACTTTCTAAACAGCTTCATTGTACACTTCTTTCAAATCGGCTTCGGTGTACAGGTCTTCCTCGGCGTTCAGGAAATTGAACGCCTTGCTCTCGGCGGCTAGTTGCTGAATTCCTTTCGCCAGTAGCTGCTCTTCGTAGCGCTTGCTCACGAAGTCAGCGAAGTCGGATATTTCTTCGGCCTTGTCGGCGGGAAGCAGGTTGATGGCTTTGATGGTGCGGTCGATAATTGCTTGCTTACTTATCGTCATGGCTATGCGGGCTGGATGAATTAAAGGTAACAGGAAAGGTTTCACTTTCGTCACCAACCTGCCCCACCTCCAGGCCCAAAAGACCCTCTGGACGCGGCAGATGCAGGCGCAAAAATTAATAGCACTCCGGGACACCTTCATTTCCGCTTCATGCCGGCGGGGGGAAGTTTGTACTGTCTTCCCACGATACAAGCTGCGCAGCTTCGCCCCTCCCACCCTGTGATGTGCGCTTTCGGCTTGGTTTGGAGCATGCAGATTTGCCGGTGGCCAAGGGCGTTTTGCTGTTTGAGCGAAGCCTTCCGTGCAGTATGTATACACCCAATCAGGCATCTCCCTCCCCGATGGCTTTTGTGAGATGATTTGCCAATCTCCCCGTGCCAGTGGGCCACGGTGCAGCTTCCCGGTCTGATTCATTACCGGCCAGCCGGCTTTCCCAAGGCATCGCGAACTTAGCCAACTGCCCGGTGCGACTACCTGAATTACCATTCCCTATGCAATACCACCCGCCTGTCACGTTACCCAAGGTTCTTATGAAAAGAGTAATCATGCTGCTGAGCTGCGGCGTTTTGTTCTACACCACCAGCTGCAAGGAAGAGAAGAAGGAAGTAGAAGAGCAGATTAAACTGGTCGCTACCAGCCCCTTGCAGAAGGACACCACCATTACCAAGGAGTACGTGGCCCAGGTGCATTCCTACCAGCGCATCGAGCTGCGGGCCCTGGAGAAAGGCTACCTGGAGAAGATTTTTGTGGACGAAGGCCAGCACGTTTCGCAGGGCCAAACCATGTTTCAGATTAAGCCCACGATATACCAGGCCGAGCTGAAAAAGTCGCAGGCCGAGGCGCACTACGTGCAAATGGAATACCAGAACACCAAGAAGCTGGCCGACAAGAACATCGTATCCAGCAGCGAGCTGGCCCTGGCACAGGCCAAGTACGACAAGGCCAACGCCGACGTATCGCTGGCCCAGACGCACCTGCAATTCACGACCGTGAAAGCGCCGTTCAGCGGTATCATGGACCACTTCCAAGGCCGCCTGGGCAGCCTCGTGGATGAGGGTGATTTGCTGACCACGCTCTCCGACAACAGCAAAATGTGGGTGTACTATAACGTGCCCGAAGCCGAATACCTGGCTTACAAGGAGCACGCCAAAGCCAGCGACAAGGCGGCGCATGTGAAGCTGCGGATGGCCAACAACGAGGTATTTGACCAAACCGGCATCGTGCAAACCATCGAGGCTGATTTCAATAACGAAACCGGCAACATCGCCTTCCGCGCCACCTTCCCCAACCCCGATGGCCTGCTGCGCAACGGCGAAACCGGCAGCGTGCTCATGACCGTGCCGCTGAAAGGGGCGCTGATTATCCCGCAGAAAGCCACCTTCGAGGTTCTGGAGAAAAAGTACGTTTTCGTGGTTGATAAAAACAATGTGGTGCACCAACGCGAAGTGGGCATCGCCTCCGAAATGCCCGACCTGTACGTCATCAAATCCGGCATCACCGCCACCGACCGCATTCTGCTGGAAGGCCTGCGGAAGGTGAAAGACGGCGATAAAATACGCTACGACTTCAAAGCCCCGCAGACGGTCATCTCGCATTTGAAGGTGTACAGCGAGTAACGTCCGCCGGTCGGACCGCCCTAGGCGGTCCGACCGGTTGCCGCACCAACGACTCGTTTGCCCTTCAACCGGTCGGACCGCTTAGGGCGGTCCGACCGGTTGAAGGCGACGCCTTTTCCTACTATCAAACCAGCCAGCAGAATATGTTTAGTAAATTCATTCGTAGGCCAGTATTTGCCATTGTTATTTCAATTGTCATCCTGCTGATGGGCGGGCTGGCTATTATGAAATTGCCCACGTCGCAGTTTCCAGAGATTTCGCCGCCGCTCGTGATGGTGAGCGCGGCCTACCCCGGGGCCAGCGCCAAGGTGCTAACTGAATCGGTACTGATTCCGCTGGAGCAGGCCGTTAACGGCGTGCCGGGCATGAAGTACATGACTTCTGACGCCGTGAGCGCCGGCGAGGCCAACATTCAGATTGTCTTCAACCTGGGCACCGACCCCGACCAGGCCGTGGTGAACGTGAACACCCGCATCGCGCAGGTGCTCAACCGCCTGCCGATACTGGTGCAGCGCGAGGGCGTGATTGTGAACCGCGTGGTGCCTAACATGCTGATGTACGTGAACTTGTACTCAAAAGACAAGAACACGGACATGAAGTACCTGTTCAACTACGCCGGCGTGAACATGATACCCGAGCTGCAACGCCTGGGCGGCATCGGCCGGGCCAGCATTCTGGGTAGCCGGCAGTACGCCATGCGTATCTGGCTGAAGCCCGACCGGATGCGGGCCTACAACATCTCCGTCGATGACGTGATGAAGGCGCTGGATGAACAGTCCGTAATTGGCTCGCCGGGCCGGATTGGCCGCTCCGATGGCGGGCAGGCGCAGTCGCTGGAATACGTGCTCAGCTACAAGGGCCGCTTCAACGAAATAGACGAGTATAAAAACGTGATTCTCAAGGCCAACCCCAACGGGGAAAGCCTGCACCTGAAAGACGTGGCCAACGTGGAGCTGGGCTCGGAATTCTACGACATCTACTCCAACCTGAACCAGTACCCGTCGGCGGCCATCGTGCTGAAGCAGACCTACGGCTCGAACGCTTCGGATGTAATTAAAGAGGTGAAAGGCAAGCTGGAAGAGTTGAAAAAGACCTTCCCGCCGGGCATGGACTACAAAATCACCTACGACGTGTCGAACTTCCTCGACGCCTCGATTGAGAACGTGATTCACACCCTGCGCGACGCCTTTATTCTGGTGGCCCTGGTGGTGTTCCTGTTCCTCGGCGACTGGCGCTCCACGCTGATTCCGGCGCTAGCCGTGCCGGTGTCGCTGGTGGGCTCGTTCATGGCCATGCAAGCGTTTGGCCTCACCATCAACATGATTACGCTGTTTGCGCTGGTGCTTTCCATCGGTATCGTGGTCGATAACGCCATTGTGGTGATTGAGGCCGTGCACGCCAAGATGGAAAAAGACCATCTATCGCCTTACAATGCAGTCAAGCAGGTAGTTGGCGAAATCAGCGGAGCCATTATCGGCATCACCATCATGATGACGGCCGTGTTCATCCCAGTGTCGTTCATGAGCGGCCCGGTGGGCATTTTCTACCGCCAGTTCTCCATTACCATGGCCACGGCCATTGTGATTTCGGGCATCGTGGCCCTGACGCTGACGCCGGTGCTCTGCGCCATGATTCTGAAAAACCACCACGGCCAGCCCAAGAAGCAAACGCCCTTGCAGCGCTTCTTCGACTGGTTCAACCGGGGCTTTGAGAAGCTGACCAATGCCTACACCGGCCTGCTGTCGCGCATTGTGGCCAACCGGCTCATCACCTTCGGGATGCTGATTGCCTTCGGCCTTGGCATCTGGGCCATTGCGGCGAAGCTGCCGGCCGGCTTTATTCCGAGCGAAGACCAGGGCCTGATTTACGCCATTGTGCAGACGCCGCCCGGCACCACACTGGAGCAAACCAACGCCGTATCGCGGCGCCTGGCCGACTTGGCCAAGGACATTCCCGGCGTGGCTAACATCTCCTCGCTGGCCGGCTACGAAGTACTGACCGAAGGCCGGGGCTCGAACGCCGGTACGCTGCTACTCGACTTGAAGCCGTGGTCGGAACGCAAAGAATCAATTGCCGAAATCGTGGAAAACCTGGAGAAAAAGGCCAAGCAAATTCCCGGCGCAACCATCGAATTCTTCGAGCCGCCGGCAGTGCCAGGCTACGGCGCGGCGGGCGGTTTCCAGTTGCAATTGCTGGATAAAACTAACTCGGGCGACTACAAGGCGCTGGAAAAAGTGAACAATGAGTTCATGGTTCAGCTGAAAAAGCGCAAGGAGCTGGCCGGCCTGTTCACCTTCTTCTCGGCTGAATACCCGCAGTACGAGCTGAAAATCGACAACGAGCTGGCCATGCAGAAAGGCGTGAGCATCGGCAACGCCATGAATACGCTGAGCATCATGGTGGGCTCGACCTACGAGTTGGGCTTCATCAAGTACCAGCGCTTCTTTAAGGTATACGTGCAGGCTTCGCCCGAATACCGGCGGCTGCCGGAGGACATCCTGAACATGTGGGCCAAAAACGACAAGGGCGAAATGGTGCCATTCTCGGCCTTCATGAAAATCGTGAAGTCGCAGGGGGCCAACGAAATCAACCGCTACAACATGTACACCACGGCCTCCATCCGGGGCGGCGCTGCTGCCGGCTACAGCTCGGGCGAAGCCCTCAAAGCCGTGCAGGAAGTGGCCAAGGGCCTGCCCCACGGCTACGACATCGACTGGGGCGGCCTGTCGAAAGACGAAGTGGGCCGTGGCAACGAATCGACCGTTATTTTCCTGGTCGTGCTGGTGTTTGTGTACCTAGTGCTGGCCGCGCAGTACGAAAGCTTCCTGCTGCCGCTGGCCGTTATTTTCTCGCTGGTGGCCGGGGTGTTCGGGTCGTTCCTGTTCATCAAAATGTTTGGCCTGGCCAACGATATCTACGCCCAGGTGGGCCTGGTCATGCTGGTAGGTCTGCTGGGTAAAAACGCGGTACTTATCGTGGAATTCGCGGCCCTGAAGCACGAGGAAGGCATGTCCGTCCGCGACGCGGCCATTGAAGGAGCCAAAGTGCGATTCCGCCCGATTCTGATGACTTCGTTCGCCTTCATCGCCGGCCTGATTCCGCTGGTGGTGGCCACCGGCGCGGGGGCCATCGGCAACCGCACCATCGGTAGCTCGGCGCTCGGCGGCATGCTGTTCGGCACGGTGTTCGGGGTAATAATCATCCCCGGCCTGTACTACTTCTTCGGCACGCTGGCTGGCGACAGCAAGCTGATTCGCGACGAAAACGAGTCGCCCATCCTTGAAGGCGTGGAGCCCCGCGTGACGCTCGAGGAAATGGAGCCTTACGCCTAGTGGCATCGGTGCCGATTGAACGATGTAGGGGCGGGGCTTGTCCCCGCCCGGTCGTTGAACGGAATCGTTGAAACTGCGCGAACGTCCGGGCGGAGGCAAGCCCCGCCCCTACATAGCATAATGCCAACCCTTTGCAATAACACGGCAAGCTAAAGCTTACCGCACTAGTATGCTTAAAAAACGAATTTATCAATGCCTCGGCGCGGCCAGCCTGGCCCTCGCCGTGGGGGCATGCAAAACGCCCGAGCTAGTGGTGAAGAACGAAAGCCGCAACGTGCCGGCCAGCTATTCGACTGCCACCGCCACCTCGGCCGCTTCCCTCGACAGCGCCAACACGGCCAGCGTGCAGTGGAAGCAGTTTTTCACCGACCCCAACCTGCAGGCGCTGATTGGCACCGCCCTGCAAAACAACCAGGAGCTGAACATCACGCTCCAGGAAATCGAGATTGCCAAAAACGAAATCCGCGCCCGCCAGGGCGAGTACCTGCCCTTCGTGCGACTCGGGGCCCGGGCCGATGTGGAGAAAGTGGGCAAATACACGCTGCAAGGCGCGACTGAGGAGAAAATCGACATCAAGGAAGGCCGCCGCACGCCCGACCCGCTCACCAACTTCCAGTTGGGCGCGTTTGCCACCTGGGAGGTCGATATCTGGCACAAGCTGCGCAACGCCAGGAAGGCCGCCGCCATCCGCTACCTGGCCACTGTGGAGGGCAAAAACTTCATGGTGACCAACCTGATTGCCGAAATCGCTAACTCGTACTACGAGCTGCTGGCCTACGACAATCAGCTGGCCATCGTGCAGCAAAATATTGGCATCCAGAGCAATGCGCTGGAGCTGGTGAAGTTCCAGAAAGAATCGGCCCGCACCACCGAGCTAGCCGTGAAACGCTTCGAGGCCCAGGTGCAGCACACCAAAGCCCTGCAGTTCAAGCTTCAGCAAAGCATCGTCGAAACTGAGAACCGGCTGAACTACCTGGCCGGCCGCTACCCGCAACCGGTGGCGCGTGACGCGCAGTCGTTCAACGACCGGCTGCCGGCGACCATCCAGGCCGGCTCGCCCGCGCAGCTGCTGGCCAACCGCCCCGATATCCGGCAGGCCGAGCAGCAGCTCACGGCCGCTAAAATCGATGTGCTGGTGGCTCGGGCCAACTTCTACCCCTCGCTGGGCATCACGGGCGGCGTCGGCCTGGCGGCCTTCACGCCTGGCCTGCTGGTATCCTCGCCCCAGTCGTTGCTCTACGCGCTGGGTGCCGACCTGGCCGGCCCGCTGTTTAATCGTAACGGCATTAAGGCGTTCTACTACAACGCCAACGCCCTGCAAACGCAGGCCGTGTACCGCTACGAAAAGACCGTGCTAAACGCCTACGTCGAAGTATCGAACCAGGTATCTGGCATCAGCAACCTGGCCCAGAGCTACGACGCGAAAGCCAAGGAAGTAGCAGCCCTCAACCAGTCGGTGGAAATTTCCAACAGCCTCTTCCGCTACGCCCGCGCCGACTACACAGAAGTTCTCTTCACCCAGCGCGAAGCCCTGGAATCGAAGTTCGACCTCATCGAAACCCGCATGCAGCAGCTCAACGCCTCGGTGAACGTGTACCGCGCCCTGGGCGGCGGCTGGAAGTAACCAAGCCCCGCGAGTAGCTAAAGCAGTTTTTGTCGCAAAGAGAAACACCCCGCAACTGATTGGTTGCGGGGTGTTTCTCCTTGCCGCAATTACAAATATCAATGATTCCTAGGAACTCTACTTACTTGCGAAACTCTGAAACAATTCTAGCTGGTTTTTTTTAGCTTCTTTAACTTGCCTATGGCTTTTGCCTTCTTTCGTCTCTATTGGATTATTGTTTTGAAAATAAAAATTAACTCGAACAACATTATAACCAACAATTATCTCTACACCCTCGCTACTCACTCTTCTTTTTACTTCTAACTTACAATTAATTGAAGAGCCGTTTTTAAATTCTACTTTTCCTTCCTGAACCAGCAACCGAAATTCTTCAGATTTCATATTGAAATGAACTGGCTTGCCTTCGTAATTACCAATCCATCGGTAATTACCGTTCTTCAGGACAGGCGCAATTATCTCAATAACTGCATCTTCATTCAACAATGGTTGAAGGTCATTAGTCACAAGAACGAATTTGTCAAAATCCTTTCTTTCAACAAATTTTTCTTTTATCTGACTCTCCTCAGTCTCATTTACAGCAGCAAAAGAAACTTTTGTCACTTTAGGATATCTGCTTAACGAATCATAAAAATTTGATTTGCGCTTTTTTATCAATATATTATAATAGACTTGTTGCGAAGTGAGTGAAGTGCGGAATTTTCGACAAACTGTACTTAAATTTAGAACATGAACTTTTCCGTAAAAAACCTCACTACTTCGCGTAAATGGCGTGCTGCCACGGGACTCACGGCGGAGCGTTTTGCGCAGCTTTTGGCGCATTTTAAGCAGGCGTATTTTCGGTTGAATGGAACAGATATGATTGAACGTGGGGCTTTTGCGCCGTATGAAGTAGCCCTTAAAACAGAAGAAGAATTACTGCTTTTCACCCTATTCAGCTTCAAAGCAAACTTGACGTATGATTTGTTGGGATTGGTCAGTGGGATGGACGGTTCCAACGCGAAACGCAACCAGGAATTAGGCATTACGGTGCTCCAAGAAGCGCTGGAGCAAACCGGGCATGCGCCAAAGCGGGAATTTACGACAGTGGCCGAATTTGAAGCCTATTTTCAGGAACACGAGACGTTATTGGTCGATGGAACGGAGCAACGCAAGCAACGACCAGGAAATAAAGAGATGCAAAAAGACTACTATAGCGGTAAAAAAAAATGCACGCCGTAAAAGAGATAGTTATTTCAACGACCATCCGCTGGATTGGTTTTATCAGCCGTTGTTACGGCGGAAGACACCACGACTACAGTGTGCTAAAAAGCATTTTACCAGTTGATAAAGAGTGGTTTAAAAAGTTCAAGGTGCGGTTGGACCTGGGGTTTTTGGGCTTCGCGAAAGACTACGTTTGCCGGAAAGTTTTTATTCCTATCAAAAAGCCGAAAGGGAAAGAACTCACCGATGAACAACGAGAAATAAATACAAAACAAGCAAGTGAACGAATTACCGTAGAGCATAGCATTGGCGGATTGAAACGTTATCGAATTTTGGAAGACCGATTACGTTTGCATAATTTGAACCTGTACAATGACGTGCTGGGAGTGTGTGCGGGCTTGTGGAATTTCAGCTTAAATCTGTGATTAATAGCTCGCAACAAGTCTAATCAAGATTGGCTAGGCTATCTATGCGAACATCGCCCTGATTTTCTTTGAGTATTCGAATTTCATTTCTCAATTTCTCCTTCTGAAGTTCGGCTAGTTCTGTGTCTTCGAAAACCTTTTCCACAAGCTTTTCACCTACCTTTCCAATAGGATTACTTAGAATTGATATTAAAATAGCTACGATAACTGGCGTTATAATTGGTGCCTTTGCATCTCCTTCTTTCGAAATAATTTTCAACCATTTCTTTATCCCACCTTCTCCAATAGGCTCAGTTTCTACGATAATATCTATAGAGAAAACGTTGGCAAGCTCTTTTATAATTGAAAGAACTTCATAATCACACTTATTCAATACATTCGCATCCATTGAATGCGAATCATCATCAAAAAAATAATGCACTTGCAGTGTCGATGCATCTGATAAAATTTCAATATCGCTTGGATTCATAATCTATGCATTTATGAGTTTATTTCCCGGCAATATACATCCTATTACATCGCCTCAATCCCCAGTTGCTTCAGTCGCTCAAGGTGCTCCTTCGTGGCGTTGAGTTGTTCGGGGGCGTGTCCCTGCCAATCGGTGACTTTCCCGGTTACCCGGAGCGGGCTTTTGGAACGGTAGGACCTAGTGGGATTGACAGATAGCTCCTCATGCTGGTCCGTCTCCGTGGTCGCCCGATGGTTGGTGCGGCAATTTATCCAACTGTAGCCGAACATCTCGTCTGACAGCTTAAAAACCCGGTGCCGCTGAAGGCCGCCACAAAACCACCCCACCGATACCGGGTTATCATAACCCCGCCCCACTCCCGGGCGTATTTCCGTCAGCCAACGCCTGCCCCATGACCGAACTGCAACGCCTGCTCCTCGCCTACGACCGCCACCGCGCCGAGGCCCGCCCCTGCGCCCTGGCCACGGTGGTCGAGGTGCTGGGCTCGGCCTACCGCCGCCCCGGCGCCCGCATGCTCGTCACCGAAGACGGCGAGCTGACCGGGGCCATCAGCGGCGGCTGCCTGGAGGGCGATGCCCGCCAGCGGGCCCGTCAGGCCATTTTCCGGGGCCAGCCCGCGCTGGTCACCTACGATACCCGCGACGAGGACGACCCGCGCCATGGCCTCGGCCCCGGCTGCCAGGGCGTGGTCCGCATCCTGCTGGAGCCGCTGGATTTTACTGCGCCCGACAACCCCGTGGAACTGCTGCGCGGGTTCGCCCAGCACCCCGAGCCGGCGGTGCTGGCCACGGTGTTCGAAACTGATACTTCGGGCCTGAAGGCGGCGGTGGGGCAGCGGGTGCTGCTTTCGGCGGCCGGCGCGCTGCGCGGCAGCCCTCTGCTGGCCGGCCCGCTGGCCGGGGCCGCCCGCGCCACGCTGGCGCAGGGCCTTTCGCAGGTACTTGATATTGAAACCGATGCCGGCCCGGTGCGGGCGCTGCTGGAAGTGCTGGTGCCGCCGCTGCGCCTCGTAGTGTACGGCGCGGGCAACGACGCTCAGCCGCTGGTTCACCTGGCTGCCTCGCTCGGCTGGCACATAACGGTGGTGGATGGCCGCCCCAATCTGGCCACGGCCGCCCGTTTCCCGGAGGCGGCGGAGGTTCGCATTGTGCCCGTGCGCGAGCTGGAAACGCAGGTGCCCGATGCGGGTGCTTACCACGTTCTGCTCAGCCACAACTACGCCTACGATTTGGCCGCGCTGCAAACCCTGCTGCCCACGGCCGCGCCCTACATCGGCCTGCTGGGGCCCCGCGCCAAAGCCGGCCGGCTGCTGGAAGAGCTGGAATTGCCTGCAGCTGAAACCGCCGATTTGCTGCAAAACCGCCTGCACAGCCCCATCGGCCTCGATTTTGGCAGCGAAACGCCCGAAGAAATAGCCCTGGCCATCGTAGCCGAAATTCAGGCCCAACGCCACCAGCGCAACGGCCGGCCGCTGCGCGAGCGGGTCGGTACGGTGCATGCCCCGCTGGTACCGCTGATGGCCTCGGCGGCCGGTGCGGCTGGTTAACCTCGATTACCAGCATCGCCTATTCCACTAAAAAGGCCCGCGTCGATGGACGCGGGCCTTTCTGATTTCGACTCCGATTGGGGCGCTTACTTCACGTTGAACAGCAAGCCCACGTACACCAGCCGGCCAATTTGCGGGCCGCCGATAATCTGGATGTTCGCGTCATCGAACAGGTTCGAGCCGCCGAGCTGCAGCGTGGTGGCGAGTTTGGGCAGCGTGTAGCCCAGGTAGGCATCGGCGGTGCGGTAAGTGTGCACCTGGCCGGCGGCGAAGGGCATTTCCTGGTAGTGGCCTTCAATCCAGCGGTAGTTCACCGAGTAGGTCAGGTTTTTCAGCACGGTACCGTTGGCTCCCACGTTGAACTTGTGTTTCGGCGTGTTGAAGAACGTGCGGAAACCATTGGGCAGGTTGCTGCGGTCCAGCACATTCAGCGAGTAGTTGCCGGTCAGGTTCAGGCCACGGTTCAGGTAGTAGGTCAGGGCGAAGGTGGCCCCCTGCGTCCGTACCTCCTGGGCGAAGTTGTAGGAAGCGAAAATGATACGGGCCGACGAGGCCTTGGAATCGGTGAAACCCGACTGCAGGCCGGCATTCACCTGCTGCTCGGTGGGGCGGGTGCCGTCCACGTTGCCCACGAATGCCGTGCCGCCGATAAAGTCGTTGTAGCGGCTGTTGAAATAGCTGGCATCAACGTACACATTCGGCAGAATTGCGCCCTTGTAGCCCACTTCCACCGTGTTCACGCGCTCCAGGCGCAGCTTGTCGAACGATACCTGGAAGCCGGCCAGCGGCGTCACGCCCGGCGTGTACGACTGCCCCTGGGCATTGGCGAAGCCGTAGCCCTGAAAGCCATTGCCCACGTTGCCCAACAGAATGAACGAGCGTTGGTCCGACAACAGGTACTGGTCGGTTTGCGAGGGGCTGCGGAAGGCCTGCCCGTAGCTGGCCCGGAAGTTATGCTGCTTGCGCTCGCCCACCGAGTACACGGCGGCCACGCGGGGCGAAAACGAAGGGTCGAAATTCTTGAACGCATCGACCCGGCCCGCGAAGGCCAGCTTCAAGCGGTCGTCGAGCAGCGTTTGGGTGAGCTGGGCGTAGCCACCAAACTCGTGGTTCAGAATGCGCTCCCCGTTCGTATCGGCAAAGAGCAAGCCATCCGACCCCAGCCGGTACTGGCGGTAGGCCCCGCCCACAATCAGACCGGTATTGTGGCCGAGCACGAAGTTGTGCTGGGCGCTGGCATCATTCAGGTACGAGTTGAAATTTTGCTGGGCACCGTAGCCGGGGCGTTTATCATTCACCACCTGGTCGCGCAGCACCGTGTAGCGCGGGTCGGTGCTCTTGAGCTGGGTGGCATCGGCGGCCGTTTTGGCAATGGCCAGGGCTTCGACCGGGCTTTTGCCCAGGGCAGTGCGGGCCTGCGTGTACACCTGGTTGTAGGTGCCAAAATACTGCTGCGCGTAGTTCAGCGAGCTGCCTTCGGCGGTGGGCAGCGTCAGCATCCGGGCGCTAAGCTGGGTCAGCTCGTAGCTGCTGCCGGTGAAATCCTGGGTCGAGTACAGACGAATAAAGCCCTTCGAGCTCTTCAGCTCGGCCCAGTACTGGTTCGTACCCAAGCCCTTCACGCGAAATCGGCTCAGGTTTTGGTAAGTGGCAGTGCCTTCGCCGCGCTTGGCCTCCACGGTCAGCTTCAGGTTGCTGTTGAAGAGGTACGACACCGCGTCCTGCACCCGGTACGACTTCGTTTTCTGGTCGCCCGCAATCAGCTCCTGCTCCGTGAAGCCGGGCATGTACACAGTTTTGCCGTACAGCTCCGGATTCACGATGTAGCCGACCGCCGGCTGGTTCTGGTAGGGCGTGTAGAGATTGCTGAGTTCACCGTAGCGGTTCACGGCATCATAGCCCAGGGGCGAATTCGCGGGGTTAAGCGACGTATTATTGGCCTCGTAGTTGTTGGTAATCCAGTCGTTGGCCTGAAACACGCTACCGTTTATTTTGAAGGCCAGCTTTTCGCTCAGCTTCTTGGCGTAGCGTACCTGCCCATCCAGTAGGTTGCGCTGGCCGCCCCGCAGGCGCAGGCTCAGGCCCTCGTATACAAACGGGTCTTTCGAATTGAAGAGCACCACGCCGCTCAGCGCGTTCGAACTGTACAGAGCCGACGCCGGACCGTGCACAATCTCAATGCTTTCCATGTCCAGCTCCGGGATGCCCACCAGGTTGCCGGGGCTCAGGTTGAGCGATGGCAGGGCCGTATCCATGTAATCCACCAGCTGAATCACGCGCTCCGATTTGGCCGTGTTGAAGCCGCGCGTGCTGATGCTGGTAAACAGCATCGAGGCCGAGCTCACATCGATACCCGCCAGGTTGCCCAGGCCCGAGAGCACCTCCGGCGTGCTGATGCGCTCTACCTGCTTGGCCGAAACCTTGTCGATGGTTACCGGGGCCCGCATGATATTTTCCTCGACCCGCGAGGCCGAAACCACCGTTTCGCTCAGCATGGTAGCACTCGGCACCATGGCCACATTTATCTGGTCTTCGGGCTTTTGCAGCAATATCGTCTGCGTTTCGTAGCCCACGTAGGCTACCACCAGTTCCACCGGCACGTTGGCAAACGAGCGGGTCAGGTCGAAATGCCCATCCTGATTGGTGCTCGTGCCAATGTACGTTCCTTTGATAAACACGGTAGCGCCGGGCAGCGGCTCGCCGGCGTTCGTAGTTATCGCCCCGCCAATGTGGCCTTCCACCGGCTCAGGCATCCGGCGTACTTTGGCAGCTTTGGTATTGGTATTGGGGTGATGTGGTAGTGGCCCGGGAGTGGGCCGAGCCAGCGCAGTAGCAGGTGCCAAGGCGGTCACCAATAATGCAGCGTATATCTTACTGATTCTGTTTATCAATACTGTTTATTAGAAAAAATAAATTATGCCTGCCCCGCAGCATGCCCTTTCTATTTTCGCCAAAGTATAGTTATTAGCAGTTAAACAGCATCCAAACGATGACTAACCTTTTTCGATATCCATAGCATATTTGAATACTTACAAGCAAAAACACTTACAATCGCCTTTAAAAACAACTATTCAACCGCCCGAAGCTGTAAAATTTTGCAAATTCGTCATTTGGGCATTTATAACTAATCCCATGATATAGAATTCAAATAGCTAGCAAATCATATTAAAACGCTAAACATCAGCAAGTGCATCACTTGCTATAATGCAATTTGTATCCGCGATTTATCACCCTCAACTACTTACTCGCAATCTCGTCATGGCAAGCTAAGCTACTGGTCATAAACCCGATAGCTCATCGTCAGACGCAACGTCGTTCCTTTTTCCAGGCGCGGGCTGAGCGAGGTTGGGGCCTGGCCGAGCCCGATGTAGTCGAGGGTAGCGGGCCATTGGTCATCTTTGGCATACACCTCCAGCCGCCGCGTTGCCGCATAGGCAGCAGTGGCCCGCAGCGCCCAATGGGTACTCAAATACGCTTCGGCAAACAGCCCGTAATGCCCCTGCTGGTACTGGAAGTACTGGTCGTTGTTCACCAGCCGGTAGGCCGTGTTGATGCCAATCAGGTTGAAGCCCACATTGACGCGGGACGTGGCGGCATAGCTGGCCGTGAAGGAGGTGGGCAAGTCGCCAAAAAGCCGCCAGCGCTGCCCCAGCCGCCAGTCGAGACCCAGCAGCAGCACGTACTGCGGCCCAAAGAACTACTGCCGGTAGCCCACCCACCGTGAGGCGATAGGCCCGGCGGGCATTGGCGCGGTAGGCGGCGCGCACCACGCCGCCCCAGGTCACGTCGGCCCCGCGCACCTCGCGCAGGTCGGAGTTGAGGGCGGGCAGCGCCAGGGCCGTGAGCTCGGTGCGGGGCGAAAGGCGCGGCCGGCAACCCAGCACCGGCGTGATGCCGTACACGTTATACACCTCAAAACCAGTATTTTTGCCACTAAAACGCAATGTTTCGAGATTGAGGCCGGCCAATACCGCGTGCGACGTATCGGCCGCCACGGCCATGGGCACAATGAGGCTGACCCGGAAAACATCGCCCCGGAACGTGTCTCCATTGCCGCTGGCCAGCTTCAGGGGCAGTACCTCATAGCTCAGGCCAATGCTCTCGGCGTAGCCCTGCGCCCGGCCGAGGACCGGAATAAGCAGGCAGGCACTGAGCAGCAGGACCAGCAGCCGCCGGACAGTAGTAGTAGTAGTGCAGACACGGAGTAATCTGGGTAGAATTCAGCGACAAATAAAAGCGCAATTATCCAATAGCCAGCGCTCTACTTTTGCAGCCTGGCTTTTTGCCAGCCCAACCGACTATTCACGCTTTCCAGCATGGCGCATCTGCTACTCATTCATTGCCCCGACAAGCCGGGCCTGTTTATAACGTCACAGGCGTGCCGTTCAAGCACGGCCTCAACATTATCCGCAACGGCGAATTTGTGGAGCGCGACGGCAACCACTTTTCATGTGTACCGAGGTAGCCGGCGCGTTCGACCCGGAGGCACTCCAGGTCGATTTGCGCGCGGCGCTCCCGTCTTCGGCCGTAATCCGCCTCACCACCAACCAGCCCAAAAACATTGTGCTAGCTGAATGTCCGCGTGCTGTCCGTTATCAGCAACTACGAGGTGCTCGGCGACCTCACCCGCAAGTTCAATATCCCTTTCCACTACCTGCCCCACGCCGACCGCTCCCGCGAAGCGCACGAGGCCGAAGCACTGGCCGTACTGGCCCAATACCAGCCCGATTTTGTGTTGCTGGCCAAGTATATGCGCATCCTGACTTCCAATTTTATGCCGCACTACTCCAACCGGCTTATCAACATTCACCACTCCTTTCTGCCGGCCTTTGTGGGGGCCAGCCCCTACGCGCAGGCCTACGCCCGGGGCGTGAAAATTATCGGGGCCACCGCCCATTTCGTCAACGAGCAGCTCGACCAAAGCCCCATCATCGCCCAGAACGTCATTCCCATCGACCACACCCAGAGTGCCCACGAAATGGCCCAGGCCGGCCGCGACGTGGAGAAAATCGTGCTGGCCCGCTCCCTCAGAATGGTATTCGACGAGCAGGTATTTGTGCACGGCAACAAAACCGTGATTTTCGACTGAAACCGGTAGCCGGCCCACAGCGCAGGTACTACACCAAACCGGGCTGCCCACTTTCGTGAGCAGCCCGGTTTCTTTATTCCGAATGCCTGACGCAGCGTTATTCGCCCCGGCTACGGCCACCGCCGCCATGGTTACCGCCGCCATTGCCACCACCCCGGTTACCGCCGCCGTAGCTGCCGCCCCGACGGCCACCATCGTAATGGTAGCTGCCCCGGCCCGACCGGTAGTAAGGCTGGCGATACACCGGCCGCACCACCACCGGACGGGGAGCGTAGTACGGGCGGCCATAGCCGTAGTAGGCCGGGCCGGAAGGATAATAATCGTAGCCGGTACCAACCGAAGCCACGCAGCCACCCAACATGAGCAAACTTATACTGAGTGCGAAAATGATGGATTTAGCTTTCATGGTATAGATACGTGCCGAAGCACGGCGATTGACGGTTAAACGATAAAAACGTATATGCAAAATGCAGGCCATGCTGACAGCCGTCGAGCCTGCTTATTAATAACGCAAACAGCCGTCAATTAGTTAATTGACGGCTGCTAACATGCTGTATAATTGCTTACTCAGCTTCCGCTGGCAATACCGTTTCGCCCGAATACAGGCGGGCTTTGCCGGGCAGCGTTTTGTGGCGCTCCTTGCCCAGGGCGGCGCTGGGCTCGGGCACCCAGTGGTGGCGGCCGCCGGCCTTTTCGTCCTCAAACACGGTGGGCGCGGTGCCGGCGGCGGTGCGCTCCTTCCAGGTGAGGTGCTGGGTGCCATCGTCGGTGCGCTCCATGGTAATGCACTGCTCAACGGGGCACACCAGCGAGCACAGGTTGCAGCCCACGCAGTTTTCCTCGATGATTTCGGGTACGCGGGTACCCGCATTGAGCTTAATAGCCTGATGGGCACCGTCTTCGCAGGCCGTGTAGCACAGCTGGCAGCCAATGCACTTATCCTCGTTGATGTTGGCCGTCACCTTGTACTTCATGTTCAGGTCTTCCCAGTGCAGCACGTTAGGCAGGGCCTTGCCCACCATATCGTAAATGGTATTGAAGCCCTTCTCCACCATGTACTGCTCCAGCCCCGAGGTCATTTCCCGAATGATGCCGAAGCCGTAGTGCATGGCCGCCGTGCATACCTGCACGCTGCTGGCGCCCAGCAGGATATGCTCTACCGCATCGCGCCAGGTTTCGATGCCGCCAATGCCCGAAATGGGCAGCTTGATATCGGGGTGCTGGGCGCAGTTTTTCACCATGTTCAGGGCAATGGGCTTCACGGCCGGGCCGCAGTAGCCGCCGTTGCTGCCCTTGCCGTCCACAATCGGGTACGGAGCAAACTGGTCAAGGTCAACGCCCACAATGCTCTGAATGGTGTTGATGAGCGAAATGGCATCGGCCCCGCCGCGCCGGGCGGCCATGGCCGGCTCGGTGATGTCGGAGATATTTGGGGTGAGCTTCACGATGACGGGCTTAGTGGCCACTTCCATCACCCACTCCACAATCATCTGCAGAATCTTGGGCTCCTGCCCTACTGCCGAGCCCATGCCGCGCTCGCACATGCCGTGCGGGCAGCCAAAGTTCAGCTCGAAGCCGTCGGCGCCCGCGTCCTGGCTCTGGCGCACGATGTCGTGCCACTCCTGCCGCGTCTGCACCATGAGCGAGGCGATGACGGCGTGGTTGGGGAAGCG
Organism: Hymenobacter siberiensis; assembly: GCF_018967865.2. Lineage (NCBI taxonomy): Bacteria > Pseudomonadati > Bacteroidota > Cytophagia > Cytophagales > Hymenobacteraceae > Hymenobacter > Hymenobacter siberiensis. The sequence goes on from NZ_JAHLZY020000001.1 coordinate 2,921,632, forward strand.
CTTTTTCACTTCCTCAATCTCGCGCAGGTTGTGCGAAAGCGGCCGGTCCGAAATCAGCTCGATGTTATTGAAGCCGATGAGGCGCTTGTCGCGGTAGTTCAGCCCGCCGTAGCGGCTCGAAACGTTCACGACGGGCACACCCAGCGTTTTCCAAACCGCACCGCCCCAGCCGGCATCAAACGCCTTCATGATTTGGTAGCCGGAATTGGTAGGCGGGGCCGAAGCCAGCCAGAAAGGATTCGGCGATTTAATGCCGGCGAAGTTTATGGAGAGGTCAGGCATGGATTGAATAGGCTAATAGAACGTCATGCCGAGCGCAGCCGAGGCCTCTCGCGTGCTTCGTTGCAAGGACTTGATTACTGCTGCACGCGAGAGGCCTCGGCTGCGCTCGGCATGACGCCCTTTTATGTTCGAAGAAAAATTACTTGCTCAGGTAAGCGTGAATACCCCGCGCCGTGAGCTTCGCCTCGGCCGCCGCGTTCACTACTTCGGCGCCGCCATTCCAGGCATCGCCGGAGGCGAAATACTTCGGGTTCGACGTCTGGCCGGTGTGGGCATTGGCGATGATGCGGCCCTTACCATCCAGTTTCAGGCCGGGAATCAGGCCCAAGAACTCCGTCTGCTTAGCCTGACCGGTGGCTTTAATCACCATGTCGCAGGGTTCCACAAACTCAGAGCCGGCAATTTCCAACACCTTGCCATCACTGGTTTCGGTGCGAATAAATTTCACGCCCGCCACGTAGCCGTTGCCCGTAATTTCGATTGGAGCCACGTTGAACAAACCTTTCACCCCCACGCCTTTGGCCAGGTCGTACTCGAACTCGTAAGCCCCCATTTCCTCCTTGGCACGGCGGTAGGCCAGCAGCACCGTTTCTGCACCCAAACGCGACGATTCCGAAGCGGCATCCATGGCAGTGTTGCCGCCACCCAACACAATCACCTTGCGGCCCACCGCAACTTCGTGATGGTGCTGGCGCAATTCAGCGATAAATTCAACGGCACCCGTACAATTGATTTTATCCTCACCGGGCAAACCTAATTCGTTGGTTTTACCAAGGCCAATTCCGAGAAAAACAGCATCGTATTTCTGCTCCAGCTTCTCCAGCTCATCACGCGATTTTATCGGCGAATTAAAGTGGGTATTGTAGCCGAATTGCGCCTGCAAATAAGCCATTTCAGCCAGCGTTTCTTCGTTGGTAATTTTATAGGGTGCGACACCGTATACCGTCAGGCCCGAAGGCTGCGCTTTGGCTTCAAAAACATCGACCGTGTAGCCTAGTGAACGCAATTCGCAAGCGGCAGATATACCAGCCGGGCCAGCTCCAATCACGGCCACTTTCTTCCCATTATCCGCGCCGGGACCGAACAGCTTTTCGCCGCTCTTAATCACCTTGGTAGTAGCGTAGCTCTGGAGGCGGCCAATCTCAATCGGCTTCACTTCCTGCAGGTTGTATACGCAGGCACCTTCGCACAGCACTTCCGTCGGGCACACTTTGCCGCAGGCATTACCGAAGTAGTTAGCCTCGTAAATGGTGCGCGCTGCGCCGGTATCATTACCCGAATTTATCTGGCGAATAAACTGTGGAATATCAATTCCCGACGGGCACGCTTTAATGCACGGCGCATCGAAGCAAAACAGGCAGCGGGAGCTTTCGTAAAGCGCCTCAGTACGGTTCATCACCGGCTTTAACTGCGCGAAATTTTCCGCGAATTCCTGCTCGGTGGTAGGGGTAAAAAATTCGGCCATATGGGCGGATAAATTCGAATATGAAGAAAATGGAACGTCATGCTGAGCGCAGTCGAAGCATCCCTACCGCTTCGTCCGGCTCCCCTCTCCTTTTCGGAGAGGGGCCGGGGGTGAGGCGAACTGTTGAACGATGCGAGCGAGGTGCTTCAACTGCGCTCAGCATGACGTTCTGGTATGCGGACGTAGCCTACAGCTCCACCAGTTTCTCGTAGGTTTCGGGGCGACGGTCGCGAAAAAACTGCCAGGTATTGCGCACTTCCTCAATCATATCGAGGTCGAATTCGGCGATGAGCAATTCGTCCTTGTACTCGTCGGCCTGCGCGATAATCTGGCCGCGCGGGTCCACGAAATAGCTGGTGCCGTAGAAGCGGCCCAGGTTCCAGGGCTTCTCCTCACCAACGCGGTTGATGCAGCCCATGAAATAGCCGTTGGCGGCCGCGTGGGCGGGTTGCTCCAGCTTCCAGAGGTACTGCGAGAGGCCTGCCACGGTGGCCGAGGGGTTGTACACGATTTCGGCCCCGTTCAGGCCCAGGATGCGGGCACCGTCAGGGAAGTGCCGGTCATAGCAGATATACACGCCCACTTTAGCGTATTTGGTCTGGAAAACGGGGTAGCCCAGATTGCCGGGCTTGAAGAAGAATTTCTCCCAGAAGCCGGTGGTGTGGGGAATGTGGTTTTTGCGGTATTTGCCTAGGTAGGTGCCATCGGCATCAATCACGGCGGCGGTGTTGTAGAGAAAACCGGCCTGCTCGCGCTCATACACGGGCACAATCATCACCATGTTGTATTTCTTGGCGTACTCAGCCATGCGGTCCGTCGTCGGGCCGGGCACCGATTCGGCCGAGGCGTACCAGGCTTTATCCTGGCCGGGGCAGAAATACGGGGTATTGAAAATTTCCTGTAAGCAGAGAATCTGCACGCCCTGGCGGCCGGCTTCCTCAATGAGCGGAATGTGCTTGGCTTCCATGGCCTGCATGATTTCGGCAATCGTGCCTTCGCCTTCGGTCATCGGCAGGCTCATCTGGATGAGGCCGGATTTGATTATTCTGGGCATCTGTGGGAGGGTTGAGTTTTGAGTTTTGACTGTTGAATTAGCCCGTCATTCCGAGCATTCTGCGCATTAAGCAGAGTCCGAGGAATCTCGCGTGCTTACACTAATCCATGACGTTGCTACGATTTGATTACTACCACACGCGAGACTCCTCGGACTCTGCTTAATGCGCAGAATGCTCGGAATGACGGGCTGATTATTTCGTTCTAAATATTTGTTTTGCCACGCTTGATGAACTGCCCGTAGCCTTTCGAAACTTTCGTTTCGCCAGCATCAACGGCTACTTTGCCGCGCAGCAAAACCGTGTCTATTTTACCGGTCAGCTCCCAGCCTTCGTAGCCGGAATAGTCGCAATTCATGTGGTGCGTTTCAGCCGAGATTTTATGCTTTTTATCAGAGTCAAAAATCACCAAATCTGCATCGGCTCCGATACTGATGGTGCCTTTGCGGGGAAACATGCCGAATATTTTGGCAGCGTTGGTGGAGGTAATTTCCACGAATTTCTGCGGCGTAATCCGACCCTTATTCACGCCTTCGGAAAACAGCAATTCCATGCGGTGCTCAATGGCGGGGTGGCCGTTTGGTATTTTTGAAAAGTCGTCCTTACCCATCAGCTTCTGCTCCCACGTAAAAGGGCAGTGGTCGGTGCCCACCACGTTCACGAGGCCCTGGTTGATGCCGGCCCAGAGGGTGGCCTGGTCCTTTTTCTCGCGTAGCGGCGGCGACATCACCCACTTCGCCCCATTGGCCTCGTCCTCATACAGCGAGGCGTCGAGCAGCAGATATTGGATGCAGGTTTCGACCAGCACGCGCTGGTTGCGCTCGGTGGCGCGGCGTACCTGGTTGAGGGCACCCTCGCAGGTGAGGTGCACGATATAGGCGTTCACGCCCGTGTAGTTGGCGATGTCGGCGAAGCGGCCCGATGCTTCGGCCTCCGTCACTTCGGGCTGCGAGAGGTAGTGGTAGAGCGGGGTGAGCTTGCCGGCCGCCCGGTGCTGGGCGATGAGCGTGTCAATCATGTCGCCGTTAGTGGCGTGGGCGGTCACGAGGCCGCCGTGCTTTTTCACTTCCTGCATCAGGCCCACCATCTGCGCGTCGTCAATCATGAGCGCGCCCTTGTAGGCCATGAAGGTCTTGAAAGAGGTGATGCCCTCGGCAATCATGTCCTTGATTTCCTCCTTGGTATCGGGGTTGAAATCCGTCACGGCCATGTGGAAGCTGTAGTCGCCCACGGCGTTCCCGGTGGCGCGGCCGCTCCACTCCTCGAAGGCCGAGCGCAGCGAGCTGCCCTGCTTTTGCAGAATGAAGTCGATGACGGTGGTGGTGCCGCCGTGCAGGGCGGCGCGGGTGCCGGTTTCGTAGGTATCGGACGAAAACGTGCCCATGAAGGGCATTTCCAGGTGCACGTGCGGGTCGATGCCGCCGGGCATGATGAGCTTGCCGGTGCAGTCAATCACCTCCGCCCCTTCAGCCGACAAATTGCGGCCAATGGAAACGATGATTTCGCCTTCAATCAGAATATCGCAGACGGCGTCCGAATCGGCGGTGACGACGCGGCCGTTTTTGAGGAGAATGGACATTGACTTTTGAATGTATTACTGGCGCGAGTTTAGCGAAGCGTAACTCGCGCCGATGATTCGGGCGAGGCTGTGCCTCGCATCAGAACGACGCTACCGGCGCGGTTCTGGATTATCAGTGTCGCGGCATCGGAACGACGCTACCGGCGCGGTTCCGAATTGCCGCTGGCGCGACAGTGGAGGCACAGCCTCCACCTCATGGCTGGGCACGAGTTACGCTTCGCTAAACTCGCGCCAGTGCTAATGCACGTACTTATCAGCGATGCTGAGGGCTTCCGAAATAATAGCCAACCCTTCGTCAATTTCCTCCTTGGTAATGGTGAGCGGGGGGCAGATAAAGATGTAGCTCCAGCGCACGAAGGTGTACATGCCCAGCTCGCGGATTTTGGCAGCTATCTGGTTCATGATGTCCATTTGGGCGGGCGTGGCGTTCCAGGGGGCCATGGGCTCCTTGGTGTCGCGGTTTTTCACCAGCTCGAGGCAGCCGAAGAGGCCGGTGTTGCGCCAGTCGCCGATGCTGGGGTGATGGCGCTTGAGCTGGGCTACTTGCTGGTCCATGTATTCACCCATCTCAATGGTGTTTTCGATGAGGTTATCCGACTCATAAATATCGAGCACGGCCACGGCGGCAGCGCAGGAAACCGGGTGCGCCGAATACGTGAGGCCCAGCGGCAGGGGCTTGTCGTCGAAAGATTTGGCGATTTTCTCGTCCACCATCACCGCGCCCAGGGGCAGGTAGCCGGCGGTGATGCCCTTGGCCATGCACATCACATCGACTTTCACCCCGTGGTGGTCCGAGCCGAACCACTTGCCGGTGCGCCCGAAGCCCGACATCACTTCATCAGCAATGAGCAGGATGCCGTGCTGGTCGCAGATTTCGCGGATGCGCGTCCAGTAGCCGGGCGGGTACTTAATGCAGCCCGACGTGCCCGACTCGCCTTCCAGAATGACGGCCGCCACGCTGCCCGGGTTCTCGTAGCCGATGATGCGCTCCATGGCATCGGCGGCGCGCTGGGCGCACTGCTCAGGCGAGTCGGAGTACCAGGGGCAGCGGTAGGAATACGGGTTTTCGACGTGCACTACGCCCGGCATGGCCTGGCTATCCACGGCAAATTTGCGCGGGTCGCCGCCGGCGCTCATGGCCCCGTAGCTGGCCCCGTGAAACGACTGATACAGCGTCACAATCTTGTGGCGGCCGGTGTACACCCGCGCCAGCTTGATGGCGTTTTCAATGGCCTCGGCCCCGCCCAGCGTGAAAAACGCTTTGGTGAGGTTGGGCGCGGTAATTTCGGCCAATTTCTTGCCCAAATCGCCGCGCGTTTTGGTAATCATGCCGGGATACACGTAGCTCAGCTCGCGCATCTGGGCGGCTACGGCTTCGGTCACGCGCTGGTCGCCGTGGCCGATGTTCACGTTCATGAGCTGGGCCGAGAAATCGATGTAGCGCTTGCCGTCGCGGTCGTACACGTACACGCCTTCGGCACGCTCGGCGTTGATGGGGTTCAGGCCCGTTTGCTTCGACCACGAGAAGAGCGTGTGGTCGAGGTTGTCGTGCAGGATTTGCGTGGGGTCGGGGGCGAGGATGGTTTCCATTTTCGTTGGTTCTATTTGAACGTCATGCCGAGCGCAGCCGAGGCATCTCGCGTGCTGTCGTTGTGGGCAATATCAGCCGCTCCAGGTTTGTAAATCTATCGGTTCCCAATTGGGATTAAGCGTATTGATTAGAAATTCCTTTTTGGCGCGGCTCCAGTTTTTGATTTGCTTTTCACGCGCAATTGCTTGGGTTGCATCAAGACTTATTTCAAACTAGATGAGCAAATTACACTGGTAGCGTCCCGTGAATTTGCCCCACTCCCCTAAGCCCTCACCATGCTCGTAAAGGCGGCGCTCCAGGTTGTTGGTAACGCCGGTATAGAGCACCGTCCGGGCCGGGTTGATGAGGATGTAAACGTAGAAGCTCATCTCATCAGGACGTCATGCCGAGCGCAGCCGAGGCATCTCGCTCGAAATCGTTGAACGATTGGTTTACTGCTGCACGCGAGATGCCTCGGCTGCGCTCGGCATGACGTTGTTTTTTAGCTCATCCAGTTCACCCGCGACTCCGGGTTCCACTTCGTCGTGGTCTTCTTGAGCTGCGTCCAAAACTCAATCGAGCTCTTCCCGGTGATATCGCAAGCGCCAAATTTCGAGTCGCCCCAGCCCCCAAACGAAAACGGCTCCCTCGGCACGGGCACGCCGATGTTCACGCCAATCATGCCGGCCTGGGCGTGGTCCATTACGTAGCGGGCGCTGCTGCCGCTGCTGGTGAAAACGGCGGCGGCGTTGCCGTAGGGGTTGGCGTTTTCGATAGCCAGGGCCTCGTCCAACGTGTTGGTGCGCATGATGGCGAGCACCGGGCCGAATACTTCTTCTTGGGCGATGCGCATGTCGGGCGTCACATAGTCGATGACGGTGGCACCCACGTAGTAGCCGTCTTCGTGGCCGGGTACTACGGCGTTGCGGCCGTCGAGCAGGACTTTGGCGCCGGCGGCTTCGGCTTCGGCGATGTGCTGTTCGATGCGCTCCTTGGCTTCCTTGCTGATGACGGAGCCGAGGTTCTGGCCGGCCACAATCTTGCGGGCTTCTTCTACGATTTTGGCCACGATGCCATCAACCGCCCCCACGCCTACCATGGTGGAGCCGGCCATGCAGCGCTGGCCCGCGCAACCCGACATGCTGGCGGCCACGTTCGAGGCCGTCATCTCGGGGTGGGCGTCGGACAACACCATCAGGTGGTTTTTGGCGCCGCCTAGGGCTACGCAGCGCTTCAGGTTGCTGGTGGCGCGGATGTAGACGACTTTGGCGATTTTGGTGGAGCCTACGAAGCTCACGGCCTGGATATCGGGGTGGTCGCAGATGGCTTCCACGATTTCCCGGTCGCCGTTCACTACGTTCAGCACGCCGTCGGGCAGGCCGGCTTCTTTCAGCAGCTCGGCGATTTTTACGGCGCTCAGGGGCACTTGCTCCGAGGGCTTCAGAATCATGGTATTGCCGAGGACCAGGGCGTTCGGAATGGTCCAGTGGGGGACCATGTTGGGGAAATTGAACGGGGCGATGCTGGCCACCACGCCCAGCGGCTTGCGCTCGGCGCGGGCTTCCACGCCCTTGCTCACTTCCAAGAATTCGCCCTGGATGAGCTGGGGCATGGAGCAGGCAAACTCAGTCAGTTCGATGGCTTTCTCGACTTCGGCGCGGGCCTCATCATAGGTCTTGCCGTTTTCCTCACGCACGAGGTCGGCCAGGGCTTTCATATCGCGCTCCAGCAGAGTTTTATAGCGATAAAAAATCTGAACCCGCTCCTTAATCGGGGTGGCCGACCACGAAGGAAAGGCGGCCTTGGCGGCCTGCACGGCGGCATCGAGCGCGGCGGCATTGCTGAGTGGCAACGTGGAAATCAACTGCCCGTTGAGGGGGCTGAATACGTCCATGGTGGGCGTAGAGGCACTTTCTACCGACTGGCCCGCCACATAGTTGCGAATGGCCGGATACTTCAATGTTTGAACTTCCATGTTACCTTAATGTTAAGCGGGGTGCAAGCTAAGGGTTTTGTGGGATATGGAGTAATTCCGCAATCGTTTCCGAAGAAATTATTTTCAAAGTAGCTCACATTCAGCCACCTATTTAACCCGGAAAATCCGCCTAAAGTAACCAGGCGCAGGAAGACCACCAATGGTAGCCTGCCTGCGCCTGAATATTTTAGCTGCTTCGGGAGTGATTATTTCACTTTATTTCCTCACCGTCCTTGTTGATAGTGAAGCTGCGGCCGGCTTGTTTCACGCGGGCCTGGCCGTTGGCAAAGTCAGTGGCCTGCTGATAGCGGCCGAAGGGTTTGGTGCCCTGGCCGGGGTCGGCGAGATAATCGGCGGTGATAAAGGTGTAACCATCAGGCAGCTTCACGCGGGCCAGGCCTTCGGCAAATGAGTACGCTTCTTTTAAGGCGATGGGCGGCGTATCGGGCTCGGTGGGGCCGCTGATGTAGTGCCAGCCCCGGTGGTCGAGCACGGCGGCGCGGCCTTCGGCGAAGTCGAGGGCGTTAAAATAATAATGGTCGAATTCCTGGCCGTCTTCGTCGATGAAAGTGTAGGCATCGCCCACCCGGGCGCGGGCGTAGCCGCCGACGTAGGGATTGAGGGCGTCGTAGGCGGCGGGAATTATCTCCTTGCCTTTTTCATCCACGAAGCCATACGCGCCGTCTTTCGCCACTACGGCCTGCCCTTTCTCAAATGGGCTGGCAGCCGTGAACTGGGCCGGAATTACCGGCTGGCCGCTGGCGTCGGCGTAGCCCCAGCGGCCGTTTTCCTGGAAGGGCACGGGCGGCGCGCTGCCCGCATGGCTCAGGCCCCAGATGCCCAGGCCGAGCACGGCCACACCGGCCGCTGCCAACATGGCGCGGGGCTGGCTTTGCCCCCACTCCCACGCCTGCCGCAGCCGGGGCCGCAGTACTTCGGCGGCGGCATGCGCCTGGGTGCGCAGGTGCGCAAGGCGATTGGCAAGGGAAACGGCTGGCTGCCCCTCGGCCAATGATGGCCGCACAGCAGTCGCAGTTGGCAGAGCTGCCACGGGGGCCGCACCAACCGAAACCGGAGCTGCTGAAATGCCCGACGGAGCCGCGGCAATCGCCGGGGCAACCGGGGCATTCCGGCTCTCTACAACGTTCTCAGCGGCGGGCAGCGCAGCGGTAACGGGGACCGCGGCAGCAGGCGCAGCAGCTGCAGAGGCGCTGGCAATCGGACTGGCGTTCAACTGGCCGATTAGCTGACTGAGCTGCTGAATCTTGACATCCAGCTCCTGGTTGCGGGCGGCCAGCTCGTCGCGGGATGCCTGCATTTCGGCTTCGAGGGCGGCTTTTTCACGGGTTTCGGCCCCGAGGCGTGACACAAGGGCCGTGGCCTTGGCCGCTACGGGAGGGGCCTGGGCCAGCTCGGTGCGAAGCTGGGCAATGCTGCGCTCGCGCTCGGCTTCGCGGGCTTCCAGGGCCTGAAGCTGGGTGCTGAGGTCGGCCTGCATTTGCTGGCGCAGCTGTTCGAGCTGCTGTTTTTCCTCGTTGCGGGCGCTCAGGGTGGCGGTATAGCCGTAGGGTAGGTCATCGTCGGGCACGTCATTGGCCCCGAGCCAGCCCCAGAGGGCGCGCGCCTTCTGGCCCAGAAAGGTGCTGCCGCTGGTGGCCATCTGGGCCAGGTCTTGTGCCTGGGTGGCGCTGGCCGGCTCGCTGGCCATGCCTGCACTTTCGGGGGCGGCGGGCTTGGCCACGAAGGCGGCCCATTCGGCGGCCCACTCGGTTATATCAGCGGCCGTTAGGTTGATTTCAGGCGTACCTAAGTCGCGTAAAAGAACGGATACGTCGGCCGGGCTAGTGGCGATGCGGAACCCGGCCGGGGCTTCAGAGAGAGCGGCTTCTACGTCGGGGCCGAATTCAACCAGCGCATCAAAGAGCACGAGGCCGGAAACGCCATTCAAATCGGCCTGCCCGGGGGTGAAACGCGGCTGGAGCCAACCGGCCAGCGCCGCTTTCTGCTCCCGAAACTGCTCGAAAGGATTGTCGAAATCATCGGGACCGGAGAGGGCCACGCCATTGAGCTGCCAGCGGCCGTAGCCTAGCGCGGGAATGCTGAGCCGGCCGCCACGGGGCGCAAATACCAGCACGGTGATGCTGTGCGGGCGCACCACCACGGCATCGAGCGGGGCGGTGCCGTCGGCTAGCACCAGGTTGCCCAGCAGCAGGGTATCGGGGCCGGGGCTGGCTAGCAGCGTGGCTTGCAGGGCTGCAAACTGCCCGGCGCGGACCACATCAATAAAAGGAGAAGCGAGAAAACAATGAACCATGAAATACTGAAATGGGCGGCTGGCCGCTAGTCGTCGCCGTGGCCGTGGCCTTTGCCATGGTGCTTTTTGTGCTTCTTAAACTTTATTTTTCCGGAGCCTTCCTCGTTATCCGAGCCAAATAGCTGGTCTAATAGCGAAGGAGCCGCTTCGGGCACCGCACGGGTGCTGCCAGCGGAGGCCGGAGCCGAGGCGGAGCCCAAAGACAGCGCGCCGTTGGCGGCGGTGCGCATGACTACGGGGCGGCCGCGCAGGTCGCAGCCCTGGCCCTCGCGCAGCTCGGTGCGCTGGCCGGTGGGGCTCACCACGAAGCCGTCTTTGGTGACGGTAGCGCCGGTGGGCAGGTGGGCGTCGCGGGTCATGGGGCGGGGCTGGCCGTTGCGCACCACCTGCATCTGGCCGTTGCGGCGCTGGAAGCCGTCGTTGTTGGGCGTTTGCTGGGCGTGCGCCGGCCCGTGTAGTGCCAGCAGGCTGGTAGTGGCCCAGCAAAGCCGGAAGATGCGCGAAAACATAAGCGAAGTACCCTGAATGGACGAAGCCGCACGGCCCGGAGGCCGGCGGCAGGCCGTATACGTCAAATACGAAGCCAGGCTGCTTCGGGCACCAATATTCTGCACGGGGCTACTGCCCTGGCGAAGCTAGCCGCACTGGTTTCGGGCTGTTACTGAGGGCGCAACAGCACGCGGGCGGGCGCGCCGTCGCTGTCCACAATTTTCAGCGGCAGGCACAGCATCTCGTAATCGCCAGGCGCGATGTGCTGCAAAGCCAACCCCTCAATCACGCAAATTCCGGCATCGAGCAGGGCGTGGTGGGCATCGGCTTTGCCTACGGACAGGTAGTCGACCCCCACGCAAACCACGCCCGCATCGCGCAGAAAAGCGGCCGCATCGCCGTCCAGCGCTACAAAATCGGGCTGAAAAGGCATGGCGTTCCACTCCGAATCCGACATGCGGGTGCGGAACAGCAGGCGGGCTCCGGGCTCAATTTCCAAGTGCTGCACTTCGGCCAGGCTGATGCTTTTAGGGTTGGTGATGGCTACGACGCGGGCCGGGCCCATCAGGCGGGCCAGGTCCAGCGTGGTGCTGTCGCCGGCGTGGGCGGTGAAGTGCAGCGGCGCATCGACGTGGGTGCCAGTGTGGGCGCTCATCGACACTTCGGTGACGTTGGCCGCCGCGCCGGTGGCAATGCTGAGCGTTTTTTTGACGTGGACAGGGGCGTTATCGGGCCAGTGCACCATGCCGTCGTGGATGGGCGTAGTGGCGTCGAGCCAGGGGAAAGGGATAGGCATAATTGGATGTGGAATTGTGTGAAAGTGAAGGAACAAGACCGTCATGCTTCGCTGCGCTCTGCATGACGGTCTTTCTGTTTCGGCTCCCCCCTTCTTCGACTACACCCCGCTTCTCGGCTGCAACAGCTTCGCAATCAGCCCAGTCCAGCCCGTTTGGTGGCTGGCTCCGAGGCCGTGGCCGTTCTCGCCGTTAAAGTATTCGTGAAACCAGAGGTAGTCGCGGAAATTCGGGTCGTTTTGCAGCTGCTTGTCGTCGCCGAAGCAGGTGCGGCGGCCGGTTTCGGGGTCGCGCAGGAAGAGCTGGGTGAGGCGCTGGGTGAGGGCGTCGGCTACTTCGAGCAGGGTAACGGTCTGGCCGGAATTGGTGGGGTATTCCACCTTGAAATCATCGCCGTAGTAGTGGTGGAAGCGTTGCAGCGACTCGATGAGCAGGAAGTTCATGGGCATCCACACGGGGCCGCGCCAGTTGCTGTTGCCCCCAAAGAGGCTGGTCTGCGACTCGGCCGGCTCGTAGTCGACGGTGAACCGGGTTTCGGTGCCCCGGAAGATATACGGGTGGTCCAGGTGGTAGCGCGACAGGCTGCGGATGCCGTAGGGCGAGAGGAATTCGGCCTCATCCAACATTCTGGCTAATAACCGCTTCACGCGGTGGCCGCGCAACAGCGAAAGCAGGTGGCGGGCTCCCTTACCGGGCTCCTGCCAGCGCGACACCAGCGAAGCCAGCACGGGCCGGTTATCGAGAAACCAGTTCATGCGGGCCAGAAACTCCGGTGCGCCGGCCAGCAAATCCTCGTCAATCACCTCCACGGCAAAAAGCGGAATCAGGCCCACCAGGCTGCGCACTTTCAGTAGCTCATGGCCGCGGTCGGGCGTGTTCAAGGCATCGTAGTAAAACTCGTCTTCGTCGTCCCAGAGGTCCATATGCTCGTTGGCCACGTTGGTCATGGCCTCGGCGATGTACAGGAAATGCTCGAAGAACTTGCTGGCCAAGTCCTGGTACACCGGGTTGGTCTGGCTGAGCTGCAGGGCGATGCGCATCATATTGAGCGCGTACATGGCCACCCAGGCGGTGCCGTCGGCCTGCTCCAGGAAGCCGCCGAAGGGCAGCGGGGCCGAGCGGTCGAACACCCCAATATTATCCAGCCCCAGAAAGCCGCCCTCGAAAATATTGCGTCCGTCGCGGTCCTTGCGGTTCACCCACCAGGTAAAATTGATGAGCAGGCGGTGGAAGATGGTTTCCAGAAACTTCACGTCGCCGTGGCCGCCGTGGGCTTTCTGGTCCATTTTGAACACGCGCCAGGTGGCGTAGGCGTGCACGGGCGGGTTCACGTCACTCAGCTTCCACTCGTAGGCGGGCAGCTGGCCGTTGGGGTGCATGTACCAGTCGCGGCACAGCAGCAGCAGCTGGTCCTTGGCAAATTGCGCATCGAGCTGGGCCAGCGGCAGGCAGTGAAAGGCCAGGTCCCAGGCCGCGTACCAGGGGTATTCCCAGGTATCGGGCATCGAGATGACGTGCTGGTTGTTGAGGTGCGTCCAGCCGGTGCCGTTGCGGCCGTCGAGGCGCTCCGGCGGCGGGGGCGGCAGGGCGGGGTCGCCGGCCAGCCAGCGGGCCACGTCGTAATAATAGAACTGCTTGCTCCAGAGCATGCCGGCGAAGGCCTGGCGCTGCACCAGGCGGGCATCGGCGCTGGCCAGGTCGCATTGCAGGGCCTGGTAAAACTGGTCGGCTTCGGCCAGGCGCAGCTTCAGGGTCTGGTCGAAATCGGCGAAGGGATTTTGCAGCTCCGGGGCGGCCAGGCGCAGGCGCACCAGGCGGGTAGCGCCCGGTGCTATGGCCAGCTCGTAGTGGGCGGCGGCTTTGGTGCCGGTGCGGGCGGGGTTCACGGCGTTGGTCTGGCCGTGGAGCAGGTAATCATTGATGCCATCCTTGAAAAAAAGCTCGTTGGAAGGCGCGTTGTAGAGGCGGCCGTTGTTGGTGGCATTTTCGCAGAAAAGCAGGCTGGGCGCTTCGTCGCAGTAAAGGATGAATGCGCCCAAATCGCGGTGCTCGGCGTGGATGTTGTTGTCGGGCGTGGCGGCCAGGTGGGGCCGGTAAGCGTCTTCACCCCAGGCCCATGTATTGCGAAACCAGAGCTGCGGCAGCAGGTGCAGCTTCGCCTCGGCCGGGCCGCGGTTGATGATGGTGAGCTGAATGAGCACGTCCTCGGCATCGGCCTTGGCGAATTCCACGAACACGTCGAAGTAGCAATTTTCGAGGAAAATGGCGGTGTCCATCAGCTCGAATTCCGGCTTACTGCGGTCGCGGCGGGCGTTTTCCTGCACCAGCCACTCGTAGGGGAAAGCGTGCTGCGGGTACTTATACAGCATGCGCTGGTAGGAGTGCGTGGGCGTGGCATCGAGGTAGTAATAGACCTCTTTCACGTCTTCGCCGTGGTTGCCCTCCGGCCCGCTCAGCCCAAACAGGCGCTCTTTCAGTATCGCATCCTGCCCGTTCCAGAGGCCCAGGCCGAAGCAGAGGCGCTGCTCGTCGTCGCAGAAACCCGCCAGGGCCTCTTCGCCCCAGCGGTAGGCACGGCTGCGGGCCTGGTCGTGGGTGGTGAAGTCCCAGGCGTCGCCGTTGGCGCTGTAGTCTTCGCGCACGGTGCCCCACTGCCGGTCGGCCACGTAGGGGCCAAACCTGCGCCAGGGCTTGGTGCCGGCGTTGGCTTCGGCGAGGCGGGTTTGTTCGGGGTTCATGTTTGAAGGGTTGAGTTTTGAATGTTGATGGTTGAATTGAGGTTTGAACGGTGCCTGAAGGCTCATTCAACCCTCAAAACTTCCTCAACCGCCCTCCGTGAACCCCGGGTACAGGGTCATGCCGCCGTCCATAAAAATGGTTTGGCCGGTGATGTAGTCGGCTTCGTCCGAAGCCAGCCAGGCGGCGAGGTTGCCCACGTCGTCGGGGTCGCCCACGCGGTTGTAGGGAATGAGGGTGAGCAGGGCTTTTTCCTCCTCGGGGGTATCGCGGGCCGTGAGGTTGATGGGCGTGGCAATGGCGCCCGGCCCGATGCTGTTAGCCCGGATTTTATGCGGGGCCAGCTCCTGGGCCACGCTTTTCATGAGCTGCATAATGCCGCCCTTGCTGGCCGCGTAGTTCACGTGCCCGGCCCACGGAATGACTTCGTGCACCGAGCTCATGCAGATGATTTTGCCGGCCGCTTTCGAAATTTCGGGCTGCACGCCGCGCCGGATAAACTCGCGGGCGGCCTCGCGCAAGCACAGGAACTGGCCGGTCAGGTTCACGTCAATCACCTTCTGCCACTGGGCCAGGGTCATGTCGATGAAAGCCGAATCCTGCTGAATACCGGAATTGGCCACCACAATATGAATGGTGCCGAAGTGCTCGATGGCCTGCTTGAACATGGCCTGCACCTCGGCTTCCTGGCTCACGTCAGCCTTGATGGCCAGGGCCGTACCGCCGGCTGCCTCGATGGCGGCCACGGTAGAATTGGCCCCTTCCTGGTTGTGGGCATAGTTCACCACTACCTTGGCACCGTGGGCGGCCAGGCCCTTGGCCACGGCCACGCCAATGCCGGAGCTGGCCCCCGTGACGAGGGCAATTTGATTGGCGAGACGCCGGGGGTCGGGAGTGGCCATGCGGAAAAAGGGGTTGGTGGGGAGAGGATTGAAAAGGCAATGCTACTGGCGCAACCTGTGCTTTCTATGAGGATAGCCGGGCTGCCGAAGAGTTCACCATTGGCATACGCGCCCCATCCGGCGGGGTTTATTCTGCATAAGAACAGCCCGGCCGCCGCAAAGGCAACCGGGCTGTGGTGTGGCACTACTTGGCAACCGGGCTATTTCTTTACCTCGGTGCCGTCGGCGTTGAAAAGCACGTCGCGGTGCTTGCCGTTCTGGGTCACTTCTGCTTCGTAGGTAGTGGTGCCGGTAGCGGCAGTCACGACTTTGGCGGCTTCCGTGATTTTGGCGGTTTTGTAGTTCATCGCCAGGGATTTTTGCACCGGGGCGGGCAATTGGGCCTCGGGCATTTCCGTCTCGGTTTCCATGAGCACGCCGGCGGCGGTGATGACGGCCGACATCTCGGCTTTGCCCATGTCGAAACCGGCTTCGTAGTCGGCTCCCTCCTTCTCCCACTTCACGGCTTTCACGGTGGGGAAGACTTTTTTGAACGTGGCGGTGGCGGCGGCCGGCACCTGCGCGGCAGCCACTTTCTGGGCCTGGGCGGCACCGGCGGTAAGCACGGCCATGGCAAGAGTTAAAAATCCATTTTTCAATGGTTTGCAGAAGGGTTTTGGTGAATAAGCTTCTATCCAAACTTACACAGCCATTCTGGGACTATTCTGTAGCCACCAAACTGATTTCAGCATTTTGCGGCAGGGCTTCGGCGCCCGGTTTCAGCACCACGCGCAGGGTATGGCAGGTGCCTTCCTCCGCCACCGAATACGTAACCCCAAAGCCGTAGTAGCCGCATATTTGCTGCACAATGCTCAGGCCCAGGCCCGGCGACTCAGAAGCAGCGTTGTGCTTGCGGAAACGCTCGAAGAACCGGGCCGGGTCGCCCTCCACGGTCGGGCCGGAGTTGGTCACTTTCAACTCAGTGTTCGACAGGTAAACGGCCAGCTGGCCGCCGCGCACGTTGTGCTTCACGGCATTCTGCAACAGGTTTTGCAGCAGGGAATCGGCCAGGCCGGGGTGCATCTGCACCACCACGGGCACGCTGCTATCGAGGCCGTAGTGCAGCTTGCGGGCTTCAAAAAGGGGTTCGAGCTGGGCCATTTTCTCGGCCAGCAGCTGGTCGAGGCGCACGGGCTGAGCCTGGGCAAACTGCCGGTTTTCGATTTTACTGAGAAGGCTCAGGGCCTGGTGCAGGCGCGAGAGGCGCAGCGTAGCCCCGTAAAGGTCGGCCACGAGCGGCGCCACGGCGGGGTCTTCGGCCAGGGCGGGCACTTGCAGCAGCTGCTCCAGCTGGGCCTGCATGATGGCCAGGGGCGTCTGGGTTTCGTGGGCGGCATTGGCCGTGAACTCCCGCAGGCTCTCATAATCAGCCACCAGGCGCTGACTAAAGCCGTTCAACGCCTGGTTGAGCTCAGCAAATTCAGCCACCGGGGGCGCGGGCAGCGCCAGGGGCCGGTGCTGCTGCAAGTCGTACTGGCGCAGGGCCGCCAGCGTATGCCGGAAGGGCGCCCAGAGCCGGGCCGACAGCCACCGGTTCAGCGCCACCATTCCGCCAAGCAGCAGGGCCAGCACGCTCAGCATCAGGGCTGATACGACGCCCAGCAAGTCTTCGGCCTCCACCAGCGACTTGCGCAACGATACCCACACCGGCCCCTCGCCGCGCACCGTGAGCGGAAACGTGAGCTGCCGGTGCGGCACCAGCACATTCTCGGTCCGGTCGAGCAGTATCGTATCGCGGAAGCCCAGTGGGCGGGGCATGCGGCTGATGTCGAGCAGCACGGCCAGCTGGTCCACGGGCGGCAGCTCGTTGGCGCGGGCTTTGGCCAGCAGCTCCTGGCGGCGGTCGGCCAGCTGCTCGCCCACCTCCGTGCGCAGCGCCCAGTTGATGCCGTAGTACAGGCCCAGGCTGCCCCCCACAAACACAAGCAGAGCCAGTAACAAGTAGTAGCGCGTAGTGGCGTTGAGGAGATTCATGCGGAGAAGCGAGGGAACGGGGGTAGAACGGGCCACTCTCCTCCTTACCAAGGAGGGAATATTTTCATCGTCGGCTACTCGTGGCTCAGCTTGTAGCCCACGCCGTACATGGTGCGGATATAATTGTCGGCCCCTTTTTCCTGGAGCTTTTTGCGCAGGTTTTTGAGGTGGGTGTAGATGAAGTCGAACGAGTCGGCCGCGTCCACGGCATCGCCGCAGAGGTGCTCGGCAATGGCTTCCTTAGTGAGCACCCGGCCGGGGTTGGCGAGCAGGTACAGCAGCAAGTCGTACTCCTTGCGGGTGAGGGTGATGAGCTCGCCGCGCACGTGCACTTCGGCCAGCTCGGGCAGCACCAGCAGGTCGCGGAACACGATTTGCTGCTGGCCGTTGAACTGGCGGCGACGGATAATAGCCCGCACCCGAGCATTGAGCTCGGAAAGGTGAAATGGCTTGATGAGGTAGTCGTCGGCCCCGAGGTCGAGGCCCGCGATTTTGTCGTCGAGCGCATCGCGGGCCGTGATGATGAGCACGCCGGTCGGCGAGCCCCCGGCTTTGAGGGCGCGGAGCAGGTCGAGCCCGGAGCCATCGGGCAGGGTCAGGTCGAGCAGGATGCAATCATACTGATAGAGCATGATTCTTTCGTGGGCCTGGGCGTAGTCGGCCGCGGCTTCGGCCAGGTAGCCCGCCTGCTTCAGCGAGGCCAGCAGGGCCGTGCGCAGGGCCGCTTCGTCTTCAACAAGGAGAATTTTCATGAGCTGGGGGCCAAAGGAATGACGGCCTGGCCGCGAAGGAAGGGCCAAAGTTTGTATATCTTCTGTGAGGTTGTCCGTATGAGGGGCTTTAGCCCGGCAAGTGGCCGATTTTCTTCAGAATTGCCCCGCAGCTTTGTGGCGCTTATCATCCTCCCCCGTCTGTTGTTTGCTCGTTTTTCCTGCCTGATGTGGTGCCTGGCCCTGAGTGGCCTGCCAACGCTGTTTGCCGGCGCGGCCCGTGCCCAGACCGGCCCGGCCGTGCTCGCCCCCCCGCCGGCCGTGCCCGCCGTGCCCGCCAGCCCCCGCCGCCTCGATGAGTTCCTGCTGGTGGCCCGCCAAAGCAGCCCGCTGTTGCACGAAACCGCCAACCAGGTGCGCCAGAACCGCCTCGACAGCCTCGTGCGGGCCCGCCAGAACGGCGTGCAGGTAGGCGGCATTGGCTCGGCGCTCTACTATCCTTCGATTACCAACAGCCAGGGCGAAAGCGTGCTGGGCTACGACAACGCCATTTCCAACGGCGGCAACTACGCGGCCTTCGCCCAAGCCGTCAAGCCCATCCTCAACCGCTTCCAGCTCCAGAACGACTACCAACTGATTGCCAACCAGGGCCAGTTGCTGCGCAATACCGGCCGCCTCTCGGCCCTGGATTTGCGCCGCAACATCACCGACCAGTTCCTGACGGCCTACGCCGCCGAAACCCAGCTCCGCTTCAGTCGCACGCTGCTCACCCAGCTGCGCCGGCAGGATGAGATGCTGCGCCAGCTGGTGAACGGCGGCATTTTCAAGCAGACGCAGTACCTGAGCTTCTACCTTTCGGTGCGCACCCAGGAGGTGACCGTGGAGCAGAACCTGCTGGCTTACCGCCGCGAGCTGGGCACCCTGCGCGCCCTGACCGGCGTGGCCGACACGGCTTTTGTCACCATTGAAGCGCCGAACCCACCCACCCACCGCCCGCTGGCCGGCCTGCTGGCCCCTGCCCAGCGCCAATACACGCTCGATAGCCTGCGCCTGCTGCTCGACCGCCGCGCCGTGGATGCCAACTACCGCCCCAAAGTGAGTGCCGTGGTCGATGCGGGCCTGCAATCTTCGTCGTACCTGCCGGTGGCGCTGGCCCATAGCCTGGGCATCGGGGGTGGCCTGCAGCTGAGTGTGCCCATTTTCGATGGCCACCAGCGCCAGCTGCAATACCAGCGCATCGAGCTGAGCGAGCGCAGCCGCAGCGGCTATCGCCAGTTCATCACGGTGCAACGGCGGCAGCAGTACGAGCAGCTCGAAGGCCTGATTCGGGCGTCGGACGCGCTGCTGGGCCGCATTCGGGAGCAGCTGCGGGTGGCCGATGCGCTGGTGGGGGCCGCCCGCCAGCAGCTGGCCACGGGCGACGTGGCCATCCTGGACTACCTCAACCTAGTGACCAGCTACCGAACCTTACAGTTTAGCCTGACGCAGGCCCAGACCGACCAATTAAGGAGCCGGTTCGCGCTCGATTACCTGGCCGAGCAGTAGTAGCGTGGACTCTGCGAGTCCACGCTACATTATTTTACTCCATGAACCTTCTTCGATTTCTCCTGCTCCTCCCCTTCCTCGCGGCCTGCGGCTCGAAAGACCCGGCCGGCGCCGGCGACGCCCCACCCGCCGACGGTGGAGATGAGCCCGCCGTGAAGCCC
The DNA here is from genome assembly GCF_018967865.2 of Hymenobacter siberiensis. Classification (NCBI taxonomy): domain Bacteria; kingdom Pseudomonadati; phylum Bacteroidota; class Cytophagia; order Cytophagales; family Hymenobacteraceae; genus Hymenobacter; species Hymenobacter siberiensis. The sequence goes on from NZ_JAHLZY020000001.1 coordinate 2,941,219, forward strand.
CGAGCGCTGGTTACCATTGGCACCATTCAGACGGATACGCTGACGGACGTGTTGCGCCTGAGCGCCGTATCGGCCTTTCCGGCCAAGGATGCGCTGCGGGCCACCACCACCGGCTACGTGCTACCGCCTACGCCCGTGGTGGGCCAGCTAGTGCGCGCCGGCCAAACGGTGTTCACCATCCAAACCAAGGAATCGCGAACCCTGCATCTGGATAAGCTTACTGGCGACCCGCGCCTGAAATTCAGTGGCATTATTCCGATAAAATCGGGGCGGGCGGGCATCCTGGCCACCGTGGATAAGCTGGCCGGCGACTACGTGCAGGACGGCGAGCAGCTCGGCCTCACGTACGACCGCAGTCGTTTCGGGTTTATTCTCGATGTGCCCGTTACCCAGCTGCGCTACGTGCATACCGGCCAGAGCTGCCGCATTTTCCTGCCCGATGGCCGCATCCTGAACGGCCGCGTGGCCGAGGTGCTGGCCACCGCCGACGTGAGCATTCAGACCCAGCGCTACACCATTCGCCCGGTGGGCACCTTTCCGGATTTGCCCGAAAACCTGGCCGTGCAGGTTGAAATCGATAAGGCCGCGCCGCACCTGGCCAGCACCCTGCCGCGCGGTGCCGTACTCACCGACGAAACGCAAACCAAGTTTTGGGTGATGAGGCTACTCAATGATTCGACGGCCGTGAAAGTGCCAGTGAAAGTGGGCGCGCAGGAAAAAGACCACATCGAAATCAGGTCGCCTGCTTTTAATCCGAAGGACAAAATTCTGCTCAGCGGCAACTTTGGGCTGGATGATACGGCGGCTGTGAAGGTGACGCGGCCAGTGGCGGCAGAGCAGGAGTAAGCAAAAGAACGTCATGCTGAGCGCAGTCGAAGCATCTCGCGTGCCGCCACTACTCCTTTTTCAACGATTTGATTACTACCCCACGCGAGATGTCTCGGCTACGCTCGACATGACGTTCTCTGGTTTTCGATAATATCACAACCCATGCCCAACCGCTCAATCTTTCAAGCCTACAAAGCCCCCATAGCGGTGCTGCTGGCGCTGGCCCTAGCCCTGGGCACGGTGGCTTACCGGCGCATCAACGTGGCGCTGTTTCCGGAGGTGACGTTTCCGAAGGTGAAGGTGATTGCCGAGAACGGCTTGGAGCCTGTGGACCGCATGATGGTGACCGTGACCAAGCCCATGGAAGACGCCATTAAGCGGGTGCCGGGGCTGAAGCTGCTGCGCAGCACCACCAGCCGGGGCAGCTGCGAAATCTCGGCGTTTCTGGACTGGGGCGTGGACGTGGCCAAGAGCCAGACGCTGATTGAGTCGCGCCTGAACCAGATTCGGGGCGACCTGCCGCCCAACGTCAACATCTCCGTAGAGCGCATGAACCCGGCCATTCTACCGGTGATGGGCTACACGCTGGAAGCGCCGGGCCGCTCGGCGCTGGAGCTGCGCAAGCTGGCGCTCTATACCATTAAGCCGTTTTTGTCGCAGGTCGATGGCGTGTCGTCGGTGCAAATCCAGGGCGGACGCACCAAGGAATACCAGGTGCAGCTGCTGCCTGACCAGCTGGCCGCCCTCGGCCTGGGGCCCGACGACATAAACAAGTCATTGACGGCCACCAATTTCGTACAGAGCAACGGCTACCTGAGCGACTACCGTCGCCTCTACCTCACGGTGACAGACGCCACCATCATCCAGAAGGAAGACCTCGAAAACATCGTTCTCCGCAACGACGGCCGCCGCATTGTGCGCCTGGCCGACGTGGCCACCGTGGGCCTGGGCGAACAGCCCGAATACACCCGCATCAACGCCAACGGCTCCGATGCCGTGCTCGTTTCCATCCTGCGCCAGCCCGATGCCAACGTGGTGCTCGTTTCCGATGGCGTGAAAGCCAAAGTAGCGGCCCTGAAATCGGGCCTGCCAAGTGGTGTTCGCATGGCACCGTACTATGACCAGGCCGATTTTGTGGCCGAAGTAGTGAAGTCGGTACAGGACGCGCTGTGGATTGGCCTGGCGCTGGCCCTCGTGGTTACGGCCCTGTTTCTGCGCTCCTTCCGGGCCACGATGACGATTCTGGGGGCCATTCCGGTGGCGCTGGCCCTCACCATCGCGGTGCTGTATTTCGGCCTGGGCTACTCGTTTAATATTATGACGCTGGGGGCCATCGCCGCTGCCATCGGCCTCATGATTGACGATGCTGTGGTGATGGTGGAGCAGCTGCACCGCGTGGGCGAGGAGCACCCCGGCATTACACCCGGCGAGGTGGTGCGCAAGTCGGTAGACCATCTTTTGCCGGCGCTTATTGGGTCGAGCCTGAGCACAATTGTGATTTTCCTGCCGTTTGCGCTGCTGGGCGGCGTGGCGGGGGCGTATTTTAAGGTACTGGCTACTACGATGGTAGTGGCGCTGGTGTGCTCGTTTCTGGTGGCCTGGCTGGGGCTGCCGGTGATTTATCTGCTGCTGAGCCGCAGCCGCAAGGCCGACGTAGTAACTGTTTCGCCCGGCTACCCGGCGGCGGACCAATCGCCTGAAAGCGACACCTACTTCGCCGACGAGACGCACGCTCTGGCCGCCACGCCTGCGGCTCCGGAAGTGACGAGCAAACCCGCTTCCACCCACCACGAAATCCCCTGGGTGAAGGCTGTTATCCGGCACCCGGCTTACTCCATCATCGGCATTCTGGTGCTCATTGGCAGCATGGTGCTCATTATTCCGCGCCTGGCCACCGGCTTCCTGCCCGATATGGACGAAGGCGCCATTGTGCTCGACTACAACTCGCCGCCCGGCACCAGCATCGAGGAAACCGACCGCATGCTGCGCCAGGCCGAAAAGCTCATTGTACGCGTCCCGGAAGTGGCCAGCTACTCGCGCCGCACCGGCACCCAGATGGGCTTTTTCATCACCGAGCCCAACCGGGGCGACTACCTCATCCGCCTGAAAACAAACCGTAAGCGCACCACCGAGGAAGTCATTTCCGACATCCGCACCAAAATTGAGGCGACTCAGCCGGCCCTCACCATCGACTTCGGCCAGGTTATCGGCGACATGCTGGGCGACCTCATGAGCACCGTGCAGCCCATCGAAATAAAGGTTTTCGGCCCCGATGCCACCAAGCGCTACGCCCTGGCCAACCAGGTAACCAAAGTGGTAGAAGGCGTGGCCGGCACCGCCGATGTGTTCGACGGCATCGTGCGGATGGGCCCGGCCATCGACGTGCGGCCCGACCCGCGTCGCCTGGCCCAGTATGGCCTCACGGCCACCGATTTCCAGACCCAGCTGCAAACCCACCTGGCCGGCACCGTAGCCGGCAACGTGCTCGAAGGCGAGCAATTGCTCAACATCCGGATGCGCTACCCCAACGCCACCCAGGCCACCCTGGCCCAGATGCGCGCCGAGCCGGTGTTCCTGCCCAACGGCCAGCGCCACCGCCTCGACGAGCTGGCCACGGTGCGCGTGACGCCCGGCGACGCCGAGCTGGAACGCGAAAACCTCCAGGCCATGACCGCCGTTACGGCCCGCCTCGATGGCCGCGACCTGGGCGGGGCCATGGCCGAAATCCGCCAGAAGCTGGAGCGCGACGTGCCGCTGCCGCCCGGCTACTTCATCCAGTACGGCGGCTCGTATGCCGAGCAGCAGCAGTCGTTTCAGGAGCTGCTTACCATTCTGGGCACGGCGTGTTTGCTGGTATTTGCGGTGGCGCTGTTTCTGTTTCGGGATTTGAAAGCGGCGGGCCTGATTCTGCTTATTGCCATTCTGGGGCCGGCCGGCGGCTCGCTGGCGCTGTACCTCACCAATACGCCGCTGAACGTGGGTTCCTACACCGGCCTGATTATGGTGGTGGGCATCATTGGCGAGAATGCTATTTTCACCTTCCAGCAGTTTTTCGAGGTGCTGGCCGAGGGCAACCCCGTGGAGCAGGCCGTGGGCTATGCCATCGCGGCCCGCCTGCGGCCCAAGCTGATGACGGCCCTCTCGGCCATCGCGGCGCTAGCCCCGCTGGCCCTCGGCATTGGGGCGGGCGCGCAGCTGCACCAGCCGCTGGCCATTGCCGTAATTGGTGGGTTGCTGCTGGCCTTGCCCCTGCTGCTGCTGGTGCTGCCCAGCCTGCTGCGGCTGAGCTACCAGCAGAAGGCCGCTCCCCTCGTAGCATAAGCTTTAACTTATGACGAGCGCGCTGGCGCGAGATTAGCGCAGCGTAACTCGTGACTTGCCATGATGGGGAGGCTGCGCCTCCCCGGCCGCGCCAGCGGCAAGCCGGTCGCACCGTTCCAACGGGCCGCTCTATGGGAGGCGCAGCCTCCCCCACACAATAAGTCACGAGTTACGCTGCGCTAAACTCGCGCCAGCAGTGATGCTTTTGGTACATCGACGGCCTCCGTCGATAAAACACCCCCTTCCCGTCGATGAAAGCGGCTTTGGCAGGAGGAAGAGGTTAATTTTGCGCCATCAACTCAACAAAGACCCGTGCGCAGGAGTTAAGAGCCCTTGCAGCCGATGCGGCGCACCGGCGGGCCTAGAAAACGGACGATATGTGGATAGTTAGACTGGCGCTGGCGCGTCCCTACACCTTTGTGGTGATGGCGCTGCTAATCCTGGTGGGCGGCGGGCTCACCATTCAGCGGATGGCAGTGGATATTTTTCCCGACATTCCGATTCCCGTGGTAGGTGTGGTATGGGGCTACTCCGGCATTTCGCCCGAGGAGATGAACCAGCGCATCGTGGTGCCGGTGGAGCGCGCCATTACGACGACCGTGAACAACGTGGAGCACCAGGAAAGCCAGAGCCTAAAGGGCGTGGGCTTGATTAAGGTGTTCTTCCAGCCCGGCTCCAACCCTGATGCCGGCGTGGCCCAGCTCACGGCCATCACCCAGACACTGCTGCGCATTCTGCCGCCGGGCATTTCGCCGCCGCTCATCATCCGCTACTCGGCCTCCAACGTGCCAATTGCGCAGACGTCGCTCAGTAGCGAAACCTTGGGCGAGTCGGACCTCTTTGACGCGGCCAACGCCTTTATTCGGCCCGGCCTGGCGGTGGTGCAGGGGGCTTCGGTACTGCTGCCGAACGGCGGCAAGCCCAAGCAGATTATGGTCGACCTTGACCCCGATAAGCTGGCCGGCAAAAACCTGAGCGGCAACGACGTAGTGTCGGCCCTGTTGGCCCAGAACCTTATCATTCCGGCCGGCTCGGCCAAAATCGGCGACCGGGAGTACGACGTGAAGCTGAACTCCAGCCCCGAGGCCATTGCCACGCTCAACGACCTGCCCATCAAGACGGTGGATGGCACCACGGTGTACATCCGCGACGTGGCTTTCGTGCACGAGGGCGCGGCCGTGCAAACCAACATCGTGCGCCAGAACGGCCGCCGTACGGCCATCATCCCCATTCTGAAAAGCGGCGCGGCCAGCACGCTCGACATCATCGACAAAATCAAGAAGGCGCTGCCCAATATCCAGGCCAATGCGCCGCCGGCCCTGAACATCAAGCTGCTGTTTGACCAGTCCTTTTTCGTGCGGGCCAGCATCAAGGGCGTTATCATCGAAGCCTGCATTGCGGCGGCCCTCACGGCGCTAATGATTCTGCTGTTTCTGGGTTCGTGGCGCTCTACGCTGATTATCGCGACGAGTATTCCGCTCAGTATTCTGGTCAGCATCATTATGATGAATATTCTGGGGCAAACCCTGAATATCATGACCTTGGGCGGCCTCTCGCTGGCCGTGGGCATTCTGGTGGATGACGCGACGGTGGAAATCGAGAACATCCACCGCAACATGGGCATGAAGAAGCTGCTGAAGCGCAGCATTCTCGATGGTGCCCAGCAAATTGCGACGCCGGCCCTGGTGGCCACGCTGGCCATCTGCATTGTGTTTGTGCCGGTGTTTTTCCTGGGCGGGGTGGCATCGGCCATCTTCGCGCCGCTGGCTACGGCCGTCATTTTCGCCATGCTGGCGTCTTATATTCTCAGCCGGACGCTGGTGCCCACGCTGGTGATGTACCTACTGCGCAAGGAGTTACCCATCTACCACGCGCAGGAAGAGCCCGACCTGCCCAGCCAGCACCAGCGCAACGGCCAGCCCGTGAGCCAGGTAGAGCGCGACCTGGAGCGCATCCGCCGCGAGCAGTACGAAAAAGCCCACCCCAGCGGCACGGCCGAGGAAGAAGCCGAAAACGAAATCACCGATTCGGAGCGTGAGGCCGGCTCGGCCATCACCCAAACCTGGGTCTGGAAGCTGCACAAGGGCTTCGAGCATCAGTTTGAGAAGTTCCGCGCCGGGTATGGTGGGGCACTGGCATGGGCCTTGAGCAACCGTCCGAAGGTCATTGTGGCGTTCATGGTGCTGTTCATCGGCTCGCTGGGGCTGTTTCCGCTCATTGGCCAGAACTTCTTTCCGACGGTGGATGCCGGCCAGCTGCGCCTGCACGTGCGAACGCCCACCGGCACCCGCCTGGAGGAGACGGAGGTGCGCTTCCGACAGGTCGAAAACGTGATTCGGCAGGTGATTCCGGCCAACGAGCTGGACCTGGTGCTAGCCAATATCGGCCTGCCGGTTATCCCCATCAACCTGCTGCTGAGCGACAACCCCACCATCGGGGCCGGCGACGGCGAGATTCTGGTGAGTATGAAGGAGGAGCACGGCCCCACGGGCGACTACATCAACGAAATCCGCCGTCAGATTCACAAGCAATACCCCGACCTAATCATCTTCTTCCAGCCGGCCGACATTGTGAACCAGACCCTGAACTTCGGCCTACCCGCCCCGATTGACATTCAGGTGATTGGCCGCGACAAGGCTGCCAACCAACGCATTGTGGGCGAAATCAAGGAAAAAATCGTGAAGATTCCTGGCCTGGTCGATGCCTTTGTCTATCAGGCCTTCGACCAGCCCCAGCTGCGCCTCGACATCGACCGGGTACGGGCCCAAGAGGCCGGCCTCTCGCAGCGCGACATTGCCAACAACGTGCTCGTGAACCTGAGCAGCAGCACCCAAACCAACCCCAACCAGTGGCTGAACCCCGCCACCGGCGTGAGCTACACCGTGGCCGTGCAAACGCCTCCCCGCGCCCTCTCCACCCTCGATGAAATCGGCAATATCGGCGTGACCAGCGCCACCCAGAACCAGTCCCAGCTGCTGAGCAACTTCACTACCCTGCGCCGCAGCCAGACGCTGGCCGTGGTGTCGGACTACAACATTCAGCGCACCGTGGACCTCTACGCCAGCGTGAGCGGCCGCGACCTGGGCGGCGTGAGTAAGGACATCCGCAAAATTCTGGCCGACACGGAGAAAACCCTACCCAAAGGCACCACGCTGGCACTGCGCGGGCAGGCCGATTCCATGCGCACGTCCTTCGCCGGGCTAGGCCTGGGCCTGGCCGGAGCCATCATATTAGTGTACTTGCTGATGGTGGTCAATTTCCAGAGCTGGATGGACCCACTCATCATCATCACCGCCCTACCGGGCGCGCTGGCGGGCATTCTGTGGATGCTGTTTGTGACGCAGACTACGCTCAGCGTACCGGCCCTGATGGGGGCAATCATGTGCATCGGCGTGGCCACGGCCAACTCTATTCTGCTGGTCACCTTCGCCAACGAGCGCCGCGAGGAAGAACCCGATTTGAGCCCCCGCGATGCGGCGCTGGATGCCGGCTTCACCCGCCTGCGCCCGGTGCTGATGACGGCCCTGGCCATGATTATCGGCCTGCTGCCCATGTCGCTGGGCATGGGCGAGGGCGGCGAGCAAAATGCCCCGCTCGGCCGCGCCGTGATTGGCGGGCTGATGCTGGCCACGGTAACGACCTTGTTTTTTGTGCCGATTATGTTTTCCTATCTGAAAAAAGCAAAGCCCGTGGCTACGGCGCAGGCTTAGAATTTTAGCCCGCAGAAGTCGCAGAGGTTTACGCAGATGACGCTGAACGTTCTGCGACTTCTGCGTAAACCTCTGCGACTTCTGCGGGCTAAAACCGTCAGAAATACTACCTAACGATAATGTCCGATTCCAACTCCTCCGGCCGGTTCTGGCTGATAATTTTAATCGTCCTCGCTGTATTTGGCGGGCTTTTTCTGCTCGGCTACATGCCACGCCACAAGCAGGAGAAAGCCCGAAACGCCGAAGCCCAGCAAAAGACCGATGCCGTGCCAATGGTTACCGTAGCCAAGGCCAAGGCCGCGCCCGATACCACCACCGTCACGCTGCCCGCCGATACCAAGTCGCTGCGCGAAACCTTCGTATTTGCCCGGGCCAACGGCTTCGTGAAGTCGTGGAGCGCTGATATTGGCCAGAAAGTACGCGCCGGACAGGTGCTGGCCGAAGTAACCACGCCCGAGCTCGACCAGCAGGTAGCCCAGGCCCGCGCCAACCTCGGCCTGGCCAAAACCAGCTACAACCGCCTGGTGGGCGTGGCGCTGCCCGGGGCCATCTCGAAGCAGGAATTGGACGTGGCCAAATCGCAGTTTTCGGTGCAGCAGGCCGCTTTGCAGCAGCTGCTGGCACAGCAGGATTTCCGGCGCATCACGGCCCCGTTCAGCGGCACTGTCACACAGCGGAATGTGGAAGTAGGCAGCCTCGTAAGCACCAGCAACGCGCCGGGCTCGCAGCTGTTTAAGATTGAGCAGACCGACAAGCTGCGCGCCTACGTGCAGGTACCGCAGAACTTCGCCCCGTCCATCAAAAGCGGGATGACAGCCGATTACCTGGTGCCGGAGTTCGCGGGCAAGCCCTTCGCAGCCAAAGTGGTGCGCAATGCCGGGGCCCTCGACCCCAACACCCGCACCTTGCTCACCGAAGTACAGGTGCCAAACCCGCGCGGCGAGCTGCGCCCCGGCAGCTACGCCCAGGTGAAATTCTACCTGCCACGCACCGCGCCCGGCGTCATCATTCCGGCCAATGCCCTAGTGCCCGGCGGCACCGAAAGCCGCGTGGCTACTGTGCAGGACGGCAAAATCCACTACCAGCCCATCGTCACGGGCCGCGATTTCGGCAACCAGCTCGAAGTATCGCAGGGCCTGAAGGCAGGCGAGCTGCTGGTACTGAACCCCGCCGAAACCCTCACCGAGGGCCAGGCCGTGCAAACCCAAGCCTTCACCCCGCCCGCCAAGCCCGCTGGCCCCCCACCCGCCAGGCCCCGGCCCAATGACCCGGATGCCCCGCGCGTGTCGTCGCCGGTGAAATAGGAAGTTGGCCCGGTCCGACCGCCCTAGGCGGTCCGACCGGTTAAAGTAAGAACGATGCCGCCCCCACGGCAACCGGTCGGACCGCCTAGGGCGGTCGGACCGGGCCAACTGACAACTAAAAATGACCTTCCGCCTCTCCCCTTTCTTCCTCATCCTGCTGCTGGCCAGCTGCGTGCGGCCGCCCAGCTACGCGCCACCCAGCCTGCCCACCCCCGCAGCCTGGAAAAACACAGCCGACAGCCCCACGGCCGCCACGCCGCCGGCCGCCGTGGCCAGCAGCACCCTACCAGGCACGGCCCCGCCCACCGTCAACAACCTGCCCGCGCCCGCCAGCTGGTGGATGCTCTTCAACGACCCCGGTCTCAATACGCTGGAGCAGCAGGCCACGGCGCAGAACTTCAGCCTGCAAGCCGCCCTGGCCCGCGTGGAAAGCGCCCGCGCCAACGTGCGGGTGGCCAACTCCTACCGCTCGCCCCTGGTGACGGTGGACCCGCAGGTGTACCGCTCGCGGCTCTCGGGGCTGCGGCCGGTGCCGTTTCCGGTGGCTACCAATAACCTAGGGGTGATTCAGACCCAATATTATATTCCCATCAATGCCAGCTATGAGTTCGACGTGTGGGGCCGCATCCGAAGCAGCATCCGCGCCGCCGAGGCCGATGCGCAGGTGCAGGAAGCCAACCGCCGCACCGTGCTCCTCTCCCTCACCGCCGATGCCGCGACCTACTATTTCGGCCTTCGCGGGCTCGATGCGCAGCTGCTGGTGCTCGATACCGCCCGCCTCGACCGCCAGCACAGCCTGGACCTGACCCGCGCCCGCTACCAGGCCGGCGTGGACAATGAGATTGCCGTGCACCGCGCCGAAACCGAGCTGGCCAACGTTGATGCCAGCGTTATCGAAACCCGCCGCCAGCGCCTGGGCCTCGAAGCCTCGCTGGCTACGGTGCTGGGCGTGCCCGCCAGTGGTTTCGCGGTGGCCCCGCAGGCCGGGCCGCTGGTGGCCCCGGCGGTGCCGGCTTCGCTGCCGGCGGCCCTGCTGGCCCGCCGGCCCGATTTGCAGCAGGCCGAGCGTCGCCTCGCCGCCGCCAGCGCCCGCGTGGATGTAGCCAAGCTCACGCGCCTGCCCACTGTGCGCCTCAATGGTTTTCTGGGCCCGCAGAGTGCCAAAATCGGCGACCTGGCCCGCGTGGCCGACAACTACACCTACTACGTGGGCGGCGGCGTGAGCATTCCCGTCTTCAACGGTGGCCGCAACCGCGCCAACGAGCAGGTGGCTCGCTCCGAAGCCGAAGCACTGGTGGCCGACTACCACCAGGCGGCCCTAGTAGCGTTTCAGGAAGCCGAAACCAGCCAGGCCGATGTGCGCCAGTACCAGGCCCAGGTGGCGGCCCGCCAGCGTGCCTACCGCGCCGCCCGCCTGGCCAGCGCCCTCACCAAGGAACGCTACCGGGCCGGCCTCACCAACTACTTTGAGGTGGTGGATGCCGACCGCCAGACCCTCGATGCGGCCACGCTGCTCACCCAGGCGCAAAGCAATTTATTGGGGGCCAGCGTGGCCTTGGTACGGGCCTTGGGCGGCGGCTGGGAATAGGAGCTTATCCTAGAGATTTCATACCGATTTGAAAATCACTGTCAAGCCGATGAGGATTTTTTTACTTTATAATTAATCTGTAAATCAAACATTTGTATTTTTCAACATAAACTAATGCCACGTTTACGTTAAGAGGTCCGTAAGAACGAACCCGCAATTTATCTGACTCCAATTTCTTTTTCATGCGCTCCTTTTTAATCACCCGCTTTGCCGCCATTATACTATTAATCGGGGCAATCCATCCGGTACAGGCCCAGGTAAATCCTACCCGAGCCGATACTACCGAAAAATATCAAAACCCCGGCGGTGTGTCTTCAGGGGTGAAGACTCCCTTTTTCAAAAGCAAGGTATTCAGAGCCCTGGCTATTCCGGCCGCGCTGATAACCTACGGCGCCATCACGGCGCAGGGCGATGCGGGCATCAACCGCAGTGCGCGGGAGTTCACGCAAAAGCAGTTTCGGCCGGTGAGCACGGGTTTTGATAACACGCTCATTATTGCCCCCTACTTCGAGCTGGCCGCCGTGGCCATTGCCGGCGTAGAGTCGCACAACGACCGCATCAACACCCTGCTTATCATTGCCAAGGGCGAGGCCATTATGCTGGCTTCCACGTTTGCCGTGAAGTACCTGGCCAATGAGACGCGGCCCAACGGCCAGGACAACCTCTCGTTTCCATCGGGCCACACAGCGCAGGCCTTCCTGGCGGCCAGTATCGTACACACCGAGTTTCGCGACAAGAGCCAGTGGTACGGTGTGGGCGCGTACACCATTGCCACCAGCGTGGCCGCCCTGCGCATGATTAACGACAAGCACTGGCAGAGCGACGTGGTGGCTGGCGCTGGCTTCGGCATCTTCTCCGCCCACTTGGCTTACCTGAGCCACCGCAACCGCTGGGGCCGCAAGTCCATTGGCCGCGATGTCGGAATGGTGCCGGCCTACTTCGGCAACGGTGCCACGGGCATTAGCATTTCGTGGCGGCCGAAAAAGTAGCCGCTTTGCTCAATGAAGAATGAGAAATTGCCAGCCGGGTAATTCTTCATTCCTCATTAAGCGCTGCCTCCACCCACACCGGCACGGCCGATAGCGCCGCATTGCCCGTCAGCTCATCGAGCCGAGCATCGTCCGTCAGGTCGTTGATGCTGGCTCCGGCGTGGGCCTGCGCCACGGCTAGCCGGGTACCGGGCCGGGTGTGGCCGTAGCCATGCGGCATGCTGGCCACGCCGGGCATGAGGCTGGACGTAATTTCGACGGGCAGCTCGATGGTACCCACCCGGGAACGCACACGCACCGGCTGACCATCGGTGAGCTGGCGGGCGGCGGCATCGGCGGGGTTCATTTGCAGGGTGCAGCGGTTGCGGCCTTTGATGAGGCGCGGCAGGTTGTGCATCCACGAGTTGTTGGAGCGCAACTCGCGGCGGCTGATGAGAAGTAGCTGGTCGGCGGTTGCGACGGGAGTGGCGGCCAGCACCCGCCGGGCGCGGTCCAGGTCGGCCAGGAAGAGCGGGGCGGCCAGGTTGATGCGCTGGTTTTCGGTGCGCAGTGCGGCCGGCAGGCGCGGCTGTAGCTCGCCGAGGTCGAGGCCGTGCGGGTTTTCGCGCAGCTTATCGAGCGAGAGGCCAGTGCGGCCGTAGGCACCGTAGCGCAGGCCAAGGTCGATTTTAGCTGCCGGATTTTCGGGGGCGGGCGCGGCAACGGCATCGAAAGCATCGCCGGCTTCGAGGCGCTGGCGCAGGCCCTCAAAAATCTCCCAGTCGTAGCGCGCGTCGGGGTCTTTGGCAAACAGCGGCTCGGAGTAGCGGCTGGTGTTGCGAATGGCCAGAGCGTGGAAGCTCACATCGTAGTGCGCAGTTTCGAGGCCGGTGGCGGGCGGTAGGATGTAGTGGGCGTGGCGGGTGGTTTCGTTGAGGTAGATGTCGATGGACACCATGAACTCCAGCCCGGCCAAGGCGGTATCGAGCTGCCCGCCGTTGGGCGTGGACAGCACCGGGTTGCCGCAGCTCGTGACCAGCGCCCGCAGCTGGCCTTCGCCGGGCGTGAGCATGTCCTCGGCCAGGCAGGCCACCGGCAGCTCGCCCATGAACTCGGGGGCCTGGCGCACGCGGCTGCGGTACCGGTCGTAGCGGTTGTAGTGGCCCGGCTTGCCCAGCACGTCGAGCGCGGGCGTGGCAAACATGTAGCCGCCCGGCTCATCGAGGTGGCCGGTGAGCAGGTTCAGGGCATTTATCAGCCAGAGGCACAGCCCACCAAACTCCTGCACCGACACCCCTACCCGACCATAAACAACTCCGCGCTCAGCGGCTGCCAGCTCCCGCGCCAGCGTGCGGATTTCGGCCGGCGCAATGCCCGTTACGGCGCCGACGTGCTCAGGCGTAAACTCAGCCACGGCCGCGTTCAGGGCTTCGATACCATCCGTGATGTCGGCCAGCCGGCCGGGTTTCACCAGGTTTTCGGCAAATAAAACCTGCGTCATCGCCAGCAGTAAAAACACGTCGGTACCGGGGCGAATGAAGTGGTGAGCATCGGCTTTGGCGGCGGTTTCGGAACGGCGCGGGTCGATAACGACTACTTTGCCACCCCGGGCCTGAATGGCCTGCAGACGCTTGGCCACGTCGGGCGCAGTCATCAGGCTGCCGTTGCTCACCAGGGGATTGCCGCCAAGGATGAGCCAATGGTCGGTGCGGTCGAGGTCAGGCACCGGCAGCAGCAGCGGGTGGCCGTAGAGCTGCCAGGCGGCAAAGTGGTGCGGCAGCTGGTCGACCGACGAGGCTGAGAACAGGCTGCGCGAGCCCAGCGCCCGCAGAAAGCCGGGTGCCGCCAGCTGCGTGCCGGAGTTATGCACGCTGGGGTTGCCGGCGTACCAGGCGGTGGCGTGCAGACCGTGCGCCTCCCGCTGCTGGCGCAGTGCGGCGGCGACTTCATCGAGCGCGGTGTTCCAGTCGAGCTCCTGCCAGCCATCGGCGATGCGCTTGAGGGGGCGGCGCAGGCGGTCGGGGTCTTCGTAAATGTCCTTCAGGCCCACGGCCTTGGGGCAGATGTGGCCCCGGCTAAAGGGGTCCTGCGCATCGCCGGCAATGCTGAGGACGCGGCCGTTTTCGTGGGTGATTTCGAGGCCGCAGATGGCTTCGCAGAGGTTGCAGGCGCGGTAGTGGGTTTCGATGGGCATGAAGTGGGTGGGAAGTACCGTGGACTCTGCGAGTCCGCGCGTGAGCGGTAATGGGCAGCAAGGTAAAGAACGTTATGCCGAGCGCAGCCGAGGCATAACGCGTGCAGCAGTAATCAAGACCGTTCTCCCGATTGAGTTACTATGGCACGCGAGATGCCTCGGCTGCGCTCGGCATGACGTTCTATCTTTCCTTCGCCAGCAACGCAACGTTGCGCGCTCCTTCATGTCTATTTGATTAAGATTTCGTCCCATCTTTACGAATCTGCTTCCTGCATCACTAAAACGCTTACCCTCTTTTGAAACGACGCGACTTTGTAGGACTATCCGGCCTGGCTGCCGGGGCCCTCTTCCTCCCCGGCTTTCCCAGCTTCGGCGGCACCCTCGTTGACCCCGCCCACCTGCTGGAGCCCGGCCTCGACCTCACCCAGAAAAAACGCCTTGCTGATGCGGCCCTGAACGCCGCCAAAGCCGCCGGCGCCAGCTACGCCGATGTGCGCATCGGGCGCTACCTCAACCAAAGCATTTTCACCCGCGAAAAGCAGGTGCAGAACATCGCCAGCACTGAGAGCTACGGCGTGGGCATTCGCGTGATTGCCAACGGCACCTGGGGCTTCGCGGCCACCAACGTCGTGACCGAGGCCAGCCTGGCCAAAGCCGCCCAGCTGGCCGTAGCCATCGCCAAGGCCAACGCCAAGGTGCAGAAAGAGAAGGTGTTGCTGGCCCCGCAGCAAGGCTACGGCGAGGTGAGCTGGAAAACGCCCATCCAGCAAAACGCCTTCGAAGTGCCGGTGGCGCAGAAAGTTGAATTGCTGCTGGCCGCTAACGCCAAGGCCCTCGACAACGGCGCCAGCTTCGTCAACTCCTCCCTGTTTCAGATTAACGAGCAGAAGTATTTTGCCAGCACCGACGGCTCCTACATCGACCAAGACGTGCACCGCATCTGGCCCACGTTTTCGGTTTCGGGGGTAGACCGGGCCAGTGGCAAGTTTCGCAGCCGCGATGCCCTGAGCTCGCCCATGGGCATGGGCTACGAGTACCTCACGCCCAAGGCCGCCGATAAGATTGCGGGCGCCAGCGGCACCGGCCTCATCGGCTACCGCAACAGCTACGACATGCTGGAAGATGCCGCCCTGGCCGCCCGGCAAGTGAAGCAGAAGCTGACCGCCAAGTCGGTAACGCCGGGCAAGTACGACCTCGTGCTCGACCCCAACCACCTGGGCCTCACCATCCACGAGAGCGTGGGCCACCCGCTGGAGCTCGACCGCGTGCTGGGTTACGAGGCCAACTACGCGGGCACCAGCTTCGCCACCCTCGACTGGAAGGCCAAGGGCATTCCCTACGGCTCGAAGCTGGTGAACATTGTGGCCGATAAGCTGCAGCCCGGCTCGCTGGGCGCAGTGGGCTACGACGATGAAGGCGTGAAAACCAAGCGCTGGGACCTCATTAAAGAAGGTACGCTGGTAGACTACGAGAAAATCCGGGACCAGGCGCACATCGTGGGCCAGAAGGAATCGGACGGCTGCTGCTACGCCGACTCCTGGGACTCGGTTCAGTTCCAGCGAATGCCCAACGTGAGCCTGCAGCCCGGCAAAGCCAAAATGAGCGTCGACGAGTTGATTAAGGACGTAGACAAGGGCGTGTACATTGCCGGGCGCGGCTCCTACTCCATCGACCAGCAGCGCTACAACTTCCAGTTCGGTGGGCAGGTGTTCTACGCCATCGAAAAAGGCAAAATCACCGAGATGCTCGAAGACGTGGCCTATCAGGCCAACACCCAGGAATTCTGGAACTCCTGCGCCGCCATTTGCGACGAAAGCGACTACCGGCTGTTCGGGTCTTTCTTTGATGGCAAGGGCCAGCCCAGCCAGGTGTCGGCCGTAAGCCACGGCTCGGCCACCACGCGGTTTAATGGCGTGAACGTGATTAATACGGCCCGCAAGATTTAATTAATGTGGGGAATGTGTTGAATGTGGGGAATGTGAAAATGGACCGCTCAGGACGCTACAAGTAAGCGGCCGTAGCCGCCACGCTTTGCTCCTATCTCATGCATCATTCTCAATTTCATCCCACTGAAGCTGTTTAGAAAGTCCCCGAACGGTCATGCAGAGCGCAGCGCAGCATCTTGCTCGCATCGTCAGGCCCGTTCAACGATGCGAGTAAGATGCTGCGCTCTGCATGACCGTTTGAGGACCTTTTGTGACTTTCTGAATAACTCCACTATTCCATTTCCACATTTTCCACATTCAACACATTTTCACATCTGAAAACATGGCCCTGCTCTCCCAATCCGAAGCCCAGACCATCCTCAAAAAAGTCCTCAGCTTCAGCACCGCCGACGAGTGCGAGGCCACCCTCACGGGCACCAGCGGCGGCAACGTGCGCTCGGCCCGCAACTCCATCAGCACGGCGGGCGCAGCCGAGAACGTGGCGCTGGCGGTGCAGTCGCGCTTTGGCAAGCGCAGCGGCACCGCCACCTGCAACGAGTTTGATGAGGCCTCGCTGCGCCGCTGCGTGCAGCGGGCCGAGGAAATTGCCCGCCTCGCTCCCGAAAGCCCGGAGTACGTGCCGCTGCTCGGCCCGCAGACGTATCTGGCATCGCCAAACTCGTTTGCGGCGCGCACGGCTGCCATCACGCCCGACTACCGGGCCGAGCAGATTGGGGCCAGCATGGCCCTGTGCGACCAGAAGAAACTTAGCTCAGCCGGCTTCTTTAATGACTCGTCGGGCTTCGTGGCCAAGCGCAACTCCAAGGGCCTGGAGGCTTACCAACCGGTGAGCAGCGTCGACTTTTCGATTTCGGTGCGCACGCCCGATGGCACCGGCTCGGGCTACGCCATTGCCAACTACACCGATTTGGCCCGGTTCGACGCGGCCCGCCTCACGCGGGTGGCGGCCGACAAGGCGGCTTCGTCGGTGAATGCCAAGGCCATTGAGCCGGGCAAATACACCGTGATTCTGGAGCCGGCCGCGGCCATCGACCTGCTCAATAACATGATGGGGGCCATGGACGCCCGTAACGCCGACGAAGGCCGCAGCTTCCTGAGCAAGAAGGGCGGCGGCAATAAGAAGGGCGAAAAGGTCTTCGACGAGCGGGTGACCATCTACTCCGACCCTACCCACCCCGACGTGCCCGACCTGACCTTCAGCGACGACGGCCGCCCGCAGCAGAAAGTGACGTGGATAGACAAAGGCGTGGTGAAAAATCTCTACACCTCGCGCTTCTGGGCCCAGAAAGCCGGCATCCCCGACATTCCGCCCCCCGGCGGCTGGATTATGGAAGGCGGCACCCAAAGCACCGCCGACCTCATCAAAGGCACCGCCAAAGGCATTCTCGTCACGCGCCTCTACTACATCCGGGCCGTCGACCCGCAGACGCTGCTCTACACCGGCCTGACGCGCGACGGGACGTTCTACATCGAAAACGGGCAGATTAAATTCCCGGTGAAAAATTTCCGCTTCAACGAAAGCCCGGTGATTATGCTCAACAACCTGGAGGCGCTGGGCAAGCCCGTGCGCCTGAACGGCAGCCTGGTGCCACCCATGAAAATCCGCGACTTCACCTTCACCAGCCTGTCGGACGCGGTGTAGACTTGTAGCGTGGACTTTTAGTCCGCGCATTAAACGTGACTTTTTCCATGCAAACCACTCGCGGACTAAAAGTCCGCGCTACTCTCACCTTATGAAAAGACGTGACTTTGTAGGACTAACCGGCCTGGCCGCCGGCGCCCTTTTCCTGCCCAGCCTGCCCGGCTTCGGCCATTCGCTGGTAGACCCCGCCCGCCTGCTGGAGCCCGGCGCCGATGTAGCCATGAAAAAGCGCCTCGCCGATGCCGGCCTGAACGCCGCCAAAGCCGCCGGCGCCAGCTACGCCGACGTACGCATTGGCCGCTACCTCAACCAAGGCATCTTCACCCGCGAAAAGCAGGTGCAGAACATTGCCAGCACCGAGAGCTACGGCGTGGGTATCCGCGTGATTGCCAACGGCACCTGGGGCTTCGCCTCCACCAACAACGTGACCGAGGCGGGCATTGCCAAAGCCGCCCAGCTGGCCGTGCAGATTGCCAAGGCCAACTCGAAGGTGCAGAAGGAAAAGGTGCAGCTGGCCCCGCAGCAGGGCTACGGCGAGGTGAGCTGGAAAGCGCCCATTCAGCAGAATGCGTTTGAGGTGCCCATCAAGGACAAGGTGGATTTGCTGCTGGGCGTGAACGCCAAAGCCCTGGATATGGGCGTGTCGTTCATCAACTCGGTGCTGTTTCAGGTGAACGAGCAGAAGTATTTTGCCAGCACCGACGGCTCCTACATCGACCAGGACATTCACCGGATTTACCCCACGTTCGGCGTCACGGCCATCGACCGGGCCAGCGGCAAGTTCCGCTCGCGCCAGGCCATGAGCTCGCCCGTGGGCATGGGTTACGAGTACCTCACGCCCAAAGCCGCCGATAAAATGGCCGGCCCCACCGGCTCCGACATCATCGGCTACAAGTACAGCTACGACATGCTGGAAGACGTGGCCCTGGCCGCCAAGCAGGTGAAGCAGAAGCTGACCTGTAAGTCGGTGACGCCCGGCAAGTACGACCTCGTGCTCGACCCGCACCACCTGGGCCTCACCATCCACGAAAGCGTGGGCCACCCGCTGGAGCTCGACCGCGTGCTGGGCTACGAAGCTAACTTCGCCGGAACCTCGTTTGCCACCCTGGAGTGGAAGGCCAAGGGCATTCCCTACGGCTCGAAAGTGGTGAACATTGTGGCCGATAAGGTGACGCCCAACACCTTGGGCGCGGTGGGCTACGACGACGAAGGCGTGAAAACCAAGCGCTGGGACCTCATCAAGGACGGTACGCTGGTGGACTACGAGAAAATCCGGGACCAAGCGCACATGGTGGGCCAGAAGGAATCGGACGGCTGCTGCTACTCGCAGTCGTGGCAGGATGTGCAGTTCCAGCGCATGCCCAACGTGAGCCTGCAGCCCGGCAAAGCCAAAATGAGCGTGGATGAAATGGTGAGCAAGGTCGATAAGGGCATCTACATCGCCGGCAACGGCTCGTTCTCCATCGACCAGCAGCGCTACAACTTCCAGTTCGGCGGGCAGGTGTTCTACGCCATCGAAAAAGGCAAAATCACCGAGATGCTCGAAGACGTGGCCTACCAGGCCAACACCCAGGAATTCTGGAACTCCTGCGCTGGCTCATGCGACGAAAGTGACTTCCGTTTCTTCGGCGCTTTCAACGACGGCAAGGGCCAGCCCTCGCAGAGCTCGGCCGTGAGCCACGGCTCGGCCACCACGCGCTTCAATGGCGTGAACGTGATAAATACGGCGCGGAAAATCTAGAAAATGTGGGGAATGTGGTTGATGTGGGAAATGTGGGAAATGTGGGAAATGTGATGGTAGCAGCAGATTCAGGTACGACTGGCAATGGTTCCAAGGCCGACAATCCGGTTGTGCGGCTCTCCTTTGAGTTGGTATTAGCAGTACTGGCTTATGTGGAAGAGTTGGAGGCAACTCGTCGCTACGTCGTGGCTCGCCAGCTGCTTCGGTGTGGCACTTCAGTCGGAAGCCAACGTGCGCGAAGCGCAACATACTGAAAGCCGTGCTGACTTTGTACACAAATGCAAGATTGCTGCGAAGGAAGCTGAAGAAACCGACTACTGGCTCCAGCTCTGCACGCACGCGCCCAATTACCCAACGCCTCCCATACCCTTGAACGACAAATTATTGAGCGTCCGACGTCTACTGGCCCGCATCATTATTTCCAGCAAAGCCAACGCTGCCTGAATTCCCACATTCCTTCATTTCCACATTCTCCCATTCTGCACATCTCCACATTTAAAAACATCATGGCCATTCTCTCCAAAGACGAAGCCCAGACAATCCTAAAAAAGGTCCTCAGTTTCAGCACCGCCGATGAGTGCGATGCCACGCTCAATGGCAACATTAGCGGCAACGTGCGCTCGGCCCGCAACTCCATCAGCACGGCCGGGGCCAGCGATAACGTGTCGCTGGCCGTGGAAAGCCGCTTTGGCAAGCGCGCCGGCGTAGCCACCTGCAACGAGTTCGACGAAGCCACCCTGCGCCGCTGCGTGCAGCGGGCCGAGGAAATTGCCCGCCTCGCCCCCGAGAGCCCGGAGTACATGCCGCTGCTGGGGCCGCAGACATACCTGGATGGCAACCGCTCCTACGCCGCCGCCACCGCCGCCATCGACCCCGACTACCGGGCCGCGCAAATCGGGGCCAGCATGGCGCTCTGCGACCAGAAAAAGCTGAGCTCGGCGGGCTTCCTCGACGATTCGCACGGCTTCGTGGCCAAGCGCAACTCCAAGGGCCTGGAGGCCTACCAGCGCACGTCCAACGTGACGTTTTCGGTGACGGTGCGCACGCCCGACGGCACCGGCTCGGGCTACGCCTCGGGCGATTACATCGACTCAAGCAAGATGGACGCGGCCCGCTTCACCAAAGTGGCCGCCGACAAAGCTGCTGCTTCCATGAAGGCACGGGCCATTGAGCCGGGCAAGTACACCGTGATTATGGAGCCCAATGCCCTGCTCTCGAACGTGGACACCTCGCTCATCGGCGCGCTCATGGGTGCCCTCGATGCCCGCAACGCCGACGAGGGCCGCAGCTTCCTCAGCAAGAAGGGCGGCGGCAACCGCAAGGGCGAAAAGCTGTTTGATGAACGGGTTACCATCTACTCCGACCCGCTGAACCCGGAAATCAGCGACCTCACTTTCAGCGGCGACGGCCGCCCGCTGCAGCGCACCACCTGGATTGACAAGGGCGTGGTGAAAAACCTGTACGCCTCGCGCTACTGGGCCCAGAAAGCCGGCATCCCCGACCTGCCCCGCCCCAACGGCTGGATTATGGAAGGCGGCACCCAAAGCACCGCCGACCTCATCAAAGGCACCGCCAAGGGCATTCTGGTGACGCGCCTGTGGTACATCCGCCCCGTCGACCCGCAGACGCTGCTCTTCACCGGCCTCACCCGCGACGGCACGTTCTACATCGAAAACGGCCAAATCAAGTTCCCCATCAAGAACTTCCGCTTCAACGAAAGCCCGGTCATCATGCTCAACAACCTGGAAGCCATCGGTAAGCCGGTACGGTTAAACGGGAATTTGGTACCGCCGCTCAAGATTCGGGACTTCACGTTCACGAGCCTGTCGGACGCAGTATAAAAAGTATAGTGGACTCTGCGAGTCCGCGCGTGATTGACGTAATAGAAGCACTTTTTTGAAAGCCACCAGTCAACCTCGACTGGTGGCTTTTTTATTTCCTGATAAGGCACGGACAACCGCCGCCCCGCCCGCCGCATCTGCTCACTTGGGTACTTACCCCTTACGCCTATCTTGCGGCTTCATTTCCTACTTCCTGCAATGAAGCTGACTTTATTAGCTGGCCTGCTACTGGCCGTTATCATTCGTCCGGCCGCCGCGCAATCGCGCCTCACCGGCAAAATTCTCGATGCCGCCACCGGCCAGCCCATACCCTACGCCAGCATTTCGGTGCTGAGCACTACGGCCGGCACCACCAGCAACGCGGAGGGCGAGTTTGAGCTGAAAGCCGCGCTACCGGGCCGGCTGGTGATATCGGAGCTGGGCCACCGGCGCGATACGGTGGCAGTAGCCGCCGCCACCGCACCGCTGCTGGTGCGGCTGCAACCGGCGTCGGTACTGCTGCCCGAGGTGCAAGTGGGCAGCTACCTCGGCGATTTGATTGCGCAAGCCTACCGCCAGTTGCGCCGCACCACCGCTAAAAAAATGTATGGCCAGGCCTTTTATCGGCAAATTACCCGCATTGCCAACGATGCCACCGAAGTGCAGGAAATGGTGTGGGACGCTGCCACTACCAATGCAGGCATGGATGGCAGCGCCATCGTTACTGGGCGCTTCGCGAAGAAGATGAAGGCGCAAATAAGCTTCAACAACTTCTCCGTTTTTACCAAAAGGTTTGGCTTTAATATGAAGGACGACAGCCTAACACAGCGCGGAATCCTGGGGCTGAATACTGCCAGGTTCTACACACTATCGCTACTGGGCGTGACGCAGAGTGAGGGTCAGCAACTGGTCGAAATCGGTTTTGAGAGCAAGCCGGGGCTGGCACCGCTTACCGCGAAAGGAACTTTGGTTATTAACGAAACTACCCGGCAAGTACTACACCTGCGGTTTGAAACGCCCGACCTGGTCAACGTCAAGACCAATAGCTTGGTTAGCTTGGTGGTGAAGCTCAAGGACCAGCACTCGGTGTTTGAAATGGATTTTCAGCCGGCTCCAAATGCAGCCGTCCTCACTTACATCAAGGTCGATTATCGAGCATCTTTGGCTGTACCACTGCAACGCAACGTCGCCATTCAGGCTTCTTCTTTCACGTACTTCTACAACAGCCGCGCCACCCCCGATGCCAGCGTGACCTACGCCCCTGCCAAGGGCGGCGAAGTCGATTTGGCACTCATCAAGCAAACTACTTACGACCCCGCTTTCTGGCAAAACAACGCCGTGGTGAAACGCACCCCACTCGAAGAACAGGTGATGAAATCCTTCGAGCAGAAGGGCGCTTTCGGCACTATGTTGCCGTAGCTTGTAGCGCGGACTTTTAGTCCGCGAGTAAACTGCTGCCTAAATTCTATTTCATTCACTTGCGGACTGAAAGTCCGCGCTACATCTTTTTCTCTGCAACCTATGAAAAGACGCGACTTTGTGGGCCTCACCGGCCTGGCCGCCGGGGCCCTGTTCCTCCCCAGCCTCCCCGGCTTCGGCCACACGCCCGTCGACCCCGCCCGCCTGCTGGAGCCGGGGGCCGACGTGGCCGTGAAAAAGCGCCTCGCCGACGCGGCCCTGAACGCCGCCAAAGCCGCCGGGGCCGACTACGCCGACGTGCGCATCGGCCGCTCGCTGAACCAGTACGTTTTCACCCGCGAGAAGCAGGTGCAGAACATCGTGAGCACCGAGAGCTACGGCGTGGGCATCCGGGTGCTGGTGGCCGGGTGCTGGGGCTTCGCCTCGACCAGCGTGGTGACGGAGGCCAACCTAGCCGCCACCGCCCGCGAGGCCGTGAACATTGCCAAGGCTAACCGCCTGGTGATGAAGGAGCCCGTGCAGCTGGCCGCCCAGCAGGGCTACGGCGAGGTAAGCTGGAAAACGCCCATTCAGCAAAGCGCATTCGAGGTGCCGATAAAGCAGAAGGTAGATTTGCTGCTGGCCGCCAACGCCGCCGCACTGGATGCGGGCGCCAGCTACATCAATTCGGCGCTGTTTCAGGTGAATGAGCAGAAGTATTTTGCCAGCACCGACGGCTCTTACATCGACCAGGACGTGCACCGGCTCTGGCCCACCTTCAACGCCACGGCGGTGGATACCAAGTCGGGCAAATTCCGCAGCCGCGAGGCACTGAGCTCGCCGGTGGGCCTGGGCTTCGAGTACCTCACGCCCAGCGCGGCCGAGCAGGTGCGCGGCCCGCAGGGCACCGACACCATCGGCTACAAGCTGCGCTACGACATACTGGCCGATGCCGCGCTGGCCGGCAAGCAGGCCAAAGCCAAGCTGACGATGAAATCGGTGACGCCGGGCAAGTACGATTTGGTGCTCGACCCGGGCCACCTGGGTTTGACCATTCATGAAAGCGTGGGCCACCCTACGGAGCTCGACCGCGTGCTGGGCTACGAGGCCAACTACGCGGGCACCTCGTTTGCCACGCTGGAATGGAAGGCCAAAAACCTGCCCTACGGCTCGAAGGAAGTGAACATTGTGGCCGACAAGCTACAGCCCGGCTCGGTGGGCAACGTGGGCTACGACGACGAGGGCGTGAAAACCCGCGAGTGGGACCTCATCAAGGACGGCAAGCTGGTGAATTACCAGAAAATCAGGGACCAGGCCCACATCGTGGGCCAGAAGGAATCGGATGGCTGCGCCTATGCGCAGAGCTGGGAAGACGTGCAGTTCCAGCGCATGCCCAACGTGAGCCTGCGCCCCGGTACCGCCAAAATGAGCCCCGATGAGATGGTGAAGGGCGTGGACAAAGGCATTTACATAGCCGGAGAAGGCTCGTTCAGCATCGACCAGCAGCGCTTCAACTTTCAGTTTGGCGGGCAGCTATTTTTTGCGATTGAGAAGGGCAAAATCACCGAGCAGTTGGAGGACGTGGCCTACCAGTCGAACACCCAGGAGTTCTGGGGGGCCTGCGCCGGCTCGTGCGACCAGTCGGACTACCGCCTGTTCGGCACTTTCTTCGACGGCAAGGGCCAACCGGCCCAGGTGTCGTCGGTGAGCCACGGCTCGGCCACCACGCGCTTCAACGGCGTGAACGTGATTAACACGGCCCGGAAAGTGTAGCCGCCTAACCTCACCCCCGGCCCCTCTCCTTGGGGAGAGGGGAGCCTGACAATTTCCGTTAGTGGCAAAACCGGTATCCCCTCTCCCCAAGGAGAGGGGGTCAGGGGGTGAGGTGAACGCCAGAACGTCCCATCTCTAAACTATCTGCAAAATCATCCAATGGCCATTCTCTCCAAAGACGACGCCCAGACGCTCCTCAAAAAAGTCCTAAGCTACAGCACCGCCGACGAGTGCGAAGCTTCCCTGAACGGACGCACCACCGGCAACATCCGCTACGCCCGCAACAGCGTGAGCACGGCCGGCGCCCAGGATTCCGTATCGCTGGCTGTGGAAAGCCGGTTCGGCAAGCGCAGCGGCATTGCCACCTGCAACGAGTTCGACGACGCTACGCTGCGCCGCTGCGTGCAGCGGGCCGAGGAAATAGCCCGCCTCGCCCCCGAAAGCCCCGAATACGTGCCCCTGCTCGGCCCGCAAACCTACCTGAGCCCGCCCTCCACCGCCACCACGCTACTCACGGCCACCACCCGCGCCCAGGCCGCAGCCGACAGCATGGCCCTGTGCGCTGCCAATAACCTAACGTCGGCTGGCTTTCTCGATGGCGGCACCCGGTTTGTGGCCAAGCGCAACTCCAAGGGCCTGGAGGCTTACCAGCAGTCCACCAACACCAACTTTTCGGTAACGGTGCGCACCGCCGACGGCCGCGGCTCGGGCTACGCCATTGCCGACGTGACGGACCCCGCCAGGCTCAACGCCAAAGCCCTCACCCAGCGCGCCGCCGATAAGGCCCTGGGCTCGGTGAATGCCAAGGCCATCGAGCCGGGCAAGTACACCGTCATTCTGGAGCCGGCCGCCCTCATGGCCGGCGACGACCTCTCGCTGCTGGGGGGAATGATATTCGGGATGGGCGCCCGCGAGGCCGACGAAGGCCGCAGCTTCCTAAGCAAAAAGGGCGGCGGCAACCGCAAGGGCGAAAAGCTGTTCGATGACCGGATAACCATCTACTCCGACCCGCTGAATGCCGAGGTGCCCGGCAATGCCTTCGACGGCGATGGCCTGCCCACCAAACGCCAGACCTGGGTTGAGAAAGGCGTGGTAAAAAATCTGTTTTACAGCCGCTTCTGGGCCGAGAAAAACAAGGTCGCCGCCACGGCTTTCCCCAACGGCTTCATCATGGCGGGCGGCACCCAGAGCACCGCCGAGCTCATCAAAAGTACCGCTAAAGGCATTCTGGTCACGCGCTTGTGGTACATCCGAGAAGTCGACCCGCAGACGCTGCTCTACACCGGCCTGACACGCGACGGAACGTTCTACATCGAAAACGGAAAGATAAAATTCCCCATCAAGAACCTACGCTTCAATGAAAGCCCGATTATCATGCTCAATAATATTGAGGCCATCGGCCGGCCCCAGCGCCTGGCCGGCTGCCTCATTCCCCCGCTGAAAATTCGCGATTTCACGTTCACGAGCTTGTCGGACGCTATTTAGAATTGTAGCGTGGACTCTGCGAGTCCGCGCGTGAGCGTAGCGAGCATTGGACAAGGATTCCGGATGCTCGCTACGCTCGCTCGCGGACTCGCAGAGTCCACGCTACATGAGGCCGGCGCAACGTTATGGCAGCTTTCCACGACTATAGCTGCGTATCTGCCGCATCTACTATCACTATTTTCACCTAATGCCCGCTGCCGCTTTCACTTTCGTGCGCCTGAAATACCACTCCGGCGACTGGGACGCGGTGGACGAGCGCATGCCCGCCAACCTGCTGCACTCGCTGGTGCAGTACACCAAAGTACCCGTCGACCCCAAGGAAAAAGTGGTGGCCCTGGACAGCCCCGAGCTGTTCAACTACCCCTTCTGCTACCTGAGCGGGCACCGGCTGGTGCAGTTTTCCAGCACGGAGAAAAAGAACTTTACGCAGTACGTCCGCAATGGCGGTTTTGTGTTCGTGGATGATTGCAACCACGACATCGACGGCCTCTTCGCCCGTTCCTTTGAGGAGCAGATGCGCCAGTGCTTCGGCAGCAGCGCCCTGAAGAAAATCCCCAAAACGCACCCTATCTATTCCCAGTTTTTCACCTTCAAAGACGGACCGCCCAATACTGGTTTTGAATTGAACGGCTGGGGCGACGACCTCGTGCACGACTACTTGAAGGCCATCGAAATAAAGGGCCGTATCGGCGTGCTTTACTCCAATAAAGACTATGGCTGCGAATGGGACTATGACTTCCGCAACAAGCGCTTCCTGGCTGAGGACAACACGAAGTTTGGGGTAAATATTCTGCTTTATGCCTTGACTTAGAACGTCATAAAGCACGTCATACTGAGCAAAGCCGAAGCATCTCTACCTCAATACTAATTAATTACTTGCGCAGTAGAGAGGCTTCGGCTGCGCGGACGCCAGATGAAGCATGACGTTTTTGATAAGACGACCTTAAACACCCAATGACCGAACAAGAAGTAAACACCCTCCTCGCCAAGCTACCCGTCCTCAAGGCTGAAATTGCCAAGGTCATCGTGGGCCAGGAAACCGTGCTCGATGAAGTGCTGGTGGCCCTACTGGCCGGCGGCCACGCCCTGCTCGAAGGCGTGCCCGGCCTGGCTAAAACCCTGCTGGTGCGCACGCTGGCAGCCGCCACGGACCTGCCCTTCCGCCGCATCCAGTTCACCCCCGATTTGATGCCCACCGACATCCTCGGCACCGAGGTACTGGAGGAGGACCACGGCACCGGCCACCGCTCGTTCAAGTTCAACCCCGGCCCCATCTTCGCCAGCCTGGTACTGGCTGATGAAATCAACCGGACGCCGCCCAAAACCCAGGCCGCCCTGCTGGAGGCCATGCAGGAAGGCCACGTCACCTACGCCGGGCAGGAGCACGCGCTGCCCAAGCCGTTCTTCCTGCTAGCCACCCAAAACCCGATTGAGCAAAGTGGTACCTATCCGCTGCCCGAGGCCCAGCTCGACCGCTTTTTGCTGTACGTCCGCATTGGCTACCCCTCTGCCGAGGAGGAGCTGGCCGTGCTGCGCGGCACCACCGGTGCGGCCGGCCAAACGGTGCAGCCGGTGCTGGGCGGGGCTGATATCCGGGCCTTGCAGGCCCTCGTGCGCCAGGTGAGCCTCAGCCCCGAGCTCATGGATTTTGTGAACCGGCTGGTGCGGGCAACCCGCCCAGCCACGTCGGAAGTGAAGTTTATTAAGGACTACGGACGCTGGGGTGCGGGGCCCCGGGCCGGGCAGGCGCTCATACTATGCGCCAAGGCGCGGGCGCTGCTGCACGGCCGCTTCGCCGCCACGCTGGAGGATATCCGCACGCTGGCCCCGCCAGTGCTGCGGCACCGAGTGCTGCTGAATTTCAACGCCGAAGCTGAGAATATCACGACCGATGATGCCGTGGTGGAACTGCTGAAAGCGGTGGCGGTGTAGCGCGGGCTTTTAGTCCGCGAGTACCATAACTTTTTTATCGTTGAACTCGCGGACTAAAAGCCCGCGCTACTACATGCTCACTCCCGAACTCCTGCACGGCCTGCGCAACCTCTCCCTCGCCGCCCGGCAGGCGGCCGAGGGCTTCCTCAACGGCGCGCACGCCAGCCGGCGGCACGGCGCGGGCATGGAGTTCAACCAGTACCGCCCCTACCAGCCCGGCGACGACCTGCGCCGCCTCGACTGGCGCCTGGCCGCCCGCTCGGACCGCTACTACCTGCGCGAGTCGGAAATTGATACCAGCCTGACCGTACACCTGCTGCTCGACGCCAGTGCCAGCATGAACCACCGCGACGATAACGGCCTCAGCAAGCTCGACTACGCCCGGTTACTGCTCGGCGCG
Source organism: Hymenobacter siberiensis (assembly GCF_018967865.2). Classification (NCBI taxonomy): domain Bacteria; kingdom Pseudomonadati; phylum Bacteroidota; class Cytophagia; order Cytophagales; family Hymenobacteraceae; genus Hymenobacter; species Hymenobacter siberiensis. The sequence goes on from NZ_JAHLZY020000001.1 coordinate 2,969,269, forward strand.
CTCGCTTACATCGCCACGCAGCAAGGCGATGCCGTGGGCCTGAGCATCCTCAGTCCCGCCGGCCTGCGCCACCTCGCGCCCCGCGCTGATGCCCGCCAACTGCCCCGCCTCTACCACGCCCTCGAAACGGCCGAAGCTGCCGGCCGCTTCCCCGCGCCCGAAACGCTGGCTCCTCTCACGGCCCGCCGCCAGCGCGCCCTCACGGTGTGCGTGAGCGACTTGTATGAGGAAGGCCAGGAAATCAATGCCTTGCTTACCCGCCTGCGCGCCACCAGCGGCGACGTACTATTACTGCACCTAATGGCGCACAACGAACTCAAATTCAACTACGAGGGCGCTGTCACTTTCCGCGACTTAGAAACCGGCCAAACCCTGCAAATCGACGCCGCTACCCAACGGACAGCCTACCAACAGCAGTTGCAAAACTGGCTGCGCGACACGGCCCAAAACGCCCGGCGGCAGGGCTTCGACTATCATTTACTGGATACTTCGCAGCCACTCGATGCGGCGATGCGGGAGTTTCTAAGGCGGCGCGGGAATAGTTAAAAATTGAGAGTTAAAAGTTAAAACCGCCTAGGTATCGGACCTTCCCTCAAAATTCTCAATTTTCAACTCTTAACTTTTAACTCTCAACCTTTAACTCCTTTTGTTCGCCCTTCTTCACCCTGCCGCCCTGCTGGCCCTCACGGGCCTGCTGGTGCCGGTAGCCATTCATCTCTGGAACCGCCGGCCCGCCCGTGAAGTGGCGGTGGGCAGCCTGCGCTGGCTAGCCGCCGGTGCCAACCGCCGCCTGCGCAACCTGAAGCTGGAGCAGCTCTGGCTGCTGCTGTTGCGCGCGGCACTGTTGGCGGTGCTGGCCGTGGCGGTGGCCGGGCCGGTGTGGCGCACGGCCCGGCCCATCAGCCGGGGCGTGGTGCTGCTGAGCGCCGAGGCGGCCCGACTGCCAACGCTGGCCGGCATCAAGCTCACTATCGACTCGCTGCGCCGGAAGGGATATGCGCTGCGCTGGCTATCGGCGGGCTTCCCCCGGGTGCCGGGTGCGGCGTGGCGGGCGGTGGCTGCGGGTCGAGCCAGCGCCGCCGTCGATTCGGCAGCGGCACGGCAGCCCTCCGGCCCGGCCTGGGCGCGGGTGCAGCAGGCGGCGGCCACCTTTGCGGGCCAGCCGGTTTTTGTGGTCACCAGCGCGGCGCTGCGCGACTTTGGCGGCCGCCACGCGCCGTTGCCAGCCGCCGTGAGCTGGCAGGCCCTGCCCGATACCACTACCAGCGCGTGGCTGGCGGCCGCCGGGTTGGTGGGCGACAGCCTGCACCTGCTGGTTGGCCACAGCAACGAAGCCCGAACCACCTACCGCCCGCAACGCTCACTGCTGCCGCCCACCGGCCAGATAGTTCGGCTGGCTGGACTTGCCCCGTTGCGCCTGCAGCCGGATACAACCGGCAGCGGAAGCCTGCGGCTGGTTCCGGCCAACGGCGCTACTTCTGCTTCCACCCCGGCCATTGAGGTAAGGAAATCGCCGCTTACCATTGACCTATACGCCACGCCGGAATACACCGCCGATGCCCGCTACTGGGAGGCGGCAGTACGCGCCGCCGCCGTAGGGCTGCCCGTGGCGCTGCAGCTACGCCGGGTTACGGACCGGCCCCGGCAGCTGCAGGCCGACTGGACATGCTGGCTTTCCGACGAAGCATTGCCCCGAAACTGGCAACAAACAGTGCAGCAAGGAGCTACTATCTGGCAGGAGGCCGCCGGCCCGGGCGTGCCCGACACGGCGAGCTTCGCCGCGGCTGATGCCTCGGGCTCAGCCGGCCTGGTGTTTCGGCGCGGTGCCCGCCCACCGGCTTTGGGGAGCGCAACGGTGTGGGCCGATGGCCGGGGCCGCCCGGTGCTTTCGCGGCGGATGCTGGGCCGTGGGGCAACTTATCAGCTGCACACACGCCTCGCACCGCCTTGGAGTGAGCTGGCCGACGACCCGCAGATGCCGGCCCGGCTACTGAAGCTGCTGCAGCCCGCCGCCCCCGATGAAGCTGCGGCCGTCCTCTACCATCCCCGCAACCCGGGCCTGGAGCAGCAGCTGAGTCGTTTCGACCATCGTGCCCTCGACCCCGCCCAGCTGACCTCGGCCCCTCGTATGCAGCCCACCGCCGCTCCAATTCGGGCGGCAGGCGAGCGCACGACTGATTTGCGGCCCTGGCTGGTACTGGCGGCCGGGCTGTTGTTTTTGCTGGAGCGCTGGCTGGCAGGGCGGCGGGCCGGGAGCACATTGCCTACTTCAATATGACGCAGCCCACGGTTACTTCCATTGAAACAAGCCGGTTGCCGGAGCAGGGCAAGTCCCAGGCGCAGCTTCAGGCGGTCAGGAACAGCTATGCCGGCCGCTATGCCGGCGCAGGGCTACAAGTCCTGCTGGCCGCCGGTGTCCTGTTGGCTGGGTTAGTACATCACTGGCCAGCCGCGCAGCCACTTTGGATAGCGCTGGCGGTATTAGGCTTGCTGACGGCCTCGGCGTGGTGGGCGTGGCCTCTGCGTCAGCTGGACTGCGCAGTTATAGCGCAACGGCTCGACCGGCAATTTCCTGAACTACAGGACAGCACCGGCCTGCTGCTGCAGGACCCGGCTACCCTGACTTTTCTTGGCCAACTGCAATTCAAGCGGGTAGCCGGGCAGCTAGGGCAGCTAACTGCTGAAGGGCCGGGACTACTCCCATTTTCTTTTCGGAAGCCGTTGCTGCTGAGTGCTGGACTATTGCTGGGTGCGGCGTTATGCTACCTGCTGCCCATCAGCCAGCCGGCCCAACCCATACCGGCGGCAGTCAGCATGCGGTTTTCGCCCCCGGCTCCGGCAGCGGCCGGGCAGGCCGCACCGCCGCGTATCAGCGAAACAAAACTGCTGGTCACGCCCCCCGCATACACCCGACTGGCGGCTTTTGCGCCGACGCAGCCTTCGTTTCAGTGCCCGCAGGAGGCGCGGGTGCGCTGGCAGGTGCGGGTGAGCGGCGATGGCAAATCGGCAGCGCCGATGCTGGAACTGGGGCGCCAGCGGATTCGCCTACAGCCGGTGGCCGGGCAGGCGGGCTGGTTTTTTACCGAGCAAACGCTGATGGCTTCCACGCTGTACCGGCTGCGCTACGCGGGCACGTTGTCTGATGATTACGCCATTGATGTGCGGCCCGACCTCGCGCCCGTGCTGCGCATTCAAACCCCGAAATCCTACACGCTGGTGGCGGCCATCGGCCAGCGGCCGGAAGTCTCCATCCGCGCCACCGTGCGCGATGACTACGGTCTGAGCCGGGCCGAGCTGGTGATAACCGTGGCGCAGGGCCAGGGCGAGGCGGTGAAGTTCCACGAGGTGCGGCGCGATTTGAGCGCGGGCCTGGGCGGGCCGCAGGCCACGCTGGGCAGCCTGCTCAACCTGCCCAAACTGGGCCTGACTTACGGCGACGAGCTCTACTTCTACCTCACGGCGCGCGACAACCACGGCCATACTACTCGTACTGATTCTTACCTCGTGCAGTGGCAGGATACCGCCGTGGCCGATGGGGCACTCGACCTGGGCATGGGTGTAAAAGTGGCTCCCGCCTACTTCCGCAGCCAGCGTCAGATTATCATCGACACCGAAAAGCTGCTGGCCGAAAAGCCGAAGCTTGATGCCGCCACCGTGGCCAACCGGGCCAACAACCTCGGCTTCGACCAGCAGACGCTGCGCCTGCGCTACGGCAAGTTTCTGGGCGAAGAGTCGGAGGCCGGGATTGGGGTGGAAGCTGGCCCGCACGCACCCACGGCCGAAGACGAGGACGCACCCGCCTCCCCCACCGCAGAAGCCCCCGGGCACGACGACCACGACCACGGCGGCGCGCCGGTTTCGCCCTCCAAAGCCTCGCCCACCGCCGAAACCGATGCCCTGATGGACCCCTACATCCACAAGCACGACGACTCCGAAACCGCCGACTTCCTGGAGCCCGCCGTGAAGGCCAAGCTCCACGCCGTGCTCGACCAGATGTGGGCCGCCGAGCTGCGCCTGCGCACCGGCCAGCTGGCGGCGGCCCGGCCCTTCGAATACCGCGCCCTGCGCCTGCTGAAGGAAGTGCAGCAGCAGACCCGGGCCTACGTAAAAAAAGCCGGCTTCACCCCGCCGCCCATGCCCGAAGCCACCCTGCGCCTCACCGGCGAGCTGGCCGGGGCCGCCGTGCCCCAGCGCCAGCAAACCTTGCCCGCCCCGGCTACTCAGCCGGCCATCCGCGCCGCCCTGCGCTGGCTGGCCGCGGCCGACAACGACCAGCCCCCCCGCCCCGCCGATGCCGTGCTGCTTGACCAGGCCGGCACCGTACTATCCGGCGCGGCCCTCACCCGCCCGGGCTTCTACCTGCCGGCATTACGGGCCCTACGCGAGCTGGGAGCCGACGTGCGCGCCGGCCGCCCCACCCGTGCAGCCAGCCGCGCACCTGTAGCCCGCGCCCTCACCGACCTGCTGGCCGTGCCCACTCCCGCACCCGCCGCCCCGCCCGCTGCCGACCGGCTGGCGCGGCGTTATTTCCAGGACTTAAGCCGTTAGCCCGTTGCCCATTTTAACTCCGAATCCGGTTCTTTACTTTGGCCTGCTGGCGGGCTGCCTGCTGCTGGTCTTCGGGCTGCTAGTGCTGGCCTGGCAGCGGCCCCGTCGGCGGCAGCGGATGGCCAGGGTGCTGGCCAGCCTGGCCGCCGTTGCAGCGCTGTGGCTCAGCGCTTTTCCGCCGCTGCGCCACCTGACCGCCATTCGTACCGAGGCCATTCTACTCACCCCCGGCTACTCGCCCGATACCCTGCGGCAGCTCCGCCGGCAGTTGGGTGCAGGCACATCGGTCTGGACCTATGCCGACGCCGACCCGCCTGCCAACGCCCGGCCGCTGGCCAGCCTGCTCACGCTGGCCGAGCAACGGCCGGCGCTGCATCGGCTGCACATTCTGGGCCACGGGCTACCGGCCGCTGAACTGGCGCTGCTGAATTCGCTGGCGGTACGGCTGCACCCAGGGGCACCGTTTGAGGGCTTCGCCACCGCTTTTTGGCCGGCAACATCATCATTGGGTGAAATGCTGCGGCTGGAAGGCACGGTGGTAGCACCCGGCCGGCCAGCCGCCGCGTGGGTGGTGCTGTACGCTGCTGGCACCGGGCGCGATTCGGTGCGGTTGCCAGCCGGTGGCGGGCCTTTCCGGCTGCGCTACCGGCCCAAAGCCGCCGGGCTGGCCACCTACGAATTGCAGCTACGCCGACCGGGCCAGCCGCTGCTGGCGGAGCCGGTGCCGGTCGAAATCACCACGCCCGCGCTGCCGGCCGTGCTGCTGCTCACCGCCACGCCTTCCTTCGAGTTCAAGTTTTTGAAGAACTACCTGGCCGAAGCCCATTACCCAGTGGCCCTACGCACGAGCGTAAGCCGGGGCCTGGTCCAGACTGATTTCGTGAACCTGCCGGCCCAGTCGCTCGACCGCCTCACGCCCGCCCTGCTGGCCCGCTATGCCGTAGTGGTGGCCGATGCTGCCACGCTGGGCGCCCTTTCCGCCGCCGAAACCCAGGCCCTGCAAGCGGCCTTACGCGCCGGCCGGTTGGGCATCGTCACACTGGCTGAAGCCGCGCCCCTGCCCCGCACCGCGCCCGCCCGCGCCGATTTCACGGTGCAACCCCGGCCAGCGAATGTCGCCACCCAGCCCCTCACCTGGCCTGACGCGCCCGGCGAGGCCCGCGCCGCGCTGCCGGCCCAGTTGCAAGCCAACCCGACGCTGCGGGCACTCATCATCGGGCCGCGCCAGCTGCTGCTGGCTGCCAGCCGACGGGTGGGCATGGGCTTTGCGGTGGTGTCGGTAGTACCCGAAACGTTTCACTGGGGCCTCCAGGGGCATACCGCCGTCTACGCCTCCTACTGGAACCAGCTGCTGACGGCCGCTGTGCCGCCGGCCCCGGCCGCCGCTACCTGGCATGCGGGCAGCCGTTGGCCCCGGCCGGCACAGCCCCTCACGCTGCATCTGGCAGCCGCTTTTCCCACTACCCTGCCCACGGCGGCAGCGCTGGCCGGCGGCCCGGCGGTGCGCCTGGCCCTGCGCCAAGACACCCGCCTGCCCGAGTGGAGCACAGCCCGGTTTTGGCCTGACACTGCGGGCTGGCACCAGGTGCGCGGGCCGGGCCGCATCATTCACAATTTTTACGTGTACCCGCCCACAACCTGGCTGGGGCCGGAGTACCAGGAGCGCCAGCAGGCCGTGGCGCAACTGAGCAACGAAACCCAAGCTCCGAAAGCCGCTGAAACGACTCAGGCTACGGTGACGGAGCCGTGGCCGGCGGGGTGGTTCTTTGGGTTGTTTCTGCTGGCCGCCGGGTATCTGTGGCTGGAGGAGAAATTGTAGTATCATATTTTTGCACGGTTCAAAATATGCCGTCAAAACAGCATCATTATCTACTACTGCTGCCCACGACACCCGTCCATTCGGCAGCCAATATATTGCTAATCAATAATTAGAGTAGAATCCAAGTCGTTCAACGAGGAGATGCGAAGTATCGCGTCTATACATCCCGTACATGAATCTGAAAATAGCTCTGGAATAGCCCCAACGCGGCGACAGGAATGCAAGGCTTCTCTGTCACCGCTACGCGGCTCGCTCCTCCGGGTAAACCCGATTACGACAAAACCTGCCGCCGCGCTGCGGCTAGTATGTGCTACTTCTTCGCGGCGGCGCCCACGCGCTTTCGCCAGGCGGGGCAGTCTTTGGCCAGTAACTCAGCGGGCCAGGTGCCGGCGTAGAGGTAGCCGGCGCGGCGCTCGTTTTCGATTTCGGTGAGCTGATAATGCACCTGGCTGTCGCGGCCCACATAGATGGGCCGGTTGGTGCCCAGCTCGTAGAAACGGGCCCAGAGCACGGCCCCGGGCGCGGGCACGATGATGCGGTCGCGGCCTTTGGGCTCTTTTGGCGCAGCAATCTCCTTCAGCGCTACGTTGGGTATTTTCATTTTTTCGAACCATTTGGACTGCCCCCTCAATGGCGGCTTTTTCGGCAGCAGTGGGCTGCTCGATGTCCATGAGAAAGCGGACGATACTGACCGGTTCCTCGCCGCTTAGGGAGGGCAGCTCGAAGGCACGGGCCTTGACCGGGAGCAGGCTCACGGGGTCGTATTGGGCGGCCCAGGCGGTGGGCTGGCCGTGGCTTACATACTGCATGCGCAGGATACTGACAACGCCCCGGGCCACGGCCGCCTGAGCCAGCAACACCAGCTCGGGGTCGAGGGCGACGAAGGGGGCCTGCTGGCGGGCTACCTGGCGCAGCACGGTCAGGGCCCGAATCATAGCGTCGTCATTATAAATAATTTCGCCGTGGTAGCTGCTCAGGTCGGGGTAAAACTGTGGAAAGCCACCGTTGGCGTACTGCATTTTGAGCAGGTAGCGGATGCCGTTTTCAACGCCCTGGCGATAGGCAGGGTTGTGGGTTTTCTGGAAAGCTTCGGCCAGGTAATTGATTTCGCGGGTCGTCGCGTCGTTGTCGATGGTGGCATCGTTCTGGTGCTTGCTATCGAGCAGGCCGGCGCGGGCGGCGGCGTCGAAGCCGTAGCTATTAATGACGCTCAGGTTTTCGAGGGTGATATCGGGGCTGTTGCGCAGGTTAAGGGTGGCCACGCCCCAGTCGCCGGCGGTGGCGTTGGGGTCGCAGGTCCACAGGTCGCGGGCCTGCGCGTAGGTCAGCACCACGCCAGATTCGCTCTGGCCTTTCAGCACCAGTTTTTCCTTGCCGTCGAGGCAGATTTTCTCGTGGTAGGTGCCGTTTTTGATGAGCACCGTGCGCGGTTTGGCAGCTAAATCCGGCAGGCTATTGATGGCTTCCTGAATGGTGCGGTAGTCGGCGGAACCGTCTGGGGCTACGGTCACGGTCTGGGCTTGGGCCGGCTGTAAACCCAGGCTGAGCAGCAGCAGCAGCAGTGACAGCAGGCCCGGCAGGCGTAGCGCGGTGGTTTTCATCAGCAAAAAACAGGTGGGATAGCAGAAGCTTGTGGGGCAGTAGCGCCGTTATAGCATGACCCCACGGCGCAGGGACGCGGACTAAAAGTCCGCACTACTGCTGACTCAGGAAATCGTCGCGGCGGGGCGTGAAGGCGTCGACCAGGATGCCGGCCGCCGTGCACACCACGCTGTGCCACGCCAGGGGCGGCACATAGCAGCTATCGCCCATGCCCAGGGTGCGCGTTGCTTCCCTAATGGTGTTCAAACGCGCCGCTTTCCACGTAGCTCAGTTGGGCGTGCGGGTGCTGGTGGCGGGCCCCAATGCTCCCGGTTTCGAAGGCTACGCGGGTGAGCATCAGGCCGGGGCCGTGGGCCAGCACTTTGCGGCGCACGCCGGGGCCGGTGGTTTCCCAGGCCGCCTGAGCATCAGTCACGAAAGCAGGTTGCGCCGTTTCGGCGGGAGGTAGTGGCGTCATGGTATCGGGTGAAAAGAACAGGTCGGACCTTAAAAGTCCGACCTGTTTGGAATGTCGACAAGGCTGGCGGGGTTTTTAATTGCGCAATCGTTCCCGACAATGCCAGTAGTTGACGAGTAGGGCGTGGGGGCAGGCCCCGCCCCTACTCGTTAATAACCAGCATTTTGCTTAAATCCGGGATTCTTATTCGTATCGATGGTGCCCTGGGGGAAGGGCAGCAGCTCCTTGCCTTTGCCAGGCGCGTACTCTGAAGCGATATTGGCGATGAGGGCGGACGTCACGGCCGTGCGCCAGGCTACGGCAGTGGTGCCGGTGGGCGTGGCAGCCGGCGAAGGGCGGTAGAACGAGCGGGCCCACACCACCTGGCCGCCGGTTACGCGGTAGTACATGCTGGCGGGCACGAAGGTGTAGGGAGCCTGCGCGCCCGCCAACCTGGCAAGGTTGGCGCGGGCTTCCGTGATTTTGGTATCGAGTAGGTTCCAGCGCAGCAGGTCGTACTTGCGGATGCCTTCGCCCCCGAATTCCAGAAACCGCTCACTGGCGATGGCGTTAAACATATCGGTCTGGTTGGCCGGAGTCGGAATCTGGCCCAGGGTGGTGCTGCCACCAAAACCGCGCTGGCGCACTTCACGCAGAGCCGCCACAGCCGCCGCCGTGGGGCCTTTATTGATTTCGTTGTCGGTTTCGGCAAACATCAGCAGCACGTCGGCGAAGCGGATGAGGGGCCAGTTGTAGCCCAGGCAGTTGCCCGTGCCGGCCAGGGTGGGCACGCGCCAGTCGCGCCGGAACTTGCCATCGGTAAGGACGCTCAGCAATAGCCCCTTCTGGTTGTTGGCCCCGTCGATGCTGTAAGTAGTCAGGGTAATATCGCGGCGCACATCGGTCGAGTCGAAGGCGTAGAAGTAGGTGGACAGGGGCCGAATCTGGGCCTGGGTGCTGCCGTAGATGGGCGAGGCGCTCAGCAGCGGGCCGCTGTAGTAGCCCATATCGAAGCTGTTTAGAAAGTCCCCGAACGGTCATGCTTCGCTGCGCGCTGCATGACCGTTCGGGGACCTTTTGTGACTTTCTAAACAACTCCTATGTGTGCTTTTATCAGGCTACTAAAAGTCTGTCATTATTAATCATATGCCTAGCAAACAGCCTTTTTTAGTTGTGCAATCGTTCCAGGCATCGATGCCAGCGGGCTTCACTCCTGCCGCCAGCAATTCGCATAGGGCCCCGCCAACGCAACGGCACAAAAAAAGCCCCCGCGTGGGCGGGGGCTTTCTCACTGGTGCTGGCCTGCTTCGGCCAGCTGATACCACAGCTTAGTTTTTCTCGATGCGGCGCACGGCGGTCACACCGCCCTGCTTCACCTCCAGCAAGTAAACGCCCGAGGCCAGCGAGGTCGGCAGCACCAATTGCTTATCGGCACCCAGCGCGGCCGGGGCCAGCACCACGCGGCCGGTCAGGTCGCGCAGAGCAACTGTAGCAGCACCCGCCGTGGGCAGGCTTACCGTGACACGGTCGGCCGCCGGGTTCGGGAACACCGACAGGCCGGGCAGCGCCTGGCTGGCCAGCGTGGCCGTACCGGTATAGTTGGCAATGGAGATATCATCGATGCTGATGCGCGTGGTAGCAACCGTGGCCGTGCTCGTGATGCGGAAACGCACGTTGCCGCTCCGGTTCACCGTGAAGGTGTAGCGCGTGAGTGTGCTGGTGAGCAGGGCCGGCGCGCCGGGCACCGTGGTGAAGGTGGTGCCACCGTCGGTCGAAACTTCCAAAATGAAGGAAACCGGAGTGTCGACGCCAAACGAGCCGGCGTTCACAATCACGGTACCAGCGCCGTTGGGCTTGTCGAAGTCCATGCGGATGAAGCCGACGCGGATGCGGGCCGATTTCAGGCCGTTAGAACGGTCGTTGAAGGCCGTGCCGATGAGGGCATCGGAGAATGTCCAGGAGCCGCTGGTTAGGACCACGGCAGCAGCGTTATACGACGTTTTGGTACCGGCTTCGAAATTTTCGTAAGCGGTAGCTGTGCTGGGGTTATTCACCGTCAGGGTGAAGGCGTTGGACGTACCGGCCGTGTTCGTAACCGACACGGGGTAGGAACCGGCCACGGTCAGGGCGCTGGCCGGGATAACGGCCTCAATGGAAGTGGCCGTGCTGGTGGACTGGGGGTACGAAACCCCGTTGAAGTTAACCGTGGAAGTGCTGGTGAAGCCCGTGCCGGTGATAACCAGCGTAGTAGCGGCACTACCCGTCACGAGTACGCCGGGCGTCAGGGCCGAAACTACCGGCGTTACGACCGCAACCGTCACCGTGAAGATGCCCGTGCTAGTGGCCGTGCCGGCTGCCGTGGTCACGGTAATGACACCACTGGTGGCGTTGGTGGGCACGTCAAACATTACCGACGTGGCGCTCATTGCCATAAAGTTGTTCACGGCCAGGCTGTTGAGCGTAGCACCGCTCGCGCCGGTGAAGTTGGTACCGGTTACGGTAACAGTGGTGCCAACGGGGCCGCTGGTGGGCGTGAAGCTGGCGATGGTGGGCAGGGCGGCCGCAGCCGTAACCGTACCGTTCAGGGTGATGGTCTGGCTGGTGGCGCCGGTGCTGGCCACCGTGAGCGTGCCGGCAACGGTGCTGGCCGTGGCCGCGCTGGCCAACCGTACATACACGGGTGTGGCAGCTACCACGCCGCTGGCGGGCGTGAGCGATACGCTGGCGCTGAAGGGGCCGGCGGCGGCCGAAGCTACTTCGTAGCCCGTAGAAGCCGTTACGACGAGGTTGGCCGTGAGGGTGCTGCCGCCAACGGTAACCGTTTGGGTGGCCGAAGCCGTGTTGGTGGTGGTAGCAAACGTGAGCGGGCCGGCCGGCGTAGCTGTGACGGAAGCCGTGGCCACCGTGCCACAGGCGCTGGTGTTCAGGGGCGTATCGGTAGCAGTGAGCACCAGGGGCGTGGTGATGCCGCCGGTGGGGTTTACCGTATTGGCACCGCTGGGCCATACGCCGGTGGTGCTGGAAGCGCAGCCTACCACCGAGTTATCAACAATGGAGCGCTGCTCTACGCGGCGCACGCCGGTGGCTAGGGTGTTGGGCACCACGGTGGTGTAGGAGCCGCCGGTGGTGCTGTACGTGTAGGGAGTGGCACCGGTTTGGGTGGTGCCGGTGGCTACGCCAATGCTTTCGACCACGGCCCCGCTCAGCGGGCGGCCGGTGCCGGCTACGTTGTCATAGGTAAACACCACGTTGTTGGGCGTGGCCGACGACGAGCCGGTGAGCAGGGTGCCGTTGGTGGCCCCGGCCCCCGACAGGAAGCCCAGCAGGGTGATGCTCTGGTTGAGGGCCCGACGGGCTACCACGGTAGCCGGAGTAGCATCGGCAGCCAGCGTGATGGTGGGGAACAGGACCGTGCCCGGCGTCTGGAAACGGGTGGCGTTGTTCGAGTTCACGAAGAAAAACCAGCCCGTATAGCTGCCCGTGGCGTCGGTGGTGAAGGTGGCATACGAGCCGGCCGTAGACAGGCTACCCGTGCTGGACGTGGTATAGGTAGTGGTGGCCGGCGTGGTGCCCGGCGTGGCCAGCAGCACAATGCCCGCGCCGGAAGCCGAAGCGCCGAATTCCGATTGCATAGCGGCCTGCACGTAGTAGCGGTACAGCGTGCTGGCGGTGAGGTTAGTAAGCGTAGCACGGAAGGCTACTGCCAGGCGTGGGCCTGGAAAGGTAGCCGTGCCACTATTGTTGCCATTGCTCAGATACTGAGGCACTACCACACCCGTAAAGTCGGCTTGGGTAAGCGTTTGGGCCCAGCTGCCTAGCGGCATAAGCGCCAGCAGCGAGAGAAGAAGTCTTTTCATAAAGAGGAAGTTGTGGTGAAGAACAGATGAAAAAAGGAGTGACTCTTGAGCTGCAAAGGTAGCGCGGGTGGTGTTACCAAGAGGTGAATTGATGGCCCGCCTATCCTAATCCCACAGGGGATAGTGCTCTAAATGCACTTCCTGCTCGAAGAAAATCCGCGTACTTTCCTCAAATGAGCGGGTAAAATCCGACACATAGAAGTGGTGCGCCGGGGGTGTTTCCGACGCGGGTGCCAGCAGGCCGTGGGCGGCCAGATAGGCTTCGGTATCGGCCGCCACCACGTCGGAAGCGTCCAGCACATCGACCCCACCGGCGTAGAAGCGGGCAATCTGCTCCTTTATCAGCGGGTAATGCGTGCAGGCCAGCACCAGCGCGTCGATGTTAGCCAGGTCGGGCTGGCTGAGGTAGGCAGCAATGATGTCGTCGGAAATAGCGTTTTTGAAGAAGCCTTCCTCAATCATGGGCACCAGCAGCGGCGTGGCCAGCGAGTGCAGGTCCACGCCGGCGTTCAGGTCGTCGACCTTCTTCTTATATACGTTGGAGTTCACCGTCTGCTTCGTGCCAATGAGGCCCACGCGGCGGCCAGCGTAGGCCTGGCCCAGGTGCGCCACAATGGGGTCAATCACACTCAGCACTTGTGCTTTGCTCCCCACGTACTCGCGCACCAGCTCGTAGGCGGCGGCCGAGGCCGAGTTGCAGGCAATCACAATCAGCTTGCAATTCTGGCGCAGCAGCAGGTCGCAAATCTTCACCGAATAGGCCTGAATGGCGGCCGTGCTTTTATCGCCGTAGGGCAGGTGGGCAGTATCGCCGAAGTACACGATTTGCTCGTGGGGCAGGCGGCGCGCCACGGCCCGCGCCACCGTGAGGCCGCCAATACCGGAGTCGAACATGCCAATGGGCCGGGCGGCCAAAGCCGCCGAAACGGCCGGCGCGGGAGCAGCAGTAGTCATGAGGCAAAGGTAGCCGAAGGCCGATTGTTGGTTTCGTTCAGCCTCTCCTTTTTCGGACGCGAATGCAGCGCGCAACGAACCAACGGGCAGAATACGCGGCATGATGGCCCACCAAATCGCCGCCCAGCAGCGCCTGTTGCCGGGCCACAGGGCACGGTTACTGATAACTAAACCCTATATTTCCGCATCATTATCCGCTCAACTTTCTTTGCTATGAGCACCATTCTAGCCGAAATCGACGACGCACTGGCCGCACACGACGCCCAACTGGGCCGGCCCGTGGCTATCTACCTGGGCGAGCGCAAGCTCACGCAGCTCACCCTGGATGCCGCCAACGCCGCCCTCCCCGAGCTCAGTACCGACGCCGGCCGCCCCCTCGCCTACCGCCACCTGGAGCTGCTGCGCGACGAAGTGAACCTCGACGGCCTGCGGGTGATATAGTAGTGAGGTGTGAGATGGTGAAGTGGTGAGGTTGATGTTTCTTCCGCACCACTCGCGCTAATTGCATATCAACCTCACCATTTCACCATCTCACACCTCACCGCACCAGCGGCTGGAGCACCGCCCACACTGTGCGCGCTACGATGCGGTGCCCGGCCGCCGTGGGGTGAATGCCGTCGGCCTGGTTCAGGCTACGGTCGCCGCCCACGCCTTCGAGCAGGAAGGGAATGAGAACGAGGTGGTTTTTGGCAGCAATTTCCTGATAAATAGCCTTGAAATCATTGGCGTAGGACTGGCCCATGTTGGGCGGAATCTGCATGCCGGCCAGCACAATTTGCGCGCCGGGGCTACGCCGCCGCACCGTGTCGATGATGCCTTGCAGGTTTTCGCGGGTGGCCGAGAGGGGCAGGCCGCGCAGGCCGTCGTTGCCGCCCAGCTCCAGCACGAATATGTCGACGGGCTGTTTCAGAATCCAGCTCACGCGGCTGCGGCCGCCGGCGGTGGTTTCGCCGCTCAGGCCGGCGTTTATCACTTCGTAACCGAGTTTGAGGGAGTCGATTTTATTGCCAATTAGGCCCGCGAAGGCTTCTTCAGGCTCTACGCCGTAGCCGGCGGTGAGGCTGTTGCCGAAGAACAGCAGGCGTTTGGTGGACGTTTTGGCTGCGGCCGGGGCAGTGGCAACCGGCGTAGCTGAAGCAGCCGGCTGCTCGGCCGTGGGGCCGGCGTTGCAGGCGGTGAGGGCCAGCCCAAGCAGGGCGGCGAAGGGCAAATGCAGGAATTTCATAAGCAGCGTTTGGGGCACGAAACCGTAAAGCCGGAAAACATGCCGGCGGTTTCAACGTCTTAGGGAACGAACGGGTGGCGGCGCGGTTGTGTAGTGAGCAGCTTGACCAACCACAAGAACGTCATACTGAGCGCAGCCGAAGCATCTCGCGTGCCACCACTAATCCCTTTTCAGCCGAAGGTCGGCGTAGCCAACGATTGATTCACTGCTGCACGCGAGATGCTTCGGCTGCGCGGACACCAGATGAGCATGACCGTTCTTTTTTCCTCCCAACCCTCCTCCCCGCCTACTCCCACACCCTCCTGCCATAATCAATGTCCATTCTCCGCGTCGAAAACCTCACTAAAACCTACCCCAGCGCCGGCCAGCCGCTCACGGTGCTCCACGGCGTCAGCTTCGAGCTGGCGGCCGGCGACACCTTTGCCATTGTGGGCTCCTCGGGCTCGGGCAAAACCACGCTTCTGGGCCTTTGCGCCGGCCTGGACCGCGCCACTTCGGGCAGCGTGTGGCTGAATAATATTCAGCTCGATAACCTGAGCGAGGACGAGCGCGCCGCCGTGCGCAACCAGCACGTCGGCTTTATTTTCCAGAACTTCCAGCTCCTGCCCACCCTCACGGCCCTCGAAAACGTGCTGGTGCCGCTGGAGTTGCGCGGCCAACGCGGAGCCACCAAAACCGCCCTCGACCTGCTCGACCGCGTGGGCTTGGCCGCCCGCGCTGGCCACTACCCCGCCCAGCTATCCGGTGGCGAGCAGCAGCGCGTGAGCCTGGCCCGCGCCTTCGCCAACCGCCCCGCCGTGCTCTTCGCCGACGAGCCCACCGGCAACCTCGACCCCGACACCAGCGAGAAAGTAGTGGACTTATTGTTCGAGCTCAACCGCGAAGCCGGCACCACGCTGGTGCTGGTAACCCACGATTTGGAGCTGGCTGCGAAGACACAGCGCACGCTGCGGCTACGCGGGGGTAAAGTGGTGGAGGAAGCAGTTCATTAGCACAGCCTGGCGCGAGTTTGGGCAAAGCCGTAACTCGTGCCCAAAATCGGGCGAGGCTGTGCCTCGCACCAGAACGACCAGCCAGAACGACTCGCCTGAGCAGCTACCGTTTATCCCAAAAGCAGCATGCACACTGGCCATAGTCTAAGCGAAGCGACGACTACGCGCCTACGGTGAGGCGAGTTTGCAACTTGCCACCCGGGGGAACTTGCCCTCCGGAGCATTCGTAGCGAATCACAAACTCGCTTTACACCACGCCTGTAGTTGTCGCTTCATTCAAACGATGGCTAGCGAAACTGTAGCTATCAAAAGAATACCGTGCTTACTGCGCAGCTCAGCATTGCCGCTGCGCGGCAGTGGAGGCACAGCCTCCACCCATAGTCCGGCACGAGTTACGGCTTCGCCCAAACTCGCGCCAGTTAATCTCTCAAATTATGACCAATACTTCCTGGCTTTTCCGCATGGCGTGGCGCGACAGCCGCCGCAGCCGGGCGCGGCTGCTGCTTTTTATGGCCAGCATTATCCTGGGCATCGCGGCGCTGGTGGGCATCAATTCCTTTGGCGACAACCTGGCCCGCAGCATTGCCGGGCAGGCGCGGGAACTGCTCGGGGCCGACCTCGTACTCAGCGCCAACCAACCCTTCGATGCCAAGCTGGAACCGGCCCTTACAACCCTCGGCACGGCCCAAACGCGGGAAGTCTCCTTTGCTTCGCTGGTGCAGTTCCGGCCGGGCAAGGGCACACGGCTGGCGCAGGTGCGGGCGCGCTCCGGCGGCTTTTTCTACGGTGCGTGGGAGGTGCAGCCAAAAGCGGCCGCTATCCACTTCGCCGATACGACCGCCGCGCCGGGCGCGCTGGTCGATGATGCGTTGCTGGTGCAGTTCGGCGCTAAAATCGGCGATTCGGTGCAGGTGGGCCAGGTGGTGCTGCCCATCATTGGGCGCGTGCTGAAAACGCCGGGGCAGTCGGGCATTACCACGGCCGTGGCACCTACCGTGTTTCTGCCCCTGGGCCAGGTCACGGCCACCGGGCTGGTGCAGCGCGGCAGCCGGGTGAAGTACACCCGCAGCTACCAGTTTGCACCGGACACCGACGTGGCCGCCATCCTCAAACCCCTGCAGGCCCGCCTCGACGCCGCCGACATCGACACCGATACCGTGGCCAGCCGCCAGCAAAGCACCGGCCGCGCCTTCGCCGACCTAACCCGTTACCTCAGCCTGGTGGCCTTCGTGGCGCTATTACTGGGCTGCGTGGGCGTGGCCAGCGCCGTGAACCTCTACGTGCGCGAAAAGCTGGCCGCCGTGGCCGTGCTGCGCTGCCTGGGTGCCAGCGGCAAGCAGGCGCTGCTAATTTATCTGATTCAAACGACCGGCCTCGGCTTCATCGGGGCGGTGCTGGGGGCAGCGCTGGGGGCGGCCGTGCAAGGGTTGCTACCGCGGGTGCTGGGCGATTTCCTGCCCGTGGATATTACGGTGAGCATCTCGTGGGCCGCCATTGGCACGGGCCTGCTCACGGGGCTGTTGATGGCGGTGCTCTTCGCGCTGCTGCCGCTGCTGAGCATCCGGCGGGTGTCGCCGCTGCGGGTGCTGCGCACGGCGTTTGAGGACGATACGGCCGCGCCCGACCCGCTGCGACTCGTCGTTATTGCCATCATCGGGGTATTCATCCTCGCCTTCGCCTATGGCCAGACGCGCGACTGGAAGCTTACGCTGGGCTTCGGAGCGGGGCTGCTGGCGGCCTTCGGGGCGCTGGCCGGGCTGGGTCGCCTGCTGATGGGGGCCGTGCGCCGCTTCTTTCCCGCCGGCTGGGGCTACGTGTGGCGGCAGGGCCTGGCCAACCTCTACCGGCCCCAAAACCAGACGCTCACGCTGGTAACCTCCATCGGACTGGGCACATTTCTACTGGCCACGCTCTTCCTCACCCAGGCCATGCTGCTGGGCCGCGTGCAGATTGCCGGCCAGAAATCGGCGGCCAACCTCGTGCTGTTTGATATTCAGCCCGAGCAGCGCGCCGGGGTGGAAGCACTGCTGACGGCGCAAAAGCTGCCCGTGCTCCAGCGCGTACCCATCGTGACCATGCGCCTCACGGCCATCAACGGCACATCCGTCTCCATTATTAAGAAGGATACGGCGCGTGGCATTCCCGCCTGGGCCCTCACCCGCGAGTACCGAGTCACATTCCGCGACTCGCTGAACTCCTCCGAAAAGCTCACGGCCGGAACCCGGCCCCGCATTGGTCCCGATAAAATTCCGCGCATCTCAGTGGAGAGCGGCTATCTGGAGCGCGTTAAGCTGAAACTGGGCGATACGCTCGATTTCAACGTGCAGGGCCTGTCGCAGCGCACCATCATCGGCGGCACCCGGGAAATTGACCGCAGCCGGGTGCAGCCCAGCTTCCTGGTGATTTTTCCGGCCGGGGTGCTCGAAGGCGCGCCACAGTTTGAGGTCGTGCTCACGCGCACGCCCAACACGGCGGTGCTGGCCCGCGTGGAGCAGGCCTTGGTGCAACAGTTCCCCAACGTGTCGGCCATCGACCTGGGCCTGATTCTGACTACGCTAAACGATATCGTGGACAAAATATCTTTTGTAATTCGCTTCATGGCTGGCTTCAGCATCCTCACGGGTCTGCTGGTGCTCAGCAGCTCGGTGGTTATCAGCCGCTACCAGCGCGTGCGCGAAAGCGTGCTGCTGCGTACGCTGGGCGCCAGCCGGGCCCAGATTCTGCGCATCACGCTGGTCGAATACGGCCTGTTGGGGCTGCTGGCGGCGCTGGCCGGCATTGGGCTGGCCGTGCTGGCGGCCTGGGCGCTAGCCGTGTGGGTGTTCGAAGCCAGCTTCGGGCCGGCCGTGCTGCCCCTGCTGGGCCTGGCAGGGCTGGTGACGGCGCTCACGGCGGGCATTGGCCTGTTCAATAGCCGCGACGTGCTGCGGCGCTCGCCGCTGGAGGTGCTGCGGGCCGAAGGGTAAAACGGTAGGATGAGCGACGGCCGCGACGCCGGCAAGGGCCGGGCAGTCTACTGGCCATTGTGCGCCCTACCTTCGAGGCAGCCAGTAGGCTTGCTTCCGCACTTATTCGTTTTTCTTATGCCTGCCTTCATCCGATTCTCCAAACGGCTTTGCATTGCGCTGCTCTTCACGTCCGGCGCGGCACAAGCCCAGCAACTGACCATCGTGCATGCCAACGTGGTGGACGTGGCAACGGGCAACATCCGGCCCGACATGACGGTGGTAATTGCTGGCAAACACATTGCCCGGGTGAGCCCTTCGGCTCGCGTCAATCCGAAGGTTGGAAAGGTGGTCGACGCCACCGGCCAGTACCTCATCCCGGGGCTCTGGGACATGCATACCCACGTTTATTTCGACGGCACGGCCGCCGCTGGCACCGACCTTATTCTGCCCCTGCTGCTGGCCAACGGCATCACCGGAATCCGCGACATGGGTAGCGAGCTCGACTCGATACTGAAAGCGCGGGCCGATATCGCCGCGCACCGGCGGCTGGGACCGCGCCTGGTGGTGAGCGGCCCGATGCTGGACGGGCCGAAATCGCCCTACAAGGCCTCCATCGCCATTGCGACGCCCGAAGATGGCCGCCAGGCGGTTGACCGCCTCAAAGCGCGGGGCGTCGACTTCATCAAGGTGCAGTCGCTGGTGCCGCGCGAAGCCTATTTCGCCATCGCGGCCGAAGCGAAGAAAGTGGGCCTCGCCCTGGACGGCCACGTACCCGACGCAGTGCGCGCCACCGAAGCCCTGACGGCGGGCCAACGCTCCTTCGAGCACTTAATTGGCATTTTTGAAGCCAGCTCGACGGCCGAAGACGCCTACGTGGCGGGCCAGGAGAAGTCGCCGGGTCGGCTGCTGGCCACTTACAACGCCCCCCGCGAGGCCGCCATTATCCGGGTGCTGGCGGCGCACCCGCAGGTGTGGCAATGCCCCACCCTATACTGGGAACGGGGCCAATGGCTGGTCGATTCCATTGCTTGGGGGCAAGACCCCGACCTGACTTACGCCGGCCACAGCTGGGTGGCGCAGCGCTGGCCCAAGGCCCAGGCCAGCATCATCCGCACCATGGACACCGAGCCGCTGCCGGTGCGCGCCCGCTTCGTCACCCACGAGCTCGACTTGGTGCGAAAGCTGCACGCGGCGCACGTAGGCTTCCTGGCCGGCACCGACACCCCGGCGGGCGTCGACCTGATTCCGGGGGCCAGCCTGCACCTGGAGCTGCAGCGCTTCGTGGCGGCCGGTTTCACGCCCCTTGAAGCCCTGCAAACCGCCACGCTCAACCCAGCGAAATTTTTCAAGCGGCAAGCCGATTTCGGCTCCGTGCAGGCCGGCCGGCTGGCCGACCTCGTGCTGCTCAGCGCCAATCCGCTGACCGACATTGCCAATACCCAGCGCATTGTGGGCGTGCTGGCCGATGGGCAATACCTCTCACAGCCAGACCTGCAGCAGTTGCGGCAGCGCTTGCAGCAGGTGGCCGCCGGGAAGTAGCATCAGGGAAGGAGAGCAACTATTAACTCCTGCAAAACCCTGTCATCCTGAGCATTCTGCGATTAAAGTGACTTCGCCTCTTCAGACACGTCCGAAGCTTAGGGGCTATCCGAATAGACGCTAAAAAAGCACGTCATGCAGAGCCCAGCGAAGCATCTTTACCGCGCAATGCAATCAATTACGGTTGCGGTAAAGATACTTCGCTGCGCGCTGCATGACGCCCTAGGTGGGCGGATTCTTAGCGAAGCGCAGAGCTATATTTGGGCATAATCCCGCCCTCTATGCACAAGCACTTACTTCTGTTTGCCGGCCTCGCCAGCCAACTGCCCGCGCTGGCCCAACAGGCTCCCAAAAAGCCGCTCGACCATTCTGTTTATGACAAGTGGGAGAGCGTGGCCAACGCCAAAATCAGCCCCAACGGCCGGTACGTGCTGTATCAGGTAAAGCCCCAGCAGGGCGACGGCACGCTCTACCTGAAAACCTTTGATAACCGCCCGCTGGCCAGCATCAGCCGGGGCGACTCGGCGGCGTTTTCGGCCGATTCGAAGTTCGTGGTCTTCCCCATCAAGCCGCCTTATGCGCTGGTACGGCAGGCCAAAATCAAGAAGAAAAAGCCCGACGATATGCCCAAGGATTCGCTGGGCGTGTTCGCGCTCGAAACCGGCAAGCTCACCAAATACCCCAACGTGAAGTCGTGGCAGCTGGCTGAGAAAGCCCCCGTGTTGGCATTCCTGGGCAACAAGCCGGCGCTGAAGGAGGCGAAACCCACCGCCCCAGCCGACACGCTGAAGAAACTCACCGACGGCCTGCTCGGGGCTAACAAAGCCGGCGCACCGCTCACGGTCATCAGCCTGCTGACCGGCCGCACCCGCGAATTTGCGGCCGTGACCGACTACCAGATGAGCAAGCCGGGCAACCGCGTGGCTTTCGCCGTGCTGGCCCCCAAAGGCAGCAAGGACGTGCAGTCGGGTTTGTATGCGGTTGATGTAGCTTCAGGCAGCCTTAAGAAGCTGAGCAGCGGCAAGGGCACCTATAAGAACCTGGCGTTTGACGACGCCGGCCGGCAGCTGGCTTTCGCAGCCGAAAAGCACCCGGAAAAGGCACTGGTGAAGCCGTTCGGCCTGTACTACTCGGACTTTACGAAAGACACGGCGGCTATTGTTTTGCGGCCGGGCGACAAGGCGTTGAAGGCGAACTGGTCGCCGAGCGGCTTCGGCAAAATCCAGTTCAGCGAGAACGGCGAGAAGCTGTTTTTCGGCACCGCGCCCAACCCGCTGCCGCAGGATACCACGCTGGTGGACTTTGAGCACGCCAAGCTCGACATCTGGAACTACAAGGATGACTACCTGCAGCCCATGCAGCTGAAGACGTTGAAGAAGGATTTACAGCGCAACTACCTGGCCGTCATATACCCGAAGCAGGGCAACAAGTTCGTACAGCTGGAGGATGAGTACCTGCGCGACTCCTACCTGGCCGACAACACCAACGCCGAATACGTGCTGGCCACCACCGACACGGCCAAGCGCATCTCGCTGCAATGGGAAGGCAACACCCGCAAGCAGGCCTACCTGGTATCCACGCGCACCGGCCAGCGCGTGGCCATCAACCCCAAAGCCTTGAAAAGCCGCTTCCAGATTTCGCCCCACGGCGACTATGCCCTGTGGTACGACGACGCGGCCAAGGCGTGGTTTGCCTACTCGGTGGCCACCCGCCAAACCGTGAACCTGACCCAAAAAACCGGCGTCAGCTTCGCCGATGAGGAGAACGACTCGCCCACCGACCCCGAGCCCTACGGCGTGGCCGCCTGGACGAAGAACGACGAAGCCGTACTACTCTACGACCGGTACGATATCTGGAAAATCAACCCCAAAACCGGCTCGGCCAGCAATTTCACCGCCGGCCTGGGCCGCCAGCAGAAGCTGCGCTTCCGCTACCGCCTGCCGATAGAGAAGCAGAAGTTTATCGAGCCCAAGGATGAACTGCTGCTGCTGACGCAGAACGACGTGGACAAAACCTGGGGCTACTACCGCAAGCCCATTGGGAGCACCAAAGCCCCCGAGCGCCTGACCACGGCCCCCATGGCCTACTCGAACGTGGAGCAGGCCAAAAACGCCCGCCGCTACCTCTACACCAAATCGAGCGTAAGCCAGCCGGCCGACGTGTATGTGAGCGCTGACCTGCAAAAGGAAACCAGGCTCAGCGCTATTAATGCCCAGCAAAAGGACTACAACTGGTTCACGGCCGAGCTCGTGCACTGGACCACGCCGCAGGGCCACGCCGCCACCGGCGTGCTCTACAAACCCGAAAACTTCGACCCCACGAAGAAGTACCCGATGATTTCGTACTTCTACGAGAAGCTCTCGGACGGCATCTACCGCTATCAGGCGCCCGCGCCCACGCCCTCGCGGCTCGACATCGCCATGTTTGCCAGCAACGGCTACCTCGTTTTCACACCCGACATCAGCTACACCGTGGGCGAGCCCGGCCCCTCGGCCATGGAGTACGTGAATTCCGGCGTGGAAGCGCTCAAGCAAAATACCTGGGTCGATGCCGCGCACCTCGGCCTGCAGGGCCAGAGCTGGGGCGGCTACCAGGTGGCCTACCTCATCACCCAGACCAACATGTACGCCGCCGCCTGGGCGGGCGCGCCCGTCGTGAACATGACCTCGGCCTACGGCGGCATCCGCTGGGAATCGGGCATGAGCCGGCAGTTCCAGTACGAGCGCACCCAGAGCCGCATCGGCGGCACCCTATGGGAAAAGCCCGAGCTCTACATCCGCAACTCGCCGCTGTTTTCGCTGCCCAAAGTGCAGACGCCCGTGGTCATCATGTCGAACGACGCCGACGGGGCCGTGCCGTGGTACCAGGGCATCGAAATGTTCACCGACCTGCGCCGCCTGGGCAAGCCCGTGTGGCTGCTGCAATACAACGGCGAGGCCCACAACCTGGTGAAGCGCGAAAACCGCAAGGATATTTCCATCCGCGAGTTGCAGTTCTTCGACTACTACCTCAAAGGCCAACCCGCCCCCGTGTGGCTCAGCACCGGCGTACCCGCCGTGGAAAAAGGCCGCAACTGGGGCCTGGAAACGACGAAGGGAACCGGGTTGTAGGCGGTGCGAACGTTCGCCTCCCCCCCCCCCGGCCCCCTCTCCGAAAAGGAGAGGGGGAGCGTTCGGGAGCATCGTCAGGCTCCCCTCGCCTTTTCGGAGAGGGGCCGGGGGTAAAGCGCACCGCCAGAACGACCCAGCAGAAAAGGCCCGTTTCTACCCCTGGAAACGGACCTTTTACATTGACTGAAACTATGAAGCTTATCCTGCGCCCCCGCCGCGACGGGGAGTGTCGGGTGCGGCGGGAGGGGCGGCGGCACAATAGCTAAGCCTAAGCCGCCTCCAGAATAAAATCGGCCGGAATATTCAGCGTCTTATGAAGCTTCTTGGCCAGACTCATGGTCACGCTGGTTTTGCCATTGAGCAAGTCGCTGAACCGGCTGGCGGGGATGCCGAGCAACTCGGCCATCTGCTTGCGGTTGAGCTGGCGGTTGAACATCTCTATTTCCAGCCGGCCGATGAGCGTATCGGGCCGCACTGGGCCGTGGCCAGCCCGAATTTCGTAGTCGTCAATGGCTCCGGCCAGGGTCGCAATAGCCGCGTCGCCCTCGGGAGCCATGGTAATAAGCCGCTTCAGTTCCAGCAGCGCGGCTTGGTATTCAGTGGCGGTGCGAATAGTCATAGCAAGAAGGTTTATAAGATTAAAGCGTGCTCACGTCAAGCTTATCGTAGTCGGCGTGCGTGCCGATGAACAGGATGTACAGCGTGCGGGTGCTGAAATGCACCAGCGTAATCACCCGCAGGCGGTTGCCGCACACATCAAACACCAGCCGGTCGGGGGCCACGTAGTCGGTATTCCGATACGTCTGCTTCACGGCCAGAAAATCCTTCCAGCTGGCGGCGCGGGTCACGTCGTACCACTCGTTCAGCGCCCTGGCGCAGCCAGGGTACCGAATGGCCGCTTCCTTCACCGCCGATTTAGCCAGCACCACCATACGATTACATATTTTGTAATTCTCTAACGTTTCTGCGAAGCTAACAGTTTGCGGCTGGCCAACAAAGCGCGGTTGCATCGTTCCCGCTGCCCCTCCGCCCCCGCCGCGACGGGGCGTGTCGGGGGCTGCGGCAGGGGCTGGAGGTACTTGATGTGGCTTTAAGCTAAGTTTGATTCTCGTTATCTCCAGCCATGCCACTAAATGCAGAGAACTATTAAAAATCGGTTTGCCTCCTTGCTACTCATGTGCTTCTCCTTTTGCTATGCGGGGTGTTCAGACAACCAACGTATTCACACGGAGAATCTATATTTTCCTAATGGAAAGCTAAAAGCAGCAGCCTCCATGAAAGGGAAAGCCTTACATGGGCTTATTACATGGTATTATCCGAATGGCAAGGTGGAGAGTATTTCTAACTGGTACGAAAGCAAGCGAAATGGTAGCGCACGTCTATATTCTTCTGCTGGTATTCCAAAAGAGTTTGCCTATTACAAGAATGGAGTCAAAGTGAGTACAGTGTTATTTGATTCTCTAGGTAAGCCTGAGGAACGTCGGACTCTTAACGCAGCAGGGCGCGAAGTATTAATCAGGAATTACAAAAATGAGAGCCAGCCTGCCAGTAGCACATTTATGCCTATTGTAGAAGCTAATGATACAATTGTATGGGGAGAGAAATTTACAGGGTATATTCATTTCGGTTACCCTCTAAAGAGCAAAGTGACAATGTTGGTGGGTAGACTAGGCAGAGATTTGAAAGCAGAAGAACGGTACCCTTTACTTGATACCTTTCAAGTTGTGCACCAGAATAGAGATGGACGCTTTTATTTCTCATTCCCCCCAACTCATCTTGGAGCCAACACTTTCGCCTACAAATTTATTCAGCCCGACAGTCCATGGACGAACATTCCTGAAGATTCATTATCGGTTGATGAAATGTCCGGGTCCAGACCATTCTTTGTCAAGAAGCCAACTGTACAGCGTTAGCTAACGGAATTGCTTTCCATAAGACAAAAACCCCGCCCGCCCCGGCCGTACCTTTACACACTATGAATCTGTTATCCGCCGAGAACATCTCGAAGAATTACGCCGACCGCTGGCTGTTTCAAAACCTCAACTTCGGCCTGCAACAAGGGCAGCGCGTGGCCTTTGTGGGCATCAACGGCACCGGCAAAACCACGCTCATGCGCGTGCTGGCCGGCCTCGAAAACCCCGATACCGGCTCGGTGAGCGTGCGCAAGGGCATCCGCGTAACCTACCTGGGCCAGCAGCCCGTGTTCGACGAAAGCCTGACCGTGGAAGAAACCATCTTCGCCAGCCAGAACGACACGCTCAAGGCCATCCAGGAGTACGAGCACGTCATCAACGACGAAAACCACAAGCCCGACGACCTCCAGCGCGTGCTGGAGCGGATGGATTCGCTGAACGCCTGGGACTACGAAGCCCAGGTGCAGCAGATACTGGGCAAATTGGGCATCCTCGGCGAGCTGCTCCAACGCAACGTGAGCATGCTCTCGGGCGGGCAGCGCAAGCGCGTGGCCCTGGCCCGCGTACTCATCGAAGAGCCCGACGTACTGCTCCTCGACGAACCCACCAACCACCTCGACCTAGCCACCATCGAGTGGCTCGAAAACCGCCTGAACTCGCCCAGCCTCACGCTGCTGATGGTGACCCACGACCGGTACTTTCTGGACAAGGTGGCCAATGAAATCGTGGAGCTCGACAAGGGCCAGATGTACCGCTACCAGGGCAACTACGCCTATTTCGTGGAGAAAAAGGCCGACCGCGAAATGCGCGAAACCGTGGAAGTGGAGAAGGCCCGCCAGCTCTTCAAAAAGGAGCTCGACTGGATGCGCCGCATGCCCCAGGCCCGCGGCACCAAGCAAAAAGCCCGCATCGACGCCTTCTACGTCACCAAGGAAAAAGCCAGCACCAACCTCAACAAGCAACAGATTGAGCTGAGCGTGAAAACCACCCGCCAGGGCGGCAAAATCATCGAAGCCCACAACCTGACCAAAAAATTCGGCGACCTCACCGTGCTCGACGATTTCAACTACGTCTTCAAGAAAAAGGACCGCATTGGCTTGGTCGGCCCCAACGGCGTGGGCAAATCCACACTCATGAACATGCTCACCGGCAAGCTCCAGGCCGATTCCGGCACCATCGAAGTGGGCACCAACACCGTGTTCGGCTACTACACCCAGACCGAGCTGGAATTTGACCCCACCCAGCGCGTCATCGACATCGTGAAGGAAGTGGCCGAAGTGGTGGAGCTCGCCAACGGCGACGTGCTCACCGCCAGCCAGTTCCTCAACCTGTTCCTGTTCCCGCCGGCCCAGCAGTACACGCTGGTGAGCAAGCTGAGCGGTGGCGAAAAGCGCCGCCTGCAGCTGCTGCGCGTGCTCATTAAGAACCCCAACTTCCTCATTCTCGACGAGCCCACCAACGACCTCGACCTGGGCACGCTCAACATCCTGGAAGACTTCCTGATGCACTTCACTGGCTGCCTGCTCATCGTCAGCCACGACCGGTACTTCCTCGACCACCTCGCCGAGCACCTCTTCGTGCTCGAGCCCGGCGGGGCCATCCTCAACTTCCCCGGCAACTACACCGACTACCGCGACTACCTCGAAGAGCGCGAAACCGAAGCCGCGCTGATTGAGGAAGAAAAGGCCGCTAAAGCCGCCCGCGCCGCCGCCAAGCTGGCCGCACCAGTTGCCGTGAGCACGGCCGTGGCTCCTTCGCCCCAAAAGCGCCGCGCCACCTTCGCCGAAAAGAAGGAGTACGAGCAGCTCGAAAAAGTCATGGCGACTTTGGAAGCTGAGAAGGAGGAAATCACCGCCAAACTGAACGGCGGCAGCGGCTCGCCGCAGGACTTCGCCGCGTGGGGTGCCCGCCTGGCCGCTATTGAGAAAGAGCTGGGCGAGAAGGAAGAACGGTGGCTGGAATTGGCTGACCTCGGGTAAACGCCACCCCAAACCGGCCCATTAAATGAGCCAATGACTTATAAAAACAATAGCCCCGGCAAGTTGCCGGGGCTATTGTTTTTAACCAAATAGCTGAACTAATACGGCGGTGGGAACCAATATGCCGCTTATTATTAATCCGTTTCGTTGAGATTTTTTCTGATGGCGGGCGCTTTCAATCAGCCAGGCAGAAGGCAATGTTTGCATAGCAGTAAAGGAGTATAAGAGTGGAAAGGAATCGAAAGGCACGGTAAACGCTATGGCATTCAGCAATTATTCACTATTGCCGTTTGCGCACCTGGGCGAACTCCAGCGGCACCATGCTGCTTTCTGCCGAGACCTTCACGACCAGGCCATCGGCGGCGTCGTAGCACGGAAAGTAGCGGTAGCCGCGCACCTGCTGGCCGGGTTCGAGCGTCACTTTGCGCAGGGCATACTCCTGGAACATGGCGGCGCGCTGCTGGAGTACGTCGGCGGCCACGGCGTGCTCGATTTTAGACGCGGTGGAGATGAGCTGTAGGCCACGGCCGCATCGTGGATGGCGGCGCGGTTCTGGTACTGAGCGGGCGTTTCGCGCTTGCCGATGCTGGCCACATCCGTAGCAATGCTGGCGGCCCCGAGGGCCAGCCCCAGCCAGTCGATGCGGGCCGCTTTTGTGGCTTCGTTTTCAGCCCGGTCGTGCAGGGCCGTTATTTCGGGTTCGGGGTCGAAGGCATTTATCGGGGCGGGCAGCAGGCTCGGCTAGGCGATAGAGCATTTTGCAAATTATAATTTTTGAATTATAAATTATAAATGGAGTTCAGCCATCAAATGCTTGCTACGCAAATTTATAATTTATAATTCAAAATTTATAATTCAAAGCCTACGCTTTCCAGAGCTCCTGCTGCACCTGCTTGCCCACGGTGAGCATGATACGTACCGGATTTGGAATCAGCGTAATGCGGGCTTCCTTGCCGGGGTATTTCTCCGAATCAACCCACACGCCTTCTTTGGGCGTGGGCGTAGCGCCGGGGTTGCTGGGCAGGTAGGCGGTGGGCAGCAGCACGTCGGTGTCCGATTTCAGGTCGGTGTGCACTTTGTCGAGCGCCGTTTCCAAGAAGTCGCCGTATTCGTCGTTGAAGTCGTCTTCGAGGTCGTGCAGGGCTTCTTCCACTTCGTCGTAGCGGGCGTCGTCGTATTTAAGGGTGTGCAGCTCGGCCTTTTTTTCAATCAGGGCCACGAGGGCGAGGTTCAGTTCTTCGGTATTCATGGGGGCGCTAAGGCAGATGATTGGGCACAAAAATGGGAATGATTTGCTAAACGCGCGCCATTGGGGCTCCGGGTTTGGGCTGGTTTTGGCCAATTGTCGCCCCAAACCAATGAAAGCCGTATTTTTACCCAGTCATTCACCCCGCCAATTTTCCCTTCCCACCCATGCAAACCATGACCTCGCCGGCAGTACTAGCCCAGCCCGCCCAGGATTTCCTTCCCCTCAAAGGCACCGATTACGTCGAATTCTACGTCGGCAACGCCAAGCAGTCGGCCTACTTCTATCAGGCGGCATTCGGCTTCGAGCTGGTGGCCTACGCCGGCCCCGAAACGGGCCTGCGCGACCGCGCCAGCTACGTGCTTCAGCAGGGCAAAATCCGCCTCGTGCTCACCACTTCCCTCCTGCCCGATTCTGAGATTACCCGCCACGTAGCCCAGCACGGCGACGGCGTGAAGGTGATGGCCCTGTGGGTGGACGATGCCCGCCAGTCGTGGGAAGAAACCACCAAGCGCGGTGCCAAATCGGCCTTCGAGCCCTATACCCTTGATGATGAGCATGGCAGCGTAACGCTATCGGGTATTTATACCTATGGCGAAAGCATCCACACCTTCGTGGAGCGCACCAACTACAGCGGCCCGTTCTTGCCCGGCTACGTGGCCAAGAGCAGCCTCGTGCCGCAGGGCGCGCCGGTGGGCCTACTGCATGTCGACCATTGCGTGGGCAACGTGGGCTGGGGGGAAATGAACCAGTGGGTGAAGTTTTACGAGGACGTGATGGGCTTTAAGCTGCTCCTCACCTTCGATGACGAGGACATCAGCACCGAGTATTCGGCCCTGATGAGCAAGGTGGTTTCCAACGGCAACGGCTACGTGAAATTCCCCATCAACGAGCCCGCCGAAGGCAAGAAAAAGTCGCAGATTGAGGAGTATCTCGACTACTACCACTCGCCCGGCGTGCAGCACATCGCCATTGCCACCAACGACATCCGCGCGACCGTGACCGAGCTGCGCCGCCGCGGCGTAGATTTCCTGTCCGTGCCCGGCGCGTACTACGAAGACCTGCTGGAGCGCATCGGCGCGATTGACGAAGACCTGGAATCGCTGAAAGCCCTGAACCTGCTCGTGGACCGCGACGAGGAAGGGTACCTGCTCCAGATTTTCACCAAGCCCGTGGAGGACCGGCCCACGGTATTCTACGAAATCATCCAGCGCAAAGGGGCCAAGAGCTTCGGCAAGGGCAATTTCAAGGCGCTGTTCGAGAGCATTGAGCGCGAGCAGGCGCTGCGCGGCAACTTGTAAGCCCGCCGCAAGCCGACGGCAGCTCCCGGAACGTCATGCTGAGCGCAGTCGAAGCATCTCTACCGCAGTAGTAATGAGTTACTATTGTGGTAGAGATGCTTCGACTCCGCGGACGCAAGATGAAGCATGACGTTCTTCTTTTGGTGCCGCCATGGTCAAAACCGCTACTCTTTTCCTGCTCCTGCTGGTTCTCACGGCTGCTTCGGGCCGTGCCCAAAGCGGCTGCACCGACCCGCGTGCCACCAATT
This sequence comes from Hymenobacter siberiensis, assembly GCF_018967865.2. Lineage (NCBI taxonomy): Bacteria > Pseudomonadati > Bacteroidota > Cytophagia > Cytophagales > Hymenobacteraceae > Hymenobacter > Hymenobacter siberiensis. The sequence continues at coordinate 2,998,986 of NZ_JAHLZY020000001.1, forward strand.
TCAACCCCACCGCCACCGTCAACGATGGTTCGTGCCAGTACGCGGGCACCAGCACGGCGCTGGTGACCAAAGCTGCGCTGGCCAGCGCCGTGCCTGAATCGTCGGGGCTGCAGTTCACCGGGCAGGCGCTGTGGACGTTCAACGACAGCGGCAACGCGCCGGTGCTCTTCCGGGTCGATTCGGCCTCGGGCAGCGTGCTGCAACAGGTCCGCATCACCAATTTCCCGAACGTGGACTGGGAGGACATCGCCGCCGATGCCCAGTACCTGTACGTGGGCGATTTTGGCAACAACAACGGCAACCGGCGCGACCTGCGGGTGCTGCGGGTGCTGAAATCGGCCATCGGTACGGCGGCCTCCGACTCGGTGACTGCCGAAGAAATTGCCTTCAGCTACCCCGACCAAACCACTTATGCCCCCGGCACCAACAACCACAACTTCGACTGCGAGGCATTTTTCTATTTCAACGATTCGCTGCACCTCTTCACCAAGAACTGGGCCGACCACCAAACCAAGTACTACACCATTCCGGCGCAGCCCGGCGCGTGCATTGCCCACCTCAAAGGCACATTTAATGTGAACGGCCTGATTACCGCCGCCGATATCAACCCCGCCGACTCGGCCGCGGGCCTGCTGGGCTACAACAGCAGCACCGGGTCCACCTTTCTGTGGCTGCTGTCGGACTTTCAGGGTGGCCGGTTTCTGCAGGGCAACAAGCGCCGGATTGAGCTGCCCAATGCCTTGGTTATTGGCCAGGCCGAGGGCCTCACGTTCATCGACCGCTACCGCGTGTTTATTTCCAACGAGCGCCTCACTACCATTTTTACGGTACCGCAGCGGCTTTACGCCCTCAATACCAGCCGCTGGCTGGCCCCAGCCGTGCCCACGGGCACCCGCAGCCGGCGCGGCCGGGTGAGCGGCTTCATCATTGCCCCCAACCCGGCCGGTCCCAGCGTGCGCCTTGAGCGGGCCGATGGCCCACCCGGCAACCTCACCCTCACGCTACGGGATTTGCAGGGCCGCACCATCCTCAAAACCCGCATGGCGGCGGCCGAAAAAACCGTGGAAATAAACACGTCGCAGGTGGCAGCCGGCATGTATCTGCTGACTATTGACGCTGAGGCCGGTACATTTTCGAGAAAAATAGAGATTCCGTAGGGGTGTACTGGCAGTGAGCTGATTGCCTGCCTCCACCCGCCGGCGCAGGGGCCAACGTGCCGGTTTTTCATCCAAACCTCTTTCCTTTACGGCCGTTTCTGAGCTGACCAACCCTCCTTAATTCCCTCCCATGCCCCTCTCCCCTGAAATCCAACACACCATCAGCACCTGGCTCACGCCCGAGTACGACGCCCAGACCCAGCAGGCCATCCGCGATATGCAGGCCGCCGGTCAGGACGATGCCCTCACCGATGCGTTTTACCGCAGCCTGGAATTTGGCACCGGTGGCCTGCGCGGCATCATGGGCCCCGGCTCGAACCGCATGAACCGCTATACGCTGGGCATGGCCACCCAGGGCCTGTGCAACTACCTGTTGCACAGCTTTCCCAATCAGGAAATCAAGGTTGCCATCGCGCACGACAGCCGCAACAACAGCCCCGAATTTGCCGAAATAGCGGCTGGTATTTTTTCGGCCAATGGCATTATCGTGTATTTATTCGACAGCCTGCGACCCACGCCCGAATTGTCGTTCGCCATTCGGGAGCTGGGCTGCCAAAGCGGCTGTGTAATAACGGCTTCGCACAACCCCAAGGAGTACAACGGCTATAAAGTGTACTGGAACGATGGCTCGCAGGTGGTGGCCCCGCACGACACGAATATTATTATCGAAGTCAATAAAATCACCAGCCCGAACGAGGTGAAATTTGCGGCCGATAATTCGAAGATTATCCGCATCGGGGCCGATATGGACGCGAAATATTTCGCCGAAGCCAAAAAGCTCAGCATCGACCCGGCCGCCATTCGGCGCCAGCACGATTTGAACATCGTGTACACGCCCATTCACGGCTCGGGCATTACGCTGGTGCCGGGCCTGCTGCGCGAATTTGGCTTCACCAACGTGAACGTGGTGCAGGCCCAAGCCACGCCCGACGGCAACTTCCCCACCGTGCAGTCGCCCAACCCCGAGGAGAAAAGCGCCATGCAGCTGGCCCTCGACCAGGCCCAAGCCACCAACGCCGATATTGTGCTGGCCACCGACCCCGACGCCGACCGCGTGGGCGTGGGCGTGAAAAATGATAAGGGCGAATGGGTGCTGCTGAATGGCAACCAGACGGCCGCCATGCTTACCAACTACCTGCTTTCGGCCCGGCACCGCGCCGGCCAGAGCACGCCGCAGGATTTCATCGTGTACACCATCGTGACCAGCGAAATCCTCGGTGATATTGCCCACGAATACCAGGTGAAGAGCTACCGCACGCTCACCGGCTTCAAGTACATCGCCGGCCTGATTCGCGACTTGGAAGGCCAGGAAACCTACATCGGCGGTGGCGAGGAAAGCTATGGCTTCCTCATCGGCGATTTCGTACGCGACAAGGACGCCATCTCGGCCTGCGCGCTGGTGGCCGAAATGGCCGCCGTAGCCAAGGACCAGGGCCGCACGCTCTACCAGGAAATGGTGGCCATGTATGCCCACTACGGCCTATATGTGGAGGATTTGATTTCCCTCACCAAAAAAGGCCAGCGCGGTGCCGAGGAAATTCAGGAAATGATGGCCAGCCTGCGCGCCAACCCGCCCGCTCACATCGCGGGCCTGAAAGTGGTGGAAATCCGCGACTACAAAACCGGCAAAATCCACGACCTGGCCACCGGCCTCAGCACCGAAACCGGCGTGGAAAGCTCCAACGTGCTCCAGTTCCTCACCGAAGACGGCAGCAAGATTTCGGCCCGCCCCAGCGGCACCGAGCCCAAAATTAAGTTCTACTTCAGCGTGAAGCAGCCGCTGAAATCCGCCGTGGATTATGATTTGGCCAACCGCCTGGGCCACGAGAAAATCAAGGCGATAATTGCGGATATGAAGCTGCAATAACTGCTAATTGAGCGCTAATCAGATTATAATACCCCGATGAGCTAGCTCTCGGGGTATTTATTTTTCACGCAATTATTACTATGACAAATATTGACATTAACAGCCCCAGGTTTTTGACTAGAGAAACGATGGCTGCTATTGTCTTCGCAGCAGCAGGAGTCTATTGGGTCTATTGCAACAACTTGTTTACAGGACTCTTCGGGCTGCTATTAGGAGTCAGCTTGGGATTTATGTACAAAGGAATTAGCTTGGACCTGCCTGGCAAGCGCTACCGCATTTACACAGGACTATTTCAGTTTAGGTTCGGGACTTGGGAAATGCTGCCTCCTGTAACTGGAGTTACTATCAAGTATTTTTCGGAAATAATAGCATCAGGTAAACCTGGGCGAATGCGTGAGGATAAAATTGGCCATTATATATTAATGCTTTCAAGAAGCAACTCTGCACAAGGAATAATTCTGCAACGTTTCAGTTTGGATGAAGAAGAATATGCAATAGGAGTTGTTTAGAAAGTCACAAAAGGTGCTCAAACGGTCATGCAGAGCGCAGCGAAGCATCTTGCTCACCTCGTCAGGCCCGTTCAACGATGCGAGCAAGATGCTTCGCTGCGCTCTGCATGACCGTCCGGGGACTTTCTAAACAGCTTCATAATGCTGGGGCAAAAAATCAGCGAGGTATTTCAAGTTCCGCTAGCCATATTTTTATAATGAAGCTGTTTTGAATATGGCGTTGCTCCGGTCCGACCGGTTGCCGCCAGAACGCCGCCTGCGGTTGTTCGGGCGATGCTAACGGCAACCGGTCTGACCGCCTAGGGCGGTCAGACCGGAGCCACGAACCAGAACCGACTTCTTAAACAGCTTTAATACCTAATCAAAACTTATCATATACTCTGCATTTCAATGGCGCGATTAAATACTAGCGCTAATGACTTCCCTACTGGAATTATTGCATCACATCTTTCGTGAATCGTGAATAAATAGTCGTCTACGGGAACAGCTACTGCGAGCCGGCGGCTGAAAAAGCCAATAGTTTGACATCATTTTTTTTACAATTTCGGCACCAGGATGGTGCGCCGCCGCACCGAATGCGCGCTGAAATACCCCAGCACATCGCCCGTAAAGTTCGATTTTGGGTTGGCCGGCGAGGCCGTGGCCATGCCCCCGCCCTGCAAGGTCAGGTTGAGGGTGCGGAAGTATTCGTACACGTTCACGTCTACGTTTTGCATTTCTACGCGCAGGCTGTCGCCGGCCACGAGCTTGTCGGCATCGGTGCTGCCGCCGCCGCCACCACCGCCCGTGCCCAGGCCACGCACGTTGGGCTTGCCGTCGGTGAACTCGTCGTTTTGCAGGTAAACATTCTTGTTCAGGCGACCATTGCGGTACTGCCGGAATAGGTAGTAGTTGCGCGTGCCCGCCGGGTCCAGGTAATCCGGCAGCGCCTGAATATTGCTGCCAATAGCCGATTTCTGCACCCGCAGGCCCGACAGCGGCACCACCGGCGAGGGCAGCGTGGATACAGCTACGTAGGCCTGCCCATCGGCCTCTACGCGCAGGGTGTAGCGCCGGCCCGGCTGGCCCAGAATGGTGCTGCCCCGGTACTGGCCGGGCGTGGTGGTTTCGCGCAGGGTTTCGAGGCCGCCCGCGTCGTTGCTCAGCGTGACTACAGCCCCGCTCACGGCCGGGAAAACATTGGTATCGGTATAGCTCACGCTACGCGCCAGCAGCACGGTGCAGGGCTGCCCGTCGTCGGCCAGGTTGCCTTCGATGCTCAGGCGCGGGGCGCTGGCCTGCAGGTCGAGGGTGATGACTTTCTGGCAGGACGCGGCGAGCAGCAGGGTGGCGGCAGCGGCCAGGCAGCGCAGGGTGAAACGGGTTGGGGTTTCCATAAAGAGAATCTGGAGCGTCATACTGAGCGAGGCCGAAGCATCTCTACCGCACAACTATTGCATTCGATTTGATTACTTACACGGTAGAGATGCTTCGGCTTTGCTCAGCATGACCGCGCTTTTTTCGTTCTGAAACTTTTGCCTTAGAAATTGAAATTGTACGTGGCCGAGGGCACCATCCGGAACAGCGCGGTTTGCAGCGCCTGCGTGCGCGAGGCGTCGTTCGGATTGGTTTCGAACGTGATGCTATAGGGATTTTCGCGGCCCAAGACGTTGTAGATGGAGAAATTCCAGCTGTGGTGGAAGCGGTGGCCTTCCTTCTGCGGCTTCTCCAAGGTGGCCCCCACGTCGAGGCGGCGGTAGCCGGGCAGGCGGTCGGCGTTGCGCTGGCCGTAGAGGCTCACCACCTGCCCGGCCACGAGGTACTTGCCCACGGGGAAGGTCACGGCGTTGCCGGTGCTGGCCACGAAGGTGCCCGACAGGCTCCAGGCGGGCGAAAGCTGGTACACGCCCACCACCGAAAGGTCGTTGGGCCGGTCCTGCCGGGCGTTGAACCAGCTGCCGCTGTTGATATCGGTGAACTGCCGCTCCGATTTGCTCAGCGTGTAGCCCACCCAGCCGGTGAGGCGGCCGGTTTCCTTTTTCAGCAGCAGCTCGATGCCGTAGGCCCGGCCCTTGCCGTAGAGCAGCGTGCTTTCCACATCCTGGTTGCCGCGCAGCTGGGTGCCGTCGCGGTAGTCAATCTGGTTTTGCAGCCACTTGTAGTACACTTCGGCCGAAAACGAGTAGCCTTGATTAACTCCCAGCTTACGGAAATAGCCGCCCGACAGCTGGTCGGCCAGCTCGGGCTTCACGTTGTTGGTGGTAGGAACGTACAAATCGGTGGGCGACGACGCGGCCGAGTTACTCAGCAAATGCAGGTTCTGCACGTTGCGGGCGTAGCCGGCTTTTAGGGCCGTATTGTCCGACAGCTGGTAGCTCACCGCCAGGCGCGGCTCCAGGTTCAGGTAGGTTTTGATGACCTGGCCCGACGAATAGCTCTGGCTGCTGAGCACCGTGCCGGCCAGATTATAGTTCGAATACGTGCCCGCGCCCAGCAGGCTGAAGGCCGAAATTCGCAGGCCCGTGGTGAAATCCAGCTTGTCCGTCGCCGCCCACTCGTGCGACACGTAGGCGGCCGATTCCAGCGAATAGTTGGTTTTATCGGCCGTGGAATTTACCGCCGCATCGGCCGCCGCCGTAACGTGGCCGGGCGTAATGGTGTGGTAAATGGCATTCAGCCCGAAGCGCAGCGTCTGCTTCGAACTGGGCGTGAACTCGAAATCCTGCTTCAGATTCCAGTCCTTAATCTTAGAATCGATGCTGAAATCGGAGTCGTTGACCCGAATTTTTATCTGGTAATCGTACTTGCTGTAGATGAACGAAGTATTGGAAAACAGCCGGTCGGTGAACAGGTGGTTGAAGCGGAGCGTGGCCGTCTGGTTGCCGTAGTTATTCTCGAAAGTATTAATTCCCAATACGTCGCGCCCCAGGTAGCCCGAGAAGTAGATGCGGTTGCGGGCATCGAGCGTGTAGTTGGCTTTGGCGTTGAAGTCGTAGAAGTAGAGCCGGGCGTTCTTAGTAGTTTCGTTGTTCGACAGCTTCAGGAAGATGTCGGCGTAGGTGCGGCGGCCCGTCACCAGAAACGAGCCTTTGTCCTTCACAATCGGCCCTTCCAGCGCCAGACGCGAGGCAATGAGGCCAATACCACCGCTGCCGTGCAGCTGCTGGTTGTTGCCGTCGTTCATCTTAATATCAACCACCGACGACAGCCGCCCGCCGTACTGCGCCGGCATCCCGCCCTTGTACACCGTCAGGTCCTTGATGGCGTCGGAATTGAACGTCGAGAAGAAGCCGAGCAGGTGCGAGGCGTTGTACACGGGCGCTTCGTCGAGCAGAATCAGGTTCTGGTCCACGTTGCCGCCGCGCACCGAGAAGCCGCTGCTGCCCTCCCCCGCCGTTTTGATGCCCGGCAGCAAAGTCAGGGTTTTGATAACGTCCTTCTCGCCAAACAGCACCGGCACCTTGGCAATCTGCTTCATATCCAGCGTTTCCACGCCCGACTGGGCTTTGCTGATGTTGGCCTGGCTGCTGCGGCCGGTCACCACCACTTCGTTCAGCTCCTGCCCGCCGCTGGCCAGCTTGAAATCGAGCCGCTGGCTTTTGTCGAGCGTCACCTGGCGCGGCTGGGCGGCGTAGCCCACAAAGCTGGCCTCCACCATGTAGGTGCCCGCCGGCAGCGTGAGGGTGTAAAAACCGTAGGCATTAGCGGCGGTGCCCGTGCCCGGCAGCTCCAGAATGCGGATGGAAGCGCCGGTCAAGTCCTCGCCCGTTTTGGCATCCTTAATGGTGCCGCTGATGGTGACGCGGCCCTGGGCCTGAGCCGTTTGCGGCATAGCACCGGCCAGTATGATGCCGGCCGACAGCCAGGGCCAGCGCCCCCCACAAATAGATTGAGCCAGCCAATAAAAGGAAAGAACAGCGGAACGAGTTGGTTTCATGCCTCAAAACTACCGCCCAATTGTGCCTACCCTTCTGCTTTTATGCCAATGACTGGAAAAGCCAGACGACTACCGCTATCCCGCCCATGCTTTCCACGCTACAGCCGCACCCCAATACCCGGCCCCAGCATGTAGAACCACCGGCTGGTGCCCAGCAAATACCCGCCCCCCAGGTAGAGCGGAAACGTGAACTTGGCCTCGCGCCGCGTGGGGTACACCGAGCCCAGAATCACCACGCCCAAATCGCGGTTGGTGCTGCTGCTGCCCAGGTTGAAAGCATTGAGCACCACGAAGCCCGCCCCGATTTTATAGGGCCGCAGCCGGTTGATTTTGTTGGGGCTGTAGAAGCTGAACTGGGCCAGCGTGGCCAGCGAGATACCGCCCAGGTCGCCAAAGCCCGAGTCGCCTTGCTTGTGGGTGAGCAGGCCGGCCGGAAAGCTCACGTCGATGTCGAACTTGTAGCGGCGCTTCAGCACCAGCTCTACGGTTTGGGTGTAGCCGGGCTCGGCGTATTGGCTGGACTTATGCTTGACCGTGACCACGATGCGGCTCCATTCGTCGAGGTCGTAGGTTTTGCGGCCCAGCAGGGAGTTTAGGCTGAGCGGGTCGGTGCGGCACTGCTTGTCCTGGTAGAAAGCGGCGCGGGGCGAGTTGTCGCCGGGGCACGCCAGCAGACTTTCCACGTTGCGCAGCTCAATCAGCTCGCCCTTGCTGTTGAGGGTGCGGATTTCGAACGTCAGGTACTGCTTGCCAAACAGCAAATCGGGCGTATCAATGGCGTTGGGGTTGAACTGAAACACCACGTCCCGAATAGTGCCGTCGTAAAGCACCGGACCGTTGAGCCGCGTGATGGGCCGGGCCGCGTCGCCATACGCCACCGACACGAAATCGAGCGGGTGCGGCCGCTGAAACTCTTTAATGCTCAGTGCGTAGCTCGTAGCCTGGCCCGCGTTGTAAACATTGCTTTTCCGCTTATCATAGCTCACCGGCACCCGCACGCGGTACACCAGCCGAGCATCGGTCCGCACCGACGAATCGGAAGGAATAACCGGCAAGTCCTCGAACGAGATGCGGGCTTTTTGCAGGCCCTCGCCTTCGAGGCGCACGTCCACGGTTTCGCCGGGACTCACGCTCAGGCCGGACGTCCATTCGCCGCCCCGGTGCAGCACCTGCACGTTCCGAATCACGGTTTGGGGCGTTATATCCAAGTTAGTGAGGTAGCGGGCCACGTCATTTTCCTTGATGTAGAGGTAGCCTTCGGTCTGGCGGTGGGTGTTGTAGGGGCGCAGGTAGCACAGCACCCGGTCGTTGCTGAGAAACTGGCGGGTGAATATTTCAGCGATGAGCTCTCCGCCGGGTTCCTCCTGGTCTTCAACGCGGTAGGCATGGCGCAGGTCAAAGCTGCAGCCGTTGTCCAGAATCAACTCCGTGCCCTTGCGGCGGCTCACGTCGTCCATGGTCACGCTGCGCTTGTCGGGCGACAGGAAGCGCAGGCGGCTGGACTTCACGTTGAAATCCTGCTTCAGCACCGGCAGCTTAGTAGCTGATGCGGTTGCCGGCCAGCAGAATCGGGCGCTCGGTTTGCAGCTTCACGGCCAGCGTGTGCAGGCCCAGCTGGTTAGGCAGCACGTGCAGGCGCAGGGTGCCGTTGGCCTCGGCCACCAGGAGGTAGTCGAAATCGGCGCCGCGCACCCATTCGCCGGTTGCATGCACGTTGTGCGTGTTCGAGCTGATGAGCTAAAACGCCTTTTCTTCGCCCACAAACAATTCGTTATCAGCCACTCGCAGCGCCAGCGCAGTGTACACCAGTAGCAACAGCGGCACCACCTCGCGGCGTGGCTCGCGCCCGGCCGAATCGGCGGCCTGCTCCACCACCAGGCGCAGGAAGCGGCTGCTGGTCAGGTTCTGAAACTTGAGGCGCGTGCGAAAACTACCGTCGCCTTCCCGGGTCAGCGAGTCGAGCTGCTGAAAATCGGGGTTACGACGAAGGCGCAACGGCTTGGTACTGCTGCCGTTGGCCGGGCAGAGGCGCAGCTCTACGGTTTCATCGTCGCGCCGGAACCAGAAGTACAGCGTGGATATGCCCTGTACCAGCGTGGTGTTGCGGCTCAGCAAGTAGGTGGCGGTATCGGTGCGCAGGCTGGCTTCGCGCAGTACCGGCGGGCCGATTGGCACCATCTGGGCAACGGAGAAATGCGGCATCAATCCCCATAAAATTCCAAAAACAGCAAACGCGACGCGGGCGATGAAGGAAGCAGATATTGCAGCAGGCGGGCCGAAATACCCCCGCACAGCCGCAAAGGTCGAACCACGCAAGGCCCACAGCCAAACCCTTAGTTCAAATTCAGTCGTTGACTGAATTGCTGGCCTGCTGGCGCGAGTTGAGGCGAAGCCGTAACCCGTGCCTGATATAGTGGGAGGCTGCGCCTCCCCTGCCGCGCCAGCAGCAAGCTCGACCGCCCCGTCCCAATGGGAGGCCCAGCCTCCCCGAAAGTCTGGCACGAGTTCCGGCTTTGCCTCAACTCGCGCCAGCGCTGACATTACGACTTCTCGCGCCGCCGGGTGCCCAGCAGCAGCAGTATCAGCAGCAGGAAGCCGGTAGCGCCCAGGCTCCACCACGTTATTTCGGGCACGCCCCGGTGGTAGGGCATGGCGGCCGAGTAGTGGCCCAGCAGCGACAGCCCCGAAAACAGCAGCCCGCCCACGCACAGCAGCGCCAGAATGGTGCGGCTCACCAGCTGGTCGGCCTTACGCAGCAACATGGTGTAGCCCACCAGCTCGAACTTCAGGCGCAGCTCGCCCTTGCTGATTTTGCGCACAATCTGACGCACATCGGCGGGCAGGGTTTGCAGCAGGGCCAGCAGCTGCGTGCCCGTGTATTCGGCCTCGGTAAGCAGGTTTTCGCGCGAGTATTGCTCGCGGATAATCTTGGCGCCGTAGGGGGCCACAAATTCGAAGGTGTTGAAATTCGGGTGCAAAACCTTGCCGATGCCTTCCAGAATGACCAGCGCCCGCAGGATAAGAAACACCGCGCCCGGCACCTGCAGCTTGTAGTTGTAGATGATGCCCTGGAGCGCGTCGGCCAAGTCGCTCATGCTCATCTCCTTCACGTCGAGCATAGCGAAATCCTCAATCAGCTGGCTGAGGTCGGACTCGAAAGCGCGCATGTCGGGGATTTCGGCCGTGAGGGCCAGCCGTCTGAAATTCAGGGCCATGCTGCGGGCATCCTGCCGCGCCATGCCGATGAACACGCCCGCGAAGGCATATTTCTGCTGCTTGGTGAGGCGGCCCACCATGCCGAAATCGATGAGCACGATGGTGCCATCGGGGCGCACCAGCACGTTGCCGGGGTGCGGGTCGGCGTGGAAAATCCCGAACTCAAAAATCTGGGTCAAGTAGATGTCCATGCCATTTTCGGCCACCGTAGCGGGACTCAGGTCCCAGGCCAGCAGCTGCGCCTTGTCGGTAATCTTGCAGCCGCTCACGTACTCAATCACCAGGATGCGCGCTGTGCTCAGCTCACGGTAGGGCTTGGGCACGTAGAACGTGGTGTAATTCTCGTAGAGCTTGCGAAACTGCTCCATTGAGCGAGCTTCGGCCGTGTAATCCAGCTCCTTGCTCATGCTGCGCTCGAAGGCATCCACGATATCCTGCGGGTTGGCCAGGCCCTGCTTTTGCAGGAAGCCGGCCGTGAGGCGCACCAGCTCGCGCAACAACGCCAGGTCGGAGCGCACCTTTTCGCGCACGCCGGGGCGCTGCACTTTCACTACTACTTCCTCGCCCGTGAGCAGCCGCGCCCGGTGCACCTGCCCGATGCTGGCCGAGCCCAGCGTAGTATCATCGAACTCGCTGAAGACCTCCGAAATCGGCCGCCCCAGCTCCTCCTCGATAATCTGACGGGCCAGGGCCGTTTCGAAGGGCGGCACATTACTCTGCAGCTTCTCAAACTCATCAATCAGGGCTTCGGGCAGCAAGTCGGCCCGGTTGCTCATGGCCTGCGCCAGCTTGATGAAGGTGGGGCCTAACTCCTCGATAATGAGGCGCACCCGCTCCCAGCGCGTGGTTTCAAACACCTGCCGCTCGGCCCGATGCCAGCTCAGGCGGCGCGCCTGGCTCACGAGGCGGCGCAGCGGCGTGGTCGTCACCACATCCTCAAAGCCGTAGCGCAGCAGTACCTCGGCCACCTGCCGAATGCGGGAGAGGTTGGAAATCGTATTTTTAAACATTGACCGCAGATTTACGCAGATTAAACTGATTTCACGGATTCGGACGAGCTATGCCTCCGTTTCGGGCCGGTGGTATTACACAAAAAACCCCGCTTGCGAACAGCAAACGGGGTTTTGCACTAGCAGGCAAATTACTACGAGTTGCCCTCGCCGCTGGTCGCAGCAGTCGAAGCAGCAGGCTTCGCGGCGGCCTTCGCGGCCGGTTTGGCAGCAGCTTTGGCGGCCGTAGCAGTTGGCTTGGCGGCAGATTTTGCGGCGGGCCTGGCAACAGGTTTAGCAGCGGCAGCAGCCGTAGCGGCGGTTGATTTCTGGGCGGTGCCGGCGGCGGCGCTCACGCGGTCGGCCACGTTTTTCACGGCACCGGCGGCGCGGCTGGCGGCCTGGTTGGCGGTGGTTTTAGCAGCTTGTACTACACCAGTAGCTTTGGCAGCGGGTTTTTTGGCGGCGCTTTTGCCTTTGGCAGGCTTGGCATCGGCGAGGCCCACGGTGCTCTTGGCACGGTCCACGATGCCCTGGAACTGCTTTTCGAGCTCAACGCGTTTGGTTTCGCCGCTTTTCAGCAGCTCATCCACAATTTTCTTGCCCTCGGCCTGAGTCATCTTATTGTCCTTCACCAATTTCTCAATGGTGCTCTGGACCGACTTACTGCCCTGGGCGATGTAGCCGACGCCAGCATTTACGAACTTTTTAAACAAATCTTCCATGATGCAGGAAACGAGTTGGAGTGAAAGAAATAAAATGGAACCTACTGTATAAAAGCTTGTTGCCATACCAAAGTAGTATGCAAGCCGACTAAATTCGATACAAACCTACATACACGCGCCAACATAGTTGAGCGGTGTACGCCGGATTTCTTCAAAAGTGGCCTAAAATCATCAAAAAGAGAATTTATTTTTCAATTTTCTGAATATTTCACCTTCGGCCCAACGCTGCACAACGCGTTCAGCGACAGCTTATGCGGCGCGGCGACGCAGCGACACGCGCCGCTCGGCCAGCGGCAGGCGCACGGGCGCGGCCATCGGCTGGGCCCACATTTCCGTCAGGAAGGCCGCCACCTGGTCGAGGGCTTGCCGGGCTTCGGGCACCACGCGCCAGAACAGGTGCCACCAATGCACCAGTCCCTCAAATGGTTGCAGGGTTACAAGCACCCCGGCAGCCTGGGCTTTGCGGGTGAATTTCACCACGTCGTGATACAGTACTTCGGCCGTGGAAATCTGGATGAGCAGCGGCGGCAGGCCGTGCAAATCGGCCTGCGCGGGCGAGAGCAGCGGGTGCGTGAGGGGCGTTTTGTGGGCGTAGAGGGGGCCCCAGGTACGCATTTGCAGGGCTTCGAGCAGGAGGCCTTCTTCGCGGGCCACGCGGCGCAGGGCGGTGATGGGCAGGTTGAGATCGGTCCAGGGCGAGAGGCCGATGCCGGCGGCGGGCAGAGCTTCGCCAGCATCGCGCAGGGCCAGCAGCAGCGCTAGAGCGAGGCCGCCCCCGGCCGAGTCGCCACCCACCACGATGTTGTGTGGCTGGTGGCCGTGGCGCAACAGCCAGCGGTAGGCCCGGCGGGCATCGTCGAGCGCGGCTGGAAACGGGTGGTCGGGGGCCTTGCGGTAGTTGATGGTGAGCACATTGAGGCCCGTGCGCTGGGCCAGGCTGCCCACCAGGCTGCGGTGGGTGTTCAGCGAGCCCAGCACGTAGCCGCCGCCGTGCAGGTAAAGCAGCACCCGCGTGGCGTGCGCGGCGCGGGGCCGCAGCCATTCGGCTTCAAGGCGGTTATCGAGCCGAAAGCTCTCCAGATTCACCTTCCAGGGCATAAACTGGAATAGTGCGCCGGTTTCCATGGCCAGCCGAATGGCCCCCACGCTGGGCTTGCGGCGGGCCAGCGGCGCGGCTGCCGCCGTGAGAAACTGCTTGAGCAGCAGGTGTTGAAACGAGGGCATTTGGGTGGGATTTGGGTGGGAGGGTGGGAGGTGGCACATAAGGCGCCGAGGGCGGGGCAACTAGCACGTCATGCTCATCTGGCGTCCGCGTAGCCGAAGCATCTCGCGTGCTCCCACTAGTTCAATCGTACTACCACACGCGAGATGCTTCGGCTACGCGGACGCCAGATGAGCATGACGTGCTAGTTTTTCTAAACCAACGCTAATTGCTCCGGTAAGCCTTGGCTTTTTGCCCCAGCTTATTGCCTTTGTAGCCTTTGATTGCCAGCGGAATCCAGCCTATCAACGGGATGAAATAGGCCAGGGTTATGGGGTTGCGCCAGAGCATTTTCAGCCACGCGCCGGGCCGGTCCAGCTGCATACGGAAATTGCGGCGGCCCTCCTTCACGTAGAGGCGCTCAAACTCGGTGAACACGGCGGGCCAGGCGAAGGGCAGGAAAAACGGAAAGAAGCGGCGGTTTTCCTTGATGCGCTGCCAAAGTTCGGCCCAGCGGTAGGGTTTCTGGCCGTGGGCGAGCACGGCGGCATCTATTTCGGTCTGCATTTTTTGGCGAACCTGGTCGCTCAGGGTCAGGTATTCTTCGCGGGTCAGCTCATCAACGGTTTTATCGGTGAGGTCGGACGGGCGGATGCGGGTGCCCATCACGAAGGTGAGCTTGGCCGGAAAAGCCAGGTAAAAGGCCCAGGGCTGAATGAGCACCAGCAACAGCAGTAGCGTGAGGGGCAGGAATGGGATGCCGATTTTCTTGGTCAGCCGGTTTATTGGTTCGAAGCTGTAGGCGTAGGGATTAAGGTATTCGGCGTTGATGGTGTAGAATGGGATGATGTCGGTGCCGTGTTGCAGGGCCAGGCGCACCATGCTGGTGGCCAGGCGCTGAATCTGGTACTTGCGGTTGAACCCCTTGCCGATGCCGGGCACGCCCTCGGGGTACAGCATCAGGTTGTGGTCCTGGTAGTACATCATGGTTTCGAAATTCAGCGTCGTGGCATCCACGCTGCCGCATTTCTTCCAGAATTCGCGCACCAGATACGGGTTCATCAGGGCGGTTTGAGAAAGCAGCGGGGCCGAGAGCGGGCGCGGCAAGTCACTGATATTGCCATTCTTGGCCAGCAGGTGGCGCCACAGGTGCGACAGCGCCACGATGGCATCCCAGGGGAAGGCCATGCCGGAATGGTTGCTGGCGAAGATGAGCGGCCGGTCGGGGTTGTTGCGCTGCGGGAAGTGCTCGAAGCCCACCAGCTCGGAGCGGAACCACACGCGGTCGAGCAGCTGCAGGATGTTCTCATCCAGCGTTTGGGTGAATTCTTCCCGGAAATAGTCGTCGTAGATATGCTGGTTGGCCACAATGGCCGGTGGGGGCAACGAAGACGCGGTGGTGGCAGGCATGGTGGGAATTTGCGGCGGACGAGGGACGGAAGATAGGATAATTTCTACCGCCGCGCTTGGTGGCCTATGCTAATACCGATTCCCGCAGAAGTCGCGGAGGCCAACGCTGAGGTTCGCCGAGCGCGGCCACCCCTTATCCCCGGCGGCCGAAAATGGCGCTGCCCACCCGCACCAGCGTGCTGCCCTCGGCCACGGCCAGCGCGTAGTCGCCGCTCATGCCCATCGAAATATCGCAGAATACCGGCGAATCGGCAAAATACGTGGCTTTCAGGTGGTCGAAGTAGCCGTGCAGCGTTTGAAACTCCTGCCGCAGCTGGTGCTCATCGGGGGTGAAGGTGGCCACGCCCATCACGCCGGTAAGGCGCACATTCCGGAATTGCTGATACTCTTCGGAGGCCAGCATTTCCTCGGCCTCGGCCAGCGAGAGGCCGGATTTGGTTTCTTCGGCGGCGATGTGAAACTGCAGCAGGCCATTGATAACCCGGTTGCTTTCGGCGGCACGCTTATCGATTTCGCGCAGCAGCTTCAGGCTGTCGATGCTTTGGATGGTGTGCACAAACGGGGCCAGCAGCTTCACCTTGTTGGTCTGGAGCTGGCCGATGAGGTGCCACTCCACATCGGCAGGTAGCTGGGGCTGCTTGGCGGCCATTTCCTGGGGCCGGTTTTCGCCAAAGCAGCGCGCCCCGGCAGCATAAGCCTCTTGCAGCAGCTCGACGGGGTGGGTTTTGGTGACGACGCAGAGGCGGGCGGCGGTGCCGGCCAGCTCGGCGTTGATGCGTTGGATGTTATCGGCGATGGACATATTTTTTCAGAATAAAACGACGTTGGACTATCATGCAGAGCGCAGCGAAGCATTTTACCGCACAACTAATTGATTTTACTATTGAGGCAAAGATGCTTCGCTGCGCTCTGCATGATGTCCTTTTACCTCAACCAACAACCCCACTAATCCTCCAGCGGGTTGCTCAGAAACGTGCTTTTCAGCAGCAGCCACAGCAGCCACAGCGCAATGCTGAGCCACAGATACGGCCGGTAGAAATCCTTGGTATTGCGAAACCGCAGCTGCTTGATTTCGGATTTTTCGAGGCGGTTGATTTGGGCGAATACCTCGCGCAGCGCGCCCGTATCGGTGGCCCGGAAGAAGCGGCCATCGGCGGCGGCGGCCAGCTGGCGCATGGTGGTTTCGTCGAGCCGGGTGTTCACGTAGCGGGTGCGGCCCAGCGAGTCCTGGCCGTAGGGCACAAAACCGTCCTTGCCCAGCCCAATGGTGTAGATGCGGATGCCGAAGGCGTGGGCCAGCTGGGCGGCCAGCAGCGGGTCGAGGCTGCCGGCGTTGTTCTCACCATCCGATAGCAGAATGCACACCCGCGACCTGGCCGTGGACTCGCGCAGGCGGTTGGTGGCCACGCCCAGGGCCGTGCCAATGGCCGTGCCGTCTTCCTTAATCATGCCCACACGCAGGCTGGCGAGGTCCTCGCGCAACAGGTCGTAGTCGGTGGTGAGGGGGGCCAGGGAGTAGGCTTCACCGGCAAAAGCCACCAGGGCCAGGCGGTCGCCGGCGCGGGAATTCACAAAATCGGTGGCAATGCGCTTGGCAGCTTCGAGGCGATTGGGGCGCAGGTCTTCAATTTCCATCGAGCCCGATACATCGAGGGCCAGCACTAGGTCGATGCCCCGGCCAGACTGCTCCACGCGCTCATCGGTGCGCTGGGGGCGGGCCAGCGCCACAATGGCGAAGCTCAGGGCGAGGGCCAGCACCACATCGGGCACGAAGCGCAGCACGGCCGCCCAGTCGCGCCGCACGGGGCCGGGCGCAAAGGCCACCACCACCTGCGCCCGCCGCCGCGCCAGCAGCCAGCGCAGCCCAAACAGCAGCGGCACGGCCGCAATGAGCAGCAGCACGCGCGGCTGCTGCCACTGGTAGCCGGCCAGCGTGGTATAGCGCAGAAGGTTGAAAAAGTCGTTCAATTAAAATGGTATACGAATGACAAAAGAACGTCATGCAGAGCGCAGCGAAGCATCTTGCCCGCAGCAAGTAATCAATGATGTCCTCCCAATTGGGTTAGTGGTGGCGGGCAAGATGCTTCGCTGCGCTCTGCATGACATTCTTTTTTACCTGTATGCGCTACTCCGTCACCGAGGCATACCGCCGCTCGGCAAACCCGCGCAGGCGCTGAAAGGCGCGGTCAACTTCGGCGGCTTCTTCGGTTTGCACGTTGCCGTAAATCACCTTGTCGGTAGCGTTCAGGGCTTTACGTACGTCCGAATCATTCTCGAAATACGCCACGATTTCGCGGGTGGTGAAGGAGTTCAAGCCACTGTTTTCCAGGCCGGCGAGGTAGTTTTTCCAGAGCACCACGGCCCGCTCCACGTTGGTAGCCGAGCGTGAGAGCTCGAACCGCTCGACGTGCCGCGCAAACTGCGCCAGGAAATAGCCGTGGTTTTTGCGCCGCTTGTAGGCCGAGTAGCGCCGCACCAGCCCCTGCCGAAACAGCGCCGCGCTCCCCGCCAGCAGCAGCAGTACCGCCAGCGCCCCGGCAATCCAGTAAGGGTAGTTGAAAATGGGCTCAATGGGCACCAGGGCCAGGTTTTGGCGCAGGTCGGGCAGCTCGGTGGCATTGGGCCGCGGCGCGGCCGTGCGGCGCAGGCGCACCCGGCTAGGCGGCGGCAGAATACTCAGCGTATCGGCCCCTTGCAGCACGGCCACGGGCAGGGCTAGGGTTTGCACCGAATCGAGCCGGAACGTGCGCAGGTGGTACACGGCCCGGTCGAGGCTGACGCCCCCCCGGGTGCGGGTGGGATAAAAGGTTTTGCCCGCGTACTCAAACGGCGCAAACCGGGCCAGTGAGTCCGGAAAAACCACTTCCAAATCGGGCGCGTGCTCGTAGCGCAGCTCGTAGTCGAGCGGCTCACCCACCAGGGTTGTTTGCTTCAGAAAGCGGCCCTGCGGGATGGGCGGCGGGGTAGTTTGGGCCTGGGCGGAGGTGCTGTTTAGCATACCGGAAAGCGCCAGCAATAAGCAAACCGTCATGCTGAGCGGAGCGCAGCGCAGCCGAAGCATCTCTACTTCGTTGCGCCGGGCCTGATTATTTACACGGCAGAGATGCTTCGACAAGCTCAGCATGACGTTCTTTCCCTCTCCCCAATACCTAATGCGCTTATCCACGGCGGCCCGATTGACGACGATGACGAAACAAATTCACCAGCTGAGGCACAAAATCGCCTTCCGTGCCCAAGGCCAGAAAGCCGGTGCGATGGCGGCGGCAGATGTTTATTAGCTCTGCTTCCTGGCGCTCGGCGGTGGCTTCCTGGCGGGCCCGGAAATCGGGACTGGAGGTATTCACCCAGCGCACCTGGCCGGTTTCGGCATCGCGCAGAGGCACAATACCCAAGGCCGGAAACGTGCGCTCGCGCGGGGCCTGCAGCTGCACCACTATCAGGTCGTGGCGCTGGGCCAGCATGGTGAGCTCCCGCTCGTAGTTGCCATCAATGAAATCGGACACCAGCACCACCAAACTGCGGCGCTTGAGCAGCCCCAGCGCCTGCCGGATGCCCGCCCCCACCCCCGTGCGGGCCGAAACCGGCACCAGCGAGTATAGCTGGCGGATGAGCGCATATGCCGCCCGAGGCCCCTTGCCGGGCGGCAGATACAGCTCCTTCTGGTCGGAAAACGCGAACAAACCCAGCGCCGAGCCCTGCCGGGCGGCCGACAGCGCCAGCAGCCCCGCAATGTCGCGGGCCACGTCGAGCTTGCGGCGCTGGCCGTCGCCCACGTCCAGCGAGGCGCTCACGTCCAGCAGCACCAGCACCTGCTGCTCCTTCTCCTCCTTGTAGGTTTTCACGAAAGTGCCGTGGCCCTTGCTGCTCACGTTCCAGTCGATGGCGCGCACTTCATCGCCGTACTGGTAGAGGCGCACGTCGTCGAACTCCAGGCCCGTACCTTTAAATACGGAGTGAAAATCACCCTGTAGCTGGGCCTCCACCGCTTTGCGAATGCGGATTTCGAGGTGGCGCAGGCGGCGCACCAGGTCGGTGAGCGCCGAGGGCACAGAGGGGTTCATGGGGGAATTGTGAGTTAGGGGTTGAGGGGTTGAGGGGTTGAGGGGTTGAGGGGTTGACAAGAAGCTGTTTAGAAAGTCCCCGAACGGTCATGCAGCGCGCAGCGCAGCATGACCGTTTGAGTACCTTTTGTGATTTTCTAAACAACTCCTTTATATGCGTTCAACCTGTAACTTTTAACTCTCCAATGGCGAAGCTACGGCGCGGGGCTAACTTTGCGACGTGAAATCATTCCGCCGCTGCTGCCTGGGCCTGGTCCCTCTCCTACTGGCTTTGCCCGCCTGCCAGCGCCCCGAAGAGCCCCCCATGCCCGCCGATTTGATACCCCGCGAGCACATGGCCCAGATGCTGGCCGACCTGCATCAGCTCGAAGCGCAGGTGGAAAGCAGCCGCCTCTCGCCCGATTCGGGCCGGGCCCTGTACCTGGCGCAGCATAAAAGCCTGCTGTGGAAGCACGAAGTTACCGACTCGGCCTTCCAGCGCAGCTACCGCTACTACGGCATCCACGGCAAGGACCTGAACGAAATCTACGCCGGCGTTATCGACACGCTCAACCATCGGGAAACCAAGCTCAACCCTGCCAGCAAGCCCGCCACCGACCAGTGGGGGCCACCCAAAACCAACTAAACCAGCTGGTGCCCATTGGGTACCGGGCCAGCCACGGCAGCTAGCACAATATGCCCGTCGGCATCGGCCAGGCCGGTTACCAGCACTTCGGAGCAAAACTTTCCAATCTGCTTGGGCGGAAAATTGACCACCGCCAGCACCTGCCGGCCCACCAATTCCTCCGGCGTGTAGTGGTGCGTAATCTGGGCGCTGGACTTTTTCAGGCCGATTTCCGGACCAAAATCAATCAGCAGCTGATACGCCGGCCGGCGCGCCTCCGGGAAAGCCCGCGCCTCCCGAATGGTACCCACGCGCAGGTCCACGCGCTCAAACTCGGCCCAGGTGAGGGTTGTGGGAGATAGAGATTCCATGGTTTGGGGAGAATTAGAAAACGGTCATGCTGAGCGCAGCCGAAGCATCTCTACCGCAATAGTAAATCCAATCGGCAGGATTAGTTGCGCGGTAGAGATACTTCGGCTGCGCTCAGCATGACCGTTTTCTGGCTTTTACCTATTCTACCGCGAAAGCCTTCAGCTGCTCCAGTTTCAGCTGGGTTTGCTTTTCCCAAAACGCCTGGCGTACGGCGTTCAGGCCATGGCCGGTTTCCTGGTCATAGCGGTTCTGTTCGTTGTCCCAGACGGCATACACAGCCTTGGTCACGTTGTTGAAAGCCGGCTGGAGCTTATTGCAGTCAGCCCTGGCAGCGAAGGCGACCAGCTTCTGGCGCATAATGCGGGCATACGCTTCGGTGATATCGAAGTGCAGCTGCTCGTGGCGCAGCAGGGCTTCGGAAGCCGTTTTGGGGTTCTGAAACCACGACGTATTGGGGTCGAATGCCGCCGTTACGGTGGAGCTGAACACGAAATCGCGGCAGGCGGCATTGGACTTGATATCGGCCGAGGTGAGGGCCGCCAGCCGGTCCGACGGCCCGGGATGGCCCTTAAAATCGGCCATCGTGAGCCGCCGCGTGGCCGACCACGGAATGGGCGGCGCGGGCGCGGGTTTGGTAGCCGGAGCAGCGGCTGGCTGGGGTTTCGGGCCCTGAAGCAGCACGGCGGCCGTTAAAATCGAAGTCAGAAAAGAGAGCATGGAGACAAAGGAATGAGATGCACGCGGCCGGCGCGGGTTGCCGGCCGCCATAGCGCGAACCGCAGCGCGAACGTTGTAGTTCGCGCTACTGCGCCGATACCGGCTCGGGCACGTAGCCCGGCGCGGTTTCGCGCCGGAAGCGCACAATCAGCACGCCCGCCACAATAGTAAGCCCCAACAGCAGCCCCGTCCACACGCCCGGCGCACCAAAATGCAGCCGAAAACCCAAGAAGTAGCCCAGCGGCAGCGCCACCGCCCAATATGCCAGCAAGGCCACCACCGAAGGCACCTTCACGTCTTCCAGCCCGCGCAGCGCGCCCAGGCCCATCACCTGCAAGCCATCGGACACCTGAAACAGGGCCGCGATGAGCAGCAGCGTGCCAGCCTGCGCCACCACGGCCGCATCGTGGCTATAAAGCAGTGGGGCCTGGTGCCGCAGGGCAATAAAGAGCGTCGCCATCGTGGCCATAAACCCAAAGCCCAGCACGTAGGCCGCGAAACCGGCCTGTCGCGCCGCCGGCATGTTCCCTTCCCCCATCAGCTTGCCCACCCGGATGGTGGCCGCCGCCGCAATGCCGCTGGCCGCCATATACGTTATCGAAGCCAGGTTGATGGCCACCTGATGCGCGGCCAGCGGCACTGCGCCCAGCCAGCCAATCATGATGGCGGCCGAGGCAAATGCGCCTACTTCGAAAGCCATCTGCACACCGATGGGCGCGCCCAAATCGAACAGCCGGCGCAGCGTGGCCCAGTCGGGCAGCCAGCTGTGCACGGCGGCACGGTACTGATGCAGGCGCTGGGCCATAAGCACATACGCAGCCATGAGCGCGGCCATGAGTATGCGGGCAATAAGCGTGGCCCAGGCCGAGCCCATAAGCCCCATCTGGGGGGCACCCCAGTGGCCGAAAACCAGCGCGTAGCACAAAGCGGCGTTCACCACGTTGGCCAGTACCGAGAGCCACATGGCCTGCCGCGTGAGCCCCAGCCCCTCGGCGAACTCGCGGAAGCCCTGGAAAATCATCAACGGCAGAAACGACCAGCTGATAACCCGCACCCAGGGCGCGGCCATGGCCTCCACGGCTGGCGGCTGGCCGAGGTAGTGCATGAGCGGCGGCACCAATTGGCCTAGCCCGACCAGCGCCAGCCCCGCCAACACGCTCAGCCAGACGGACGACACCAGCAGGCGGGCCAGCACGGGCAGGTTGCGGCGGCCATCGGCAGCGGCTACCAGGGGCACGGCTCCCATGCTCAGGCCAATGCCCAGAATCATGATGACGTTGGTACTGTTCACGCCCAGGCTCACGGCGGCCAGCGGCACGGTTCCCGTGCGCCCCACCAGCACCGAATCGACGAAACTTACCATGATGTGCCCCAGCTGCGAAAGCACCACCGGATAAGCCAGCAGCAGCGTAGGCCGCAAATGAGGACGAATATTACTCAGCATAATTCCATAATAAAGCCCGGCAAAGGTCTTACCCTTCCCCAAACCCGGAGCCGTCGCTCCGGTCGGACCGCCTGGGGCGGTCCGACCGGTTATTGTATGGGCGAAATCGTGCTCACTTCAACCGGTCGGACCGGAGCAACGACCCGCCGTTCGATAGCTGTCAAATAGTTCTGGGTAAGGACAAGCAAAGGTACGGGCCGCCCGCGCACAGGGCGGGTCAAATCACCATCGCAGCCCGATACAAAGACGCCTACTCGCGGCTCGTTGATGAACGACACCGCCGGTACAGACCAAACAACAAGGAAACGAAAGGAGGTGCCGTTACGCCCGTACCGTGACCTCAATAATGGCCAGCGACCGCCGCAAATCCTCCTCTGCCACGGCGTAGGACAGGCGCAGGAAGCCTGGCGCGCCGCAGGTGGCCCCGTCCACCACTTCTACTCCGGCGGCGGCCAGCCGCCGCACCAGCTGCGCGGAAGCTTCCGGCAACGGCAAACCGGGCGCGAGAAAGCGGGTGAAATCGGCAAAAACGTAGTAAGTGCCTTCGGGGGCCACCACGGCAGACGCACCGGGCAGGGCCGCGAGGCCAGCGAGCAGCAGCTGCCGCGTGGGCTGCAGCTGCGCGCACAGCGCCGCACCAATGGCGTTGGCGTGCTGCGTGGCGGCCAGCGCGGCCTGCTGAGCAGTAACGGGCACCGCCACCCCGGTGCTAAACAGCCGCGCCGCCACGGCCCGCGCCAGCTCGGGCGGGGCCACCAGGCAGCCCACGCCCCAGCCCGCCAGCGCCAGAGATTTCGAAAAGCCGCTCACCACCACATGCCGCTCGTGCGGGCTGGGCTGGGCCAGCAGCGTGGGCACCGGCTCGGGCCCGAAACTGATGCCTTCGTAAATTTCATCGCTGAGCACCCATAGGTTCGGGAATTCGGCCGCGACTGCCAGCAAAGCCGCCCACTCGCTCTGCGAATACACGCGGCCGGTGGGGTTGCCCGGATTGCTGAGGATGAGCAGCCGCGTGGCCGGCGTGAGAGCCGCCCGCAGCATTTCGGGAGTGAAGGCGTAGTTGTCGGCGGCGCTGAGCGGCAGCGGACGCAACGTGCCGCTGGCCCGCCGCACCAAGTCGTAGAAACCGAACCAGTTGGGAGTGGGCAGCAGCACGTCGTCGTCGGGCCGCAGTATTTCGCTGAGCACGGCAAAAAGGCCGGTTTTGGCCCCGGCCGTTACCAGTACCTGCTCGGCCGTAACGCTGGTAGCGCCGCGCTGGCGGTAGCGCTGGGCCAGGGCTTCGCGCAGCTCAGGCAGGCCAGCGGCGGGGCTCACGGACAGAGGCTGGTCGTGCTCCCGGGCATGGCGCAGGGCTTCATCGGCGGCGGCCAGAGCTACTTTGGGTACTGCAAAATTTCCGTAGCCGGACGCGAGGCTGAGCATGGGATGAGTTGATAGTTAAGGGTTAAGGTAGTTAACGAGCTGATTTTTCAAACCCTTGACTCCTAACTCTATTGTATAGCCAGTACTACATCGGCAAAATCGGTGGCCGGGTCGGTGAAATATTCCACCACCCGCAGGCCGGCTTCGGCAGCCAGGGCTTCAATCTGGGGCAGGGTGAATTTGTAGGAATTCTCGGTATGTATTACCTCCCAGGCCGCGAAATCGAAGGATTCTTCGAGGGTGGCTATGCGCACCTGCTGGGCGCGGGTGCTCACCAAAAAAGAGCGCACGGCCCCGTTCAAGGGGCTATAGTCGGTGTAGTGCTGCCAGTGGGCGAGGTCAAAGTCAGCCCCCAGCTCGCGGTTGAGGCGGGTGAGCAGGTTGAGGTTGAAAGCCGCCGTTACGCCCTGCGAGTCGTCGTAGGCCGCCCGGATGCGGCGCGGGTCCTTCTGCAAATCGAAGCCGATGAGCAGGCGGTCGGCCGGGGCCAGGGGCGCGGCCAGCTGGCGCAGGAAATCGAGCCGCTCGGCCGGGCCGAAGTTGCCAATGTTCGAACCCAGAAACAGCACCGCCTTGCTGCCCGGCCGGGTGGGTAGCTCGGTGAGCGCCGTGGCGTAATCAGCCACCACTGGAACCACCTGCAAGTCAGGCAATTCCTTCTTTAGCGCGGCTACCAGTCCCGTCATGGCTCCCGCCGAAATATCCACCGGGGCGTAGGTAAACGGGCTGTCGGCGGCCAGCAGCTCGCGCAGCAGCAGCTTGGTTTTGGCCCCGTCGCCGGCGCCCAGCTCCACCAGCGCAAACTCGCCGCCGTCCGCCGGGCTCAGGGCCACCGCGATGGCCGCACCGTGTTCCCGAAAGATGGCAAACTCGGCCCGCGTAGGGTAATACTCCGGCAAATCCATGATTTGCTGAAACAGGCGACTGCCCGCGTCGTCGTAGAAATACATCGACGACAATGCTTTGGGCTCGCGGCGCAAGCCTTCGGCTATATGCTGCGCCAGCTCGGTCAATACATTTACCATTAATCAATTAGCATTTATCAACCGCCAAATTTACGCGCCGGCCCACTTGCGTGTGCGGCCAGGGCCAGAGAAGCAGCGGCGGTATGGGTTTAAAAAGAAGAAAGAGCTATTAAATGATAAATGTTAATTAGTGGCTGGCTCGACCGACCGCGCCAGGCGGATGCCCGTGAACTGCCAGCGCTTGTCGGCGTGAAAAAAATTGCGATAGCTCACCCGAATATGGTTTTCGGGCGTGGCGCAGGAGCCGCCGCGCAGCACCAGCTGGTTCACCATAAACTTGCCGTTGTATTCGCCCAGCGCCCCGGCGGCGCGGGCGTAGCCAGGGTAGGCATGGTAGGCCGAGTAGGTCCATTCCCAGCAGTCGCCCAGCAGCTGGTGGCATTGGGTGGGGTCGGCATCGGCGGGCAAAGGCTGCGGGTCGAAGAGGTTGCTTTCGAGCCAGGTGCCGGCGCTGGTGGTGGCCCCGAAATGGCGGGCGGCGGTTTCCCATTCGGCCTCGGTGGGCAGGCGTGCCCCGGCCCAGTTGGCGTAGGCATCGGCCTCGTAAAAGCTGATGTGGGTGACCGGGGCCTCGGGCAGCACCGCCTGCAGGCCGTGGTGCGTGAAGCGGTGCCAGCCATCGGCGTGCCGCACCCAGTAGAGCGGCGCTTCCCAGCCCTCGGCCTGCGCCAGGTCCCAGCCCTCGCCCATCCAGTAGCGGAAATCGCGGTAGCCGTCGGCTTCGATGAAGGCCAGGAAGTCGGCGTTGGTCACCAGGCGGTTTTGCAGCTCGAAGGGGGCCAGCAGCACATCGTGCGCCGCCAGCTCGTTATCGAAGCAAAAGCCGCTTTCCTGAAAGCCTACCCGGTGCACGCCGCCGGGCACGGGCAGCCAGGACGCTTCTTTTAACTCTGCACTCTTAACTCTTAATTCCCCTCCAAGGTAGGCCGGGGCCAATGGGCTGGTGCTGAGGATATATTTAATGTCGGTGGCCAGCAGCTCCTGGTGCTGCTGCTCGTGCTGGAGGCCCAGCTCCAGCAGCTCAAAAAATACCGGGGGCAGGTCGCGCCGCTCGGTCAGGAGCCGGGCCAGCGCGGCATCGACGTAGGCACGGTAAGCCAGCACATCGGCCAGGGCCGGGCGCGAGAGCGTGCCCCGGTCGGCCCGGTTCACCCTGGAGCCAAGCGAGTTGTAGTAGGAATTGAACAAGTATGCGTATTCCGCATGGAATAGCTCGTAGCCGGGCGCGTATTCCTTCAGCAGGAAGGTTTCCCAAAACCAAGTGGTGTGGGCCAGGTGCCATTTGGGCGGGCTCACATCGAGCATGGGCTGCACCACGGTGTCTTCGGGCAGCAGCGGCGCGCACAGGGCCTGGCTTTGGGCGCGCACGGCACGATACCGGGCCAGCCAGGACGGAGCCACGCGGGAAGTAGGTGGTGAAACGAAGGCGTGAGTCATAACAAAAAGAGCCGTGTAAGTAGTCGGGCCTGCACCACTAACCGGATTAGCAGTACCGAGGTTGTACAGGGACTTACGAAATCCCGGGGTCGGTTAGCTCATTTTTGAAAGAACTAAACACGTAGCAAGAGCGAAAAATACGTAGAAGCTTATCGGTAAAAAGTGGTATTTACACCTATTTTCAGCATGAAAACCAACCATTGCCTATAAGATTAGTAGGTAATATTGGCCATGCATGCTACCATTGCTACATACAAAATCATCTTTCCTTATTCACATGAAAACTACCGCTCTAACCGCCGAGGTAGCTGTTGCCCCAAACCCCAAGAGCAACACCCGCCCTGCTAATCGCGTGGGCACTAAAAGCCGCCGCGGCTTTGCTGCCATGAGCCCCGAAACCCAGCGCCGCATTGCCAGCGAAGGCGGCAAAGCGTCGCACGCCAGCGGCCGGGGCCACCGCTTTTCGGCCGATGAGGCCCGCGATGCCGGCCGCAAGGGTGGCCTTGTAAGCCGCCGGGGCAAAAGCGCGCAGGCTGACTAATCAGCACTGCCACAACCCACCGATGAAGCGTGGCGCGCATCTTTGCGCCATGCTTCATCTCCGCTTTTCGCAGCGCGCGCTGCGCTTTAGTTTTTCAGCCCGCACTTCGCGGGGTACCCTAGCCGAACACATGGCCTGGTACCTGCACCTCACCGATTATGCCCAGCCGGGCGTAGAAGGCCTTGGCGAAGCGGCTCCCCTAGCCGGGCTCAGCCCCGATTACGGCCCTGGCTTCGCCACCTCCATCACCGATTTATGCCACCGCTTCAATGCCGGGGCATTGGCTGCTTTCACGGCGGCCGATGCTCCGGCTTTTGTTGGTTCGGGGCTGCCGGCGCTCACATTCGCGCTCGAAACTGCCGCGCTCGACCTGGCTCGGGGCGGTCGGCACCAGCTCTATTCCAATGCTTTCAGCCGGGGCGAGGCGGCGCTGCCCATCAATGGCCTGGTATGGATGGGCGACGCGGCCTTCATGCGGGAGCAAATTCAACAGAAGCTGGCGGCGGGCTACTCCTGCCTGAAACTAAAAATCGGGGGCCTGGACTTTGCCACCGAGCTGGGCCTGCTGGCCGAAATAAGGGCTGTGGCGCCGCCCGAGCGCCTCACGCTGCGCGTGGATGCCAACGGGGCTTTCGCGCCGGCCGAGGCACTGGGCAAGCTGACCCAGCTGGCGGCCTTCCACCTGCATTCCATCGAGCAGCCCATTGCGGCGGGGCAACCGGCCGAGCTGGCCGCGCTGTGCCGCGTCTCCCCCATTGCCATTGCCCTCGATGAGGAGCTGATTGGCATGACCGACCCCGCGCAGCAAGCGGCGCTGCTCGATGCCGTTCGGCCCGCCTACATTGTGCTCAAGCCCACGCTGCTGGGCGGCCACGCCGCCACCCGCCACTGGATTGCACTGGCCGAGGCACGCGGCATCGGCTGGTGGATTACTTCGGCCCTGGAATCCAACGTGGGCCTGAACGCCGTGGCCCAGCTCACGGGCGAGTACGACGTGCGGGGTTTCGCTCAGGGCCTGGGCACTGGCCAGCTCTATCACAACAACTTAGCTGCGCCGCTGCACATCAGCAACGGGATGCTGCGCTACGCTCCCACTGAGGCCTGGGAAGCGCCCGAATAGACGCAAGCGAGGCGGCGACGCCCCGGCCCCGGTCTATTGAAGTTGCTGGTTTCTCGTTGCTGATTGCTGATTGCTGATTTGCAATTGAAGCTGTTTAGAAAATCGGGTTGCGCCGGTCCGACCGCCTAAGGACGGTCGGACCGGCGCAACCCGATTTTAGGCTGACTTTCTATCAGCTTCATCGTTAACTAACCAGCAATGAGAAATAAAAACTTCTGCTTTAGAAGCACGGTTTCCGCATCAAAAATTACCGACTGCTTTTAACCGGTTTGGGGCAGAAATCAATAACGGATGGTGTATAGGTAGATTTTATGCCAGGTTGCTGGTTGGTTCTCGTCCTAAAAAACGGCTCAACAGCATTCAACCAGAAACCAGCGACGAGAAACCCGCAACAAAAACACCAGCCGCAGCAGGCACTGCATGACAGCTGTTGAAGGTGTTTAGAAAGTCCCCGAACGGTCATGCAGCGCGCAGCGAAGCATCTTGCTCGCATCGTCAGGCCCGTTCAACGATGCGAGCAGGATGCTGCGCTCTGCATGACCGTTTGAGGACCTTTTGTGACTTTCTAAACAACTCCAATAGCTTGTCTTTTCGCTTTATTTGCCCGTCTGCTTGAGTCATCCCGATTATGCGTAGCCCGCACTTGGTGTATTTGCTGGTTGCCTGGACCCTTTGCCGGGGGCTGAGTGCGCCCGTTTTCGCTCAGCCAGCGCTGCCGCCCGGCCCCTTCGCTTTCATCCGCCCCAACACCCACCAGACCACGCTCAACTTCGAGGTGCAGCGCAACTTACTGGTGGTAAAGCTGCGCCTGAACGGGGCTGGGCCCTTCAATTTTCTGCTCGATTCCGGCGTGGGCACGTCCATTATCACCTCGCCGCAGCTAGCCGACTCACTGCACCTGCGCCGGGGGCAATATTTCCGGGTGGTGGGCATGGGCGGCGCCGATACCGGCCTGCTCGCCTACCAAACCGACAGCGTGCGCGTGGAGGTGCCGGGCGCGGTGGCCCGGCACATGAGCTGGCTGGTGATGTCGGACGATGTACTCAACCTGTCGGGCTACGTGGGGTTGCCCATCAGCGGCATTCTGGGCTCTGAGCTGTTTCGCAGCTTCGTGGTCACCATTCATTCGGACCTGTCTTTCCTGGAGCTTACCGACCCGGCCACCTACCGCACGCCGCGCGGCAAGCGCTGGTCGAGCCTGCCGCTCTCGCTGGAAAATAACAAGGCCTACGTCACCGTGCCCGTGCAGCTCAACGACTCGCTCACGATGCCGCTCAAGCTGGTGCTCGATACCGGAGCCAGCCACGCCCTGTCGCTGGAGCTGGACTCGGACCCGCGCATGGCGGCCCCCGCCCGCCGCCTGCCGGCCGAGCTGGGCCGGGGGCTGTCGGGCACCGTGCGGGGCTTTCTGGGGCGGGTGCCCATCCTGCACCTGGGCCGCTACACCATGCGCTCGGTGCTCACCTCCTTCCCCGATGCCAGCGATGTGCACCGACGCATCGACGTGCCCCGCAATGGCAACGTGGGCTACGAGCTACTGAAACGGTTTTCCCTCGTCATCGACTATCCGCACCGCCGGCTGCTGCTTCGCCCCAACACCAAATTTCGGGAGCCGTTCGAGCACGATATGTCCGGCATCGACCTGCTGGCTACCGGCGAGAGCTACCACCGGTTTCTGATACTGCGGGTAGTACCCGACTCACCGGCCGCCATTGCCGGCGTCGAGGCCGATGAAGAATTGCTCAGTATCAACTTCCTACCAGTGAATACTTTTTCACTGACGCAGCTCGACCGCATGCTGCATTCCGAAGACGGCCGCGTGCTCCTGCTCGTGCTGCGCCGGCCCGACGGCAACCTCCACACTACCACCCTGCGCCTCAAACGCCAAATCTGACGCCCCGGCTTGCGGGCCGGCGGGCTACCTTCGTGCCTCCATTCTCCCCTTATTTCTCATTATGACAGCTCGACTTTTAATTCAGCTGGCCGCCCTGTTCGGCGGTCTGGGCGTGGCCATCGGGGCCTTCGGAGCGCACGCCCTGCACGATATGCTGGTGAAGGCCGGCCGCGCCGATACCTTCGAAACCGCCGTGCGCTACCAGTTCTACCACGCCCTGGCGGCCCTGGCCATTGGGGTGCTCTGGGCCACCCGCCCCGAGCTGCGCAGCCTGGGCACCACGGGCGCGCTCTGGCTGGGCGGCATCGTGGTATTCAGCGGCTCGCTCTATGCCCTGTGCTTCACGGGCGTAACCAAGCTGGGCGCGGTGGCCCCCATTGGCGGGCTGCTGTTCCTGGCCGGCTGGGTGAGCCTGGCGCTGGCCGTGCGCGAGCTGTAGGTTTGAAGCCGGGCGGTGCGACGACCGAAAAATCGTCGTACCACTCCGCTTTAAATAATTTGTCAGGAAGCAGAAAAGGCCGTCTGCTTGCGCAGACGGCCTTTTCTAGTATAGGTTTTCAGTCGTTACCGAAAGCTTACTTCACTTTGGTTTTCAGCTTGGTGTCGCCCGACTTTTCCTTCACCTTCTTGCCGTTGTCTTTCATGGTGGCCATCGGCGTGGTGTCGGTCATGGTCATGCCCGGTGCGGCGTTGGCGGCGGCCGTAGAGACCTCCTTTACCTCCCCAACCAGCGAAACGGTGGTGCTGCCAGCGGCGGCGTTCGACTCAATGGTCAGCACTTTGTTCTGCATGCCCATTTTGCCGGTCGAGTTGAAGTGAGCGGCGATGGTGCCGGTTTTGCCGGGCGCAACCGGGGCTTTGGTCCACTCCGGGGTGGTACAGCCGCAACTCACGCCAATGTTGGAGATGACGAGGGGTGCCGTGCCCGTATTCTTGAACTTGAACGTATGGTCCACGGTACCGCCCTGCACCACGGAACCGAAGTCGTATTTCACTTCTTCGAACGTGATGGCGGGGCCAGCCGTGGTGGCGGCCTTAGCGGCCGGGGCCTGGGCCTGGGCGGTGTAAGCGGCAGCGGTCAGGCTCAGGGCGAGAAGCAGGGTTTTTTTCATGGAAATCTGAGAGTTAAACGGATTAAACAAATTTAGGGAGTCGGGGCCAATGAGGCCGCATATCAGGCAGGCGGAGCCTAACAAATTTTCGGCCAAACTAGCCTCCATCACCTGAAGCCCTGGTGAACGCCCTTTTAACCAATTGGCTACCCTTTAAATTCTTTGGAATAAGGAAATTGCCGCGAAGCCTTGCGCATAATAGTGGTAATGATAGAGTTGGTATCCGACCCAAACCCACGCGAAAGGCTTTTGTCGTATTTCCACAACAGCTCGCCGCTCTTGCCGTCGTTGATGCTGATGGCCAGCTTGCCCGTGTTGGTAGGCCCCGAAAAGCCGCCCACCATCAGCATGGCCACCGCAGCCCCGCCCGACATGGGCTGGCTGCTTTCGAAGGTGCCCGAAATCACGCCATCTACGCCCAGCATTTGAGCAACCTCTTCCATCGTCATGGTGGCCAGCTTATCGGAAGTTACACCATTTTTAGCCAGCAATGCGTTAGTTCTGGCCACGTCCTGCACATCAACATCCATGTCTTTGTCAGCTTTCTGCTTGAGAAAATACGATTGCAGGGCGCTTTGTACCCCCCGGCCCTCGCGCTCTTCCAACGCCCGCACCCCTTCGGCACCGCCATTTTTCTTCACCTCGGCCGGCCGCAGCTGTAGCGTAGTGCTGAAAGGCAATACCGCCAAGGTTTTGTGTTCTTTGGCCAACTCCCGAAATTTAGGATTGGTATAAATTTCGCGCGTTTGGGCCGGAGCCGGCAGGGTAGCAAACAGCACCAATAGTACTGCTAAGGAAAAGTGTTTCATGGGAAACGAATGAATGGGATTTGTAGAAAAATGTGAAAAAAGAAACACCGCAAGGTAGCTTTTTCGGTTGCAAATACCCATTCTCCAACGAGAATATTCCAAATCGCCCCTACTCCTCCTCCACCGGGTCGCTGATTAGCTTCTGCTGAAAATTGAGCAGAAACAGCCGCTCCGATGCCCGCGTGATGGCCGTGTAGAGCCAGCGCGCAAATTCGCCCGCCAGCGGCTCATCGGGCTTCAAAAAGCCGTGGTCCACAAACACGGCCTGCCACTGCCCGCCCTGCGCCTTATGGCACGTCAGGGCGTAGGCAAATTTGATTTGCAGGGCGTTGAGGTAGGGGTCCTTGCGCATTTCCTTGTAGCGCTCGGCCTTGGTTTTGAGGTGGGCATAATCCTCGCTCACGGCCAGGTACAGGGCATTGTTGCGATCGGAGGGCAGGGCCGGGCTCTCGGTATGCAGCGTGTCGAGCAGCAGCTTGACTTCAATTTCGGGCTCGTCGGGATAATCCACGAGCCGCACCAGGGCCTGGGCAAAATGGAAGCCGTACACCTCTTCCCGCCGAATTACCTTCCTGATTTCGAGGAAATCACCGTTGGCCAGAAAGCCGATTTCTGACTCCTTGGGCAGCCAGTAGTAGTTATTGCGCACCACCATGAGGTAGTCGCCGCCCTCAATCTCCTCCTCGGCATCAAACAACGCCCTGCGAATAAGCTGGTTGTACTGGTTGGCATTGCGGTTGGAACGGCAGATGATGGTGGTGTTTTCGTGGCCGTACTGGCGGTAGGCCCAGCGCAGGCCGTCCTCCAGCTTGTCGCCGCCCATCTTGAAAATATCCCGGAATCCCTTGGTATGCAGCTGGATATTAGGCGCTTGCTCACGCAACTCCTCGCGCAGCTCGGTGGCATTTACCAGAATACCCGATTCCTGGGCCTGGCGCATCACCTGGCGTAGCTCCACGGTGCCCACGTCGGCGCGGAAGCGGTGGGCCAGCAGCTCCGGGTCGAGGGCCGGGCTCAGGAGCTGGCCCACCGGCGGCAGCTGCGCCGTATCGCCGATAACGAGGAGCTTATTACTGGTTTTCTCGAATACGAAGCCCATCAAATCATCCAGCAAGCCATTCTCGCCGAAGGCTTTCTCGTCCGAAATCATCGAGGCTTCGTCCACGATGTACAGCGTCTGCTCGGCGCGGTTGGGCTGGCGCTGGAAGTTGAGCCGCTCGGAGGGCGAGCCGCTGGTTTGGCGGTAAATCTTTTTATGGATGGTGCTGGCGGCCACGCCCGCGTAGCCGGCCATCACCTTCGCCGCCCGGCCCGTAGGAGCCATCAGGGTGTATTTGCGCTGCATTTTGTGCAGCCACTGCACCAGGGCGCTCACCACGGTGGTTTTGCCGGTGCCCGCGTAGCCGCGCAGCACAAACACCTTACGGCCCGGCAGCTGGTCGCGCAAAAACGCATCGAGCTGGGCGAAGAGTAGAGCTTGGTCGTCGGTGGGCTCGTAAGGGAAATAGTCGCGAACGGACGGGGTGCGGAGGGAGAGCAATGACACAGTTTTTCAGCAATTAATTATCGATTGCCAGCATGTGCTGGGGCAAATTCTTTTTGGTGTTTTAAGCCTTCTCTTGCCAAAAAGTGCTTTGCTGCCATAATTCAAGCCCTTGTGCTAGGATGTGGCGCAAGGTATTCAGGTCTGCCGGTTACCATTGTACCGGACCATTTACGCGCCAAGGCAATTCCATATCTGAATTGAGGTATGGCCCACTTTGGGCGTAAAGCAAGTCAAAAACCCGGTTTCGCGCCGAGTTGTGCTCATTGCCCACGAATAGCTTCTGAACGCCGGCACTCAAATCATCGAACAAATTCCAGACACTCAAATATTCCCCCACTGGCTGCTCAGCACCACTTACCAACCATGCGACTATTGCATCAAGATTAGTTAGCTAAGCTTCCTGCTTCTGCAACTGTTTATTTAAACCGAGTGCAAAGGAATTTAGCTGCTGATACGTATCGAAAATGGGCACTTTGTTTTGGGCATCGGTCCAGAGTGATTCCCTTCCCGGTTCCGGGAGGTCCATCCATAGTAGAAACCCCTCCCGATGTTGCCAGCGGACATGATAGGCGAAATACTTCTTACCCGCATTTTCCATTTTCTGAGCAAATTACTGCGGCTCAATCACCGCCATCGTGGCGCTGGCTTTGGCAATCATCAACTCATCGCACCACACTTCGGCCTCGCAGAAGTGCAGGCGGCGACCGGGTTTCAGCACCCAGCCAATAGCGCGGAGTCGCTGCCCCACGCCGGGGTGCAGGTAGGAGATTTTCAAATCGGAGGTGACCACCCCCACGCCCTCGGGCACCAGCGTTACGGCGGCGAAGCCGGCTACCAAATCGGCCAGCGTGGCAATGAGACCACCGTGCGTGAAGCCGTGCTGCTGCAAATGCTGGCTGGCGATGGTAAGCTCGGCTTCGACGCGGCCGGGGGTGATAACCGTCAGGTCGGCCCCAATGAGGTGCATGAAGCCCTGCCCCAGCAGCTTGCGCCGGATACGGGTTTCGAGGTCGGTAGAAGTAGCAGGAGCGGGAAGGTTAGTTTCGGAATTCATGGGCCAAAGGTACTGGCTTGCGCAGGCCCCCCGCACCTCGGGGCGCAACAATTGGCCGGCGCCAAGGCCTCCAGCCCAGCGCAGCAGCCGGCCCAGGCCGGCGCATAAGATACTCGATAACAACTCCTTACCTCGCCTCAGATTTTATTAGTAAAACAATGTCGTTTTAGGGCCGTTTGCCGTACAACGCTGCTGCCTGACCACCTGCGGCCCTTCCACTCTTTCCACCAAGCTATGCTCGATTCGCCAAATATTTCCCCCGACAATTTACTTCAGGCATATTCCGGCAAAGTGCGGGTACGGGTGGGCGGGCTGTTGCTGCGCGGCGGGGGGATGCTGCTGGCGGCCCACCGGGGCCTGCTGCCGAAGGATGCGCCGTTCTGGTCGCCGCCGGGCGGGGGCTGGCAGTTTGGCGAGAGCCTGAAAGAAGCGCTAGTGCGGGAGTTCCGGGAAGAAACCGGCCTGACGGTGCGCGTGGGGCGCTTTTTGCACCTGCACGAATTCAGCACCGACAAGCTGCAGGCCCTGGAGCTGTTCTTTGAAGTGGTGGCCGATGCCGACGCCCAACCCACGCTGGGCCACGACCCCGAGCACGCCGCCGACCGCCAGCTCCTTACCGAGCTGCAATGGTTTACGCCCCGGCAGCTGCTGCAGGTGCCCCCGGCCCAGGTGCACCCGCTGCTACGCATGGTGCTCAGCCCCGACGACCTGTTTGTACCCCAGATACGCTTCGTCTGAGCCGTACCCGGCCACCAGCGCAGGATTTGAGGCGGCAATCTGCCGGCCCGGCTCGCGGTATTTTTAGCGGCTTCCCCAGGCGCGGCCTTATCTTTAGCCCCGGCCGTTGGCCTGTTTAGCTTCGATTCGTGCCTGCTCCTACTTCTGCTTATTCCGCGTCGGCGGCTGTATTGCCTCCCCTGTTGCGTCTGCGCGACGAAACCTTCGACCCCACCAACCTGGGGGCTTACAACCTGTACCTGCTGGCCAGCCCGGCCCGCCTGCACCTGGCCGTGGCCGATGTGGAACGGCGCAAATTCGTAGTGCTGGAAGATTATCAGCTGCCCGGCGGCGGCGTGCCCGCCCTGGCCGCCCAGCACGATTTCCTGGGCCTGCGGGGCTGGAACGCCGTGCGGCTGGCCGTCACGGGCCGGGCATTTACGCTGCTACCGTCTCCCCTATTCCGGGCCGGCGACGAGGCCGCCGCCCTGCGCCTGCACCACACCCCCACGCCCACCGAAGTAGTGCGCCACACCACTCATCCCGGCCTGGAGCTGGTGAACGTGTTTGCCGCCGACGCGGCCCTGGCCGAGTGGCTCACGGCCACGTACGGGGCCACCGGCCGGCTGCTGCACCACACCAGCGCGCTGCTGGCCGGCCTGGTGCACCAGCGCGGCGCGGCATCTCCCCGCCGCCTGTATCTCAACCCCGGCCCGCAGGAGCTCACGCTGGTCGTGCTGGGCCAGCACCTGGAGTACTGCAACGTGTTCCCGTGCACCACCGCCGAGGACGTGGTGTACTACACCATCCTCGTGATGCAGGAGCTGGCCCTCGACCCCGACCAGGACGACGTGACCGTATGGGGTGAGCTCATGCCCGATTCAGCCGTGTTCAGCCTGCTGCGCACCTATGTGCGCAACGTGCATTTCGGCCCCCGCCCCGGCAACGTGGAGTACAGCTACCGTCTCAATGATGTGTTCGAATACCGCTATTTCGACCTATTCAGCCTGCACTTCGCATAGTGGAGTTATGAGTTAAGAGGCAGGAGTTATGAGTTGTCATCGCGTCGATTCAGAACTGATAATTCCTGCCTCTTAACTCATAACTCCTAACTCCTAACTCCCCATAAATGCCCCGCACCGCCCTTTTTCCTGGTTCCTTCGACCCGTTCACCAACGGCCACCTCGACATTGTGCAACGCGGGATGGCGCTGTTCGACCACATCATTATTGCCATCGGTACCAACAGCAGTAAGCAGCGCTACCTGCCCGTTGAGCAGATGCAGGGGTTGATTGCCGGGCTTTTTGAGGACGAGCCCCGGGTATCGGTGCGCACTTTTAAAGGCCTCACGGCCGAGTTTGCCCGGGAAACTGGGGCGGCTTTCCTGCTGCGTGGCCTGCGCAACAGTCCCGATTTCGAGTATGAAAAGCCCATCGCCTACGGCAACCAGCACATCAATGCCAGGCTGGAAACGGTATTCCTCCTGACCTCGCCCACGCTTGGAGCCATCAGCAGCACCATTATTCGCGACATTCACCGTTTTGGGGGCAATGTGGAGGCTTTCCTGCCTTTTCCGATGCCGCCCCTGGCGCACTAGAGCGGCAGCTACTGGCTGAGGGCCAGCGCCAGCACCCGCAGGCCCATAAACCGCGTGGGGTGCTGGTGCTGAAAAAATGGCAGCACCAAGTATTCGGCTGAGCTGAGCTGCAGGCCGCTACGGGCCATCAGTTCGTTCTCGTTGCTGCCCATTAGCATCAGCTCGTTCACCTGGCGCGTGTGGGCATCATAGGCAACCACAATGGCCAGGCCCCGGTGCTGAAACAGCAGGGTCGAGTCGGGCTGCTCATTGGTATGGATTGAAGGTGCCCGCGTAGGGTCCAGCAAGGCATCCGGCACCGGCAGGCCCCGCCCCAGCTGCCGGCTTATCCCATCAATAGTAAGCGGCAGCAGGCCAGGCACATCCACTTGCGGCAGTTGCAGGGCCGCCGTGGCAACGGCGGTTACGGCACGGTCATGGTTGGACTCATGAGCGCCCGAGCAGGCCCCCATCCCAACCATCAGCACACCACCCAAAAGTATCTGAGACCACTGCATCGCCCGGCAAGGTACGGTTATTTACCCGTTGCCG
The DNA here is from genome assembly GCF_018967865.2 of Hymenobacter siberiensis. Taxonomy (NCBI): domain Bacteria; kingdom Pseudomonadati; phylum Bacteroidota; class Cytophagia; order Cytophagales; family Hymenobacteraceae; genus Hymenobacter; species Hymenobacter siberiensis. The sequence continues at coordinate 3,035,982 of NZ_JAHLZY020000001.1, forward strand.
GCTCTTTGGTGGGCTTGCCGGCCATGTTGCTGAGGTAGTGGCGCACCACCAGCGCAATGGAGGCGTACGAATCTTCCAGCTTGGTCAGGGCTTCCTGCGGCGACATCCAACGCACTTCCTCGATGTACTCCTCGGTCTGGGGCTTCATCAGGCTGTCATCGAGGCACTTCATGAGGAACCAGCTGGTTTTCTTCAGCATCTTGTTGCCTTTGTAGGCGTAGCTGTGCCAGGTACTGGGCAATTCCTCACCGAGCTCCAGCTTAATGTTCGTTTCCTCTTCCACTTCGCGCAGGGCGCCAGCGGCCTGGTCCTCATCGCTCTTGAGCTTGCCCTTGGGCAGGTCCCATTTGCCGAGACGATAAATCATCAGCACCTGGTCGCCTTTCACCACCAGCCCGCCGCCAGCCTTGGCAATTTTGAACTGGTCTTTGAAGTGCAGGGTGATGAATTTCTTCTTTTTGACCAGCATGGTCAGCGATTTCAGCTTTTTCAGCTTCTTCACTTCCATCAGGCGCAGCAGGCGGTCGACAAACAGCGGACCGGCGTCGCGCACCAGCACATCGCCCACCAGGTCCTTGGACGTAAAGTCGTCGTCGGGGCTGAGAATGAGGTCAAACTTGTGCTTGTACACTTTTTCGCTGAGTTTCTTGATAACCAGCGGAATATCGTTGATGAAAATGTTCATCGGAGGAAGCGGATTGAGAAAAGACGTCGGGCCAAAGCAAGCCGCCGAAGTCAGGAATAAGAATTAGGAGTCTGGTCGGTGGCAGCAGCTGCAAGATACGGGGCCGGACTGATTCGCCGGGTGCCCCCATATTTGCGGCATGACACGTATTGGCCTGCTTTCCGACACCCACGGCTACCTCGACGAGCGAATTGCGCATCATCTGCGCGACTGCGACGAAATATGGCACGCCGGCGATTTCGGCGATTCCCGCGTGGTGGACGAATTGGAGGCCTTAGCGCCGCGCTTCCGGGGCGTGTACGGCAATATCGACGGCACGGACGTGCGAAGGTCCCAACCCCTGGTTCAAGACTTTGAGCTTGAGGGGCTGCGGGTTTTAATTACCCACATTGGCGGCTACCCCGGGCACTACGCCCCTGCTGCCCGGCCCCTGCTCGACAGCACGCGGCCGGGGCTGTTCATCACCGGGCACTCGCACATTCTGCGGGTAATGCCCGACCCCCGGCGGCACCTGCTGCACCTGAACCCCGGCGCGGCCGGCCGGCACGGCTTCCACCAGGTTCGCACGCTGCTGCGCTTTGGCATTGAGGCGGGCAAGGTGGTGGATTTGCAGGCCGTGGAGCTGGGCAAGCGCGGCAGCTCCGGTTCCCACTGTGAAGGGAACGCAGCGTAGCATGGCAACGTGAGAGCCGACACCCGTGGCAAAGCCAACAAGCCCCGCGACCTGTAAAACAGGAAACGGGGCTTGTCGATTTTTTGGGCTGCCCGGGGCAACCGACCGAATTGCTTCGGCCTGTGCCCAATGGCCAGCGAAAAGTTACTTACAGCGCAATCTCAGGCTTGGGGTGCTCACCTTCCTGACCGTCGGCGTTCACCGGCTTGGTCACGGCATCAGCTGTGTCGAAAGCGGCGGCGTTGTCGGCGGCTTCGGTGGTTTTAGCAGCCTTGGCGGCGGGAGCTGTAGCAGCGGGAGCGGCGGCACCAGGAGTGGTGAAGCGCGACTTCAGCTCTTCCAGGTCCACGTTTTTCAGGACGGGCGTGCGGAGCAACTCCTTGATAATGCTCTTCTTATTGTTGGCGCGGGCAATGTTCTTGCGGTGCTTGCGCTTGAGGCGGGTAACGGACATGGTGCCGGATTGGTTAAAGTCTAGGGGCTTACGAAACGGAGGGCAAAAGTAGGGCTTTCATTTTGAAAGTGCAAGCCCACGAGGCATTTTGCTGAATTACTGCGTATTCAGACAATGGATAGTCCCCGGGTTTCGGGCGCTACTTTTGCCCCGGCGGCTTTGCACGGCCCGGGGAGCTTAGCGCTGGTTTGCGGCGCAGAGGCTTTGCGGGCGGCTTTTGCCGCGTCGGTTTCCATTCGCTCCCTACTATTGTTCCCATCTTATGCCTGCTGAAAACCCCCAACTACCCCTGGTTGATTTGCGCTCCGATACCGTGACCCGCCCCACGCCTGCCATGCTGGCGGCCATGTGGGCCGCGCCCGTGGGCGACGATGTGTATGAGGAAGACCCCACCGTGCGCCGCCTCGAAGAAGCCGCCGCTGCCCGCTTCGGGCTGGAAGCCGGCCTGTTTTGCCCCTCGGGCACGATGACCAACCAGATTGCCATTAAGGCCCACACCGAGCCGCTGAGCGAGGTTATCTGCGAGCAGACGGCCCACGTTTACCTGTGGGAAGTGGGCGGTATCGCTTTCCACTCCGCCGCATCGGTGGCGCTGCTGCCCGGCGACCGGGGCCGCCTCACGGCCGCGCAGGTGGAAGCCGCCATCCGGCCCGAAAACGTGCATTACCCCACTACTCGCCTCGTATGCCTGGAGAACACGCACAACCGGGGCGGTGGCAGTTGCTATAGCTGGGACGATATGGCGGCCATCAGCGAGGTGGCGAAGCAGCATGGGCTTGCGCGGCACCTAGACGGGGCTCGCATTTTCAACGCACTGGTGGCTACCGGGCAGCGCAGCGAAGATTATGGACAAATTTTCGACTCTATCTCGGTGTGTTTGAGCAAAGGCCTGGGCGCGCCGGTGGGCTCGGTATTGCTGGGCTCGAAGGCATTTATCCAGAAGTGCAAGCGCATCCGCAAGGTGATGGGCGGCGGGTGGCGGCAGGCCGGCTACCTGGCGGCCGCCGGCCTGTATGCGCTGGAAAATAATGTTGACCGCTTGGCCGATGACCATCGCCGCGCCGCCCGGCTGGCGGCCACGCTGCGCCTGCAGCCCTACGTGGCCGAGGTGCTGAACCCGGAAACCAACCTCGTCATTTTCCGCCTGCACGACACCCAGCCCGCCGCCGGTTTCCTGGCCGCGCTGGAAGCACAGGGCATCCGGGCCAGCAGCTTCGGGCCGCAGTGGATTCGCTTTGTGACGCACCTCGACGTGGACGACGCCATGGTGGCGCGCATTGAGGCCGCCCTGGCGGAAATATCGTAGAACCTTGGTTTTGTGCGACCGTCATGCTGAGCCTGTCGAAGCATCGCTACCGCAACAGTAAATCCTTGCGATTGGATTGGATTGCATTGCGCGGTAGCGATGCTTCGACAAGCTCAGCATGACGGTCCTTTTTCTTTGTTGCCTACCCTCACCCCATTACCTTGGACCTATACACCGCCCTTGCGCTTCTGCTCGTTTTAGCTGCCGCCTTTGCCTACGTCAACCTGCGTTTTTTGAAAATGCCGACCGCCATCGGCCTGATGGTGCTTGGGCTGGTGGCATCGCTGGCGCTGGTGGGGCTGGCACGGTTCGACGTAAAACCCGTGCTGAAATTCGCGAACCTGGTGAACAAGCTGGATTTCAGCACCATCGTAATGCAGGTAATGCTGGGGTTCCTGCTGTTTGCGGGGGCCATTCACGTTGATACCCGCAGCCTGGGGCGGCTGCGCTGGCCGGTGGGCATACTGGCACTGGTGGGCACGCCACTGAGTACGGGCATCGTGGCCGGGGCCATGTACCTGATGCTGCCGTGGTTTGGGCTTCCCACGCCGTTTATCTATTGCCTGCTGTTCGGGGCCCTTATTTCGCCCACCGACCCGGTGGCCGTGCTTAGCATTCTGACCAAAGCTAATATCCCGAAAGCCCTGGAAACCAAGATTGTGGGGGAGTCGCTGTTCAACGACGGCGTGGGCGTGGTGCTGTTTGTGGTAACGCTGGAAGTGGCCTTGCTGGGCCCCGGCGATGTCACGCTGAGCCACGCCCTCGGCATCTTTCTGCGCGAAACGGTGGGCGGGCTGGTGCTGGGCACCATGCTGGGGCTGGGCACGGGCTGGCTACTGCGCACCATCGACAACTACCAGGTGGAAGTGCTCATCACGCTGGCGCTGGTGGCCGGCGGCACGGCCCTGGCCACGCGGCTGCATACTTCGGGGCCGCTGGCCATGGTAATGGCCGGCTTGCTGGTGGGCCATTTCAGCCGCACCGGCGGGGTGCTCTCGAATGAGTCGCAAAACTACGTGGACAAGTTCTGGGAGCTCATTGATGAAGTGCTGAACGCGCTGCTGTTTGTGCTGATGGGGCTGGAGGTGCTGGTGCTGCACATTCCCGGGCGCACGGTGCTGGCGGGGGTAGCGGCCATTGGCGTTGTGCTGGTGGCCCGCATGGTGGCGGTGGCCCTGCCGCTGGGGCTGCTGCGCATCCGGTCCACGTTTAAGGTTTCCGACCACGGCACCATTGTGCTCACCTGGGGCGGGCTGCGGGGCGGGCTGGCCGTGGCGCTGGCCCTGAGCCTGCCCGCCAGCATGCCGCGCGAGCTGCTGGTGGGCATCACCTACGTGGTGGTGGTGTTTTCGATTATCGGCCAGGGCCTTACCATCGGGCCGCTGGTGCGCTGGCTGGGCGTGGCGCAGCCACAGCCGGAAGAAGTAGAAAAGCACGCCTGACGCACGTTTCATTTCAAGGGACCTTTCCGCTGCCTTCTCACTGTTTTCTGAGCCATGAATCTATTCATCATCGGCGACGTGCACGGCTGCTTCCGCACCTTCAGCAACCTGCTGAAACACTGGAACCCGGCCACCGAGCACCTCATTCAGGTGGGCGATTTGGTGGACCGGGGCACCCGCACCCCCGAAACCGTGGAGCTGGCCCGCCAGCTGAGTGAGCAGTACCCCGAGTCGACCACTTTCCTGATGGGCAACCACGAGCTTTGCCTGCTGCACCACTTTGGCCCCCAGGGCCCCTACCCCGCCTGGCTGAACTGGGGCGGCCGCAGCACCGCCGACCAATACAAGCTAAAGCCCAAGCTACTGGCCCGGCACCTGCCCTGGCTCGAACAGCGCCAGCTGCTGTGGCAAAACGACCATGTGCTGGTGAGCCACGCCGGCCTAGCCGATTTCCCGCTGGCCGTGGCCATGGACCGCGACAACCCCGATGGCATTCTGTGGCGGCGCGGGCCGCTTCGGCGGCTGCCGCAGCTGCAAGTGGTGGGCCACACCCCCATGGATGACGGTGAGCCCCTGCATGACCCCGAATCCCACACGATGTACATCGATACCGGGGCGGTATTCGGGCGCAACCTCACGGGCCTGCGCCTCTCCCCCACTGGCGAAGTGCTTGCTATTGTGATGATTCCCGTTGACCCCGCCGACCTGCCGGACTAAGCCCACCTCACGCCCTACCAGATGCTCAACCAAGCCGCCATCGAACACCTTTCGGCCGCCGACCCGATTTTGGGGGCCGTCATTGCCACGGGCCGCGCCATTCACCCGCGCCCCCACGAAGACCTGTACCTGGCCCTGCTGCGCGCCATCGTAAGCCAGCAGATTTCGAACAAAGCCACCGCCGCCATCTGGAAGCGCTTCCAGGCCCTGTTTCCGCCCGAGGGCTACCCCGAGCCGCGCGAAGTGCTGGCCCTGAGCGAAGACGAGCTGCGCGCCGCCGGCCTCTCGCGCCAAAAAGCCGGCTACCTCAAAGCCATTGCTGAGTACAATGAGCGCGGCCTGCTCGACTACGAGCACCTCACCAGCCTGTCAGAAGATGCCTTCACCCAGCACCTTACCGCCATCAAAGGCGTGGGCCGCTGGACGGCGCAAATGCTGCAAATGTTCGCCCTCGACCAGCCCGACGTGTTTGCCGAGGGCGACCTGGGCGTGCAGAACGCCATGCGCCGACACTACGGCCTGGAGGAAACCGGCCGCGCCCTCCAAAAGCGCATGCTTGTCATTGCCGAGCCATGGCGGCCCTACCGCTCCCTGGCCTGCAAGTACCTGTGGCAGAGCCTGGATAACGACACGCAGATTCCGCCTTCTGTATAGGGAATTTAGTGAATCAAAAAGAACGTCATGCAGAGCGCAGCGAAGCATCTTGCCCGCAGTCACTAATCCCTTCGACTGGATTACTTCCTGCGGGCAAGATGCTTCGCTGCGCTCTGCATGACGAGCTGATAATATGGCATTTATGAATACTACTTCGCTGCTGCCAGCGCAACTTTTGCGCCCAGCTCAAACGCTTCTTCCTGCAGAAAAAACTCGCCCTGCTGCCGCAGAATGGCAATGTTATTTATCTCGATTTTCAGGTTGTAGGTTTCCTCGTTGAGGAAGCTCAGCACCGGACCCAGCAGGTCGGGAGTGGTGTCGTGCAGGGCCAGAGAGATGTGCGGCAGCCAGCAGTCGGGGCCGCTGAACTTGTCGGTGCGCAGGCACAGCGGCGCAGTGGCCTCGATGATGCGGTGGTGCAGGGCATTGAGGGCGTCGGAGCGCAGCACCGGGATGTAGATGACCGGCCGCTCGCCCGGAAACACGCCCAGACCGGTCGTGAAGGCCGGAAAGGGCTCGGTGGTGGCGGCCACGTCGGCCAGCACTTTCTTCAGGGCCGAGAGCTTGTGCACGCCGGCCAGCTGGTAGGTCAGGTGCGGGTCGGGAGTGGCCTGCACGTCGTCGATGCCGAATTTCTTTTCGAGCCGCTTGATGATGCGGTTGATGCGGGCGGCGTGGGGCGGGCTGAGCAGCGTGGTGATGGCGAGCATATGGGGCGGGGGCCAATCGGTGTTTTCGGCGGGGCAGCCAGATTGGAAATCGGGCTGAAATATCGGCTCACTGCTTACGGGAGTACGGCCAAGTAGATGCACGGGAAGGCTTATTTACGGTTTTGCATGGTTTGATTGAACTGCCGGCTCTGCCCGCGCGGGATGCTCAGGGACTGAAAACCTTCGCCCCGAATGATTTTGGCCAGTTGCACCAGCTGCCCGGCATGCGCGGTGTAGTGGGCCACCTGCCGCTGCACAGCCTCCAGCACGGTGTGCGCCTCGCCCCGAATGGTGACGATGCGCAGCAAATCGGCGGGTTGGAGCTCGTTCAGCAAATTGAACAGGATGCGCCACGCGGCTTCCCACTCCTGCCGCAGCGCTGGGATGTCGGCCACGTCGCGGGACTCCTCAAACTCCTGGTCGCGCTGGCGGACCGGCTTTTCGCCGTCGGTGGTCAGAAAATCGGTAAGACGGGAGCGCAGGTTGCCCGCCATGTGCTGCACGATAACGACCGCTCTGTTGCTGCCCGGCGCGGGCTGCTGCCCCCACTCAGCATCGCTGAGCTGGACCAGGGCACGGTCGGCCAGGGTTTTATACTGCTGAAAATTGTGGCAGAAGGTAGCCAGCAGGGCCGCGCCCAGGGCATAGGCGGAAGATGGGGTAGGCATAGGCTAAAAGTAATGAATATGACCGAAGTGGCAACTGTCCAGCTGGCATTTTCAACCAGCAGGCCGGTCGGCAAACCGGGCCTTTTCATCGACTTAATGCGTCAAAGCACAACCCTGACCGGGTCCATTTGCGTTACCCGCTTTCCGCCTCCAGTCGTATTTGAATCAGAGAAACCAACGGCCCTTCCGCCGCTCTCCGCGCTCCCCGTGTCGGAAGCGCCCACGCCCCGGTCCCGCCGTTGGGTCTGGTGGCTGCTGGGCGCGGCAATCGTGCTGCTGGGAATCACCCTGGTGGTGCAGCAGCTGCTCGACCCCTGGCTGCGCCGCAAGCTGGAGCAGTAGGTGACCACCCAAACCCACGGCCAGTACCGCCTGCAAGTGGGCGCACTGCACACCAGCCTGTGGCAGCGCGCCATCCGGCTAAGTGGCCTGCGCCTGCGCCCAGCCGCTACCGTGGCCGATACGCTGCCCCGCGTGCAACTCGACGCAGCGCAGCTCAATGTTACGGGCATCGGCCTGCTGGCGCTGCTGCGCAAAGGTGTGGTGCCCATTGATAGCGTGGTGCTGGACTCGGCCCGGATTGAGGTACTGGCTTTGGCCCGAAAACCCACCAAAAACGCCGGAAAGCCGCTGTACGAGCAATTACCGCTTAAGCTTAAAGGACTGGATATCCGCTACTTCGGCCTGCTGCACACCCGCGCCAACTACCAGCCCAGCGGGGCGCAGGCCCAGCCCACGGCCCGCTTCCGACGCGCCGATTTGAGCGCCCAAAACCTGCTCATCAGCGCGGCCGGCGCGGCCGATTCGCAGCGCCTGGGCTACGCCATTGGCTGGAATCTCCTACTTCAGCATGCGCAAGGACAGGCAGCCGGCCACCAGCTGGCCGTGGCCGGGCTCACCATTGCCACCGCCGACCACCTGATTCAGCTCGATTCCGGGCGCGTGCAGCCGCTGGAGGCCGCCCGTACCGACCAGCCCCGCGTCGATTTGCTGCTGCCGCGCCTGCGCCTCACGGGGCTGCAGGCGGCGGCCTTGCAGCACCAGCACCGGTTCCGGGCCGATTCGCTGCTGATTCAGCTACCGCAGGTAACGGCCGTTTTACCGGCCAACAGCTCGGCGGGAAATTCGAAGTCGGCGACGGATTATCTCAAAAGTCTGGATTTGGCCCACCTGGACGTGCGCGGCGGCTACGTGCGGGTGCAGGGCGCGGCGGCCAACCCCATTATCCACGGCTTGGAAGTGGCGGGTACGGCCATTCATTTCGACTCGGTGAACGCGCCCAACGCACAACGCATTTTCTTCGCCAAAGCCTGGGAAGTGGCGCTGGGCCGCAGCCAGGCCACCGTGGCGGCGCATGCGCTGGCGCTGGGTAGCCTGCAGCTGTCGACTTCGGCGGGCACGTTTACGCTGCGCTCGGTGCGGATTCGGCCGCCCGCGCCGGGGCAGGGCAAGCCCGGTGGCCTGCGCGTCGACCTGGTGCTGCCCAGCCTGGCACTAGCCGGGCTCGATGCGAAAGCCCTTCAACAAAAGCACTTTCAGGCCCAAAGCCTGGTCCTGGACCGGCCCAACCTTCACTTCACGCCGCCCGTGTAGCCGCCCCCGCCCTTCTGGAAATTGCTGTCGAAATACCTGCGCCGCTCCGATTTGGCCGTGGTGCGGGTGAACCACGGCGAGCTGCTTTTCGGCCGCTGGCGGCATGCCCCCCAGGTACGCGACCTGAACGTGACGGCCACTGCCATCCGCATCGACTCGGCGGCCAATGCCGACCCGGGCCGCATAGCCTACGCCCGCGCATGGCTGCTGAACACCGGCCAGCTGTCGGCACCCTTCGACCCGCCCTTTTACCAGGCCAGCAGCGCGCATGTGCACCTCGACACCAATTCCCAGCAACTGGTATTCAGCGACATGCTCTTGAAGCCCCAGTTCTCGCCCATCGGCATGAACCTGCACAAGGGCTACCAGGCCCCGGCCGTTACCATCAAATTGAAGGCCCTGACCCTGGCCGGACTCGCTTTCAAAGGCCTGGTTGAGCACGGCGATTTCCGCCTGAAGCGCGTCACCGTGCAAAGCCCTGTCGTCACCATCGCCTCCGACGGCCGGGGGCCTATCAACCCGAACCGCTCTAAGATATCGCCCGAGGAGATGCTCAACCTCCCCGTAATCATCGACGTGCCCCGGCTCGACCTCGTGAATGGCAACCTGTACTCGACCTACCGCAGCCCGCTCACGCCCCTCACCGGCACCATGAACATCAACCGCTTCAACGGCACGTTCTATAACCTGAGCAACGACCGCCGGCACCAGACCGCCGCCCGGCCCCTCACCGGCAAGGCCAGCACCTACCTCCAGAACCAGTGCCGGCTCGATGCCCAGGTATCCATGTATTTGCTCGACCCCAAGGGCCGGCACCGCATCTGGGGCGCGTTCGGCCCCGGCCCATTTGCCATGCTCAACTCCATGACCGTGCCCACCAAGCTGGTCGAATTCAAGAGCGGCAAGGCGCAGCGTATTCGTTTCGATATGCGGGCAGACCGCCAGGGCACCACGGGCACCATGTGGACCGAGTATTCGGGCTTGCAGATGGAACTGCTTGGCTACAAGAACGAAGAAGTAAAGAAAACCCTTATCAAGCGCGTTATCTCCAAAGCCGTCAACGTCGTGGTAATTCGGGACCAGAACCCGCGCAAGCGTGGCAAGCTGGTAACCGGCGAGATGAAAAGCACCCGCGAGCCACGCTTTTCGGTGTTCGCCCTCTGGCGGCAGGGCGTGGTAAGCGGCCTGTTCAACAACGTGGGCGTGCCCCAAAAAATCGCCCAGAAGCTGAGCGAGAGCAAGGACGAAGCGCCGCTGCCCAAATGAACCCTTTTAGGCACCACTCCATCGGATAATTACCCGGGCGCTGCCATTGAGCCGCATTCTTTAGTTCACGTGAAAAAGGGCTGCTTTCCAATTGGAAAGCAGCCCTTTTTGGCTCGAAACCAGTAGAGAGGCTACTGGAACGTCACCCGGTTGATGCTGTACTGGCTGACGGCCGGCATGCGGCCCGAAAACAGCGCGTCGAGGTTGGCATAGAGCACGTAGCTGTTGCCGGCGCGCTGGGTGAGCGTGGTCGGGAATTCGGCCTTGGTGGCAAAGGTGCCCGAGAGCGTGGCCGCCCCAAAGTTGTTGGTGGTGGCCAGGCGAAACACCTTGGCCTGGGCATTACTCACCACCTGCAAGGTGTTGTTGTCTTGCAGCAGCAGGCCATCGGCGGCCATCAGGTTTTGGGTGGTGGCCACCGGCACGTAGCCGGCTGGGTTAGTGAGCGGCACTTTATAGATCACGCCGTTGTCGGACTTGGCCACCAGCAGGTACCCGTCGGGGTGCACCACGATGCCGTTGAAGCCGAACGCGCCGGCGGCCGGGGTGCCCAAGCGGGCCGCGTCTTCCAGAAACACGGTGGCATTATTCTGCGGGTCCACTTTGTAAATCAGGTTGGAGAAGCTATCGGTGACGTAGGCGTTGCCCTGGGCATCGACGGCGATGTCGTTGGCAAAGTGCGCCAGGGCCGGGCGCAGAGTACCGAGTTCTACTATCGTGGGGGCGGCCGTGGGGGCGCTGCGGTTGAAGATGGCCAGGCGGGCCAGCTTGCCCTGGGTGGTAGCGGTGCTACGGGCCGCATTGGCACCGGGGTCCGAAATGGCCGCCAGTACGCGGTTGCGGGGCTCGTCGAGGTACAGGCCAATGGCCGACACCAGCTTGGGGTCGTCGGGGAAAGCGGTGCTGTAGGTGCCGTCGTCCTTCACCTGGCCCACGCGGCCGGTGGTGAGAGACGTGACCAGGAAGCGGGTGTTAGCGGCGTCGTACTGCACGCCCTCGGGGTAAAGACCGGCCTGGGTGAAGGTAACAACGGCGGGGGCCGCGGGCGTTACTACGTCAGGCTCTTTGTCTTTGGAACAGCTACCAAGCAGCAGTAGGCCGAGCACGGCAGCCGGCACCAGGCGACGGGACGAGGCCGCCGAAACTTGAAGGGAAAACATGGTCATGAGAATGGGGGATGTATAAAAGGCACAAAACAGGCCGCACCCGTGTAGGAACATGGGTAATACCAACGGCTGGGTATTTTGGTTTTGAAAAGCGGCCACCGGCCGGGGCCTGACGCCAAGCCCAACCTTGCGCCGTACCTTTGCCCCTCAATACCGCTGACTAGATGATTTCCATTTCCGACCTCGACTTCCACTTTGGCTCCCGTGCGCTGTACGATAACGCCAGCCTGCACATTAAGCCCAAGGACAAAATTGGCCTTATCGGCCTCAATGGCACCGGCAAATCGACGCTACTGCGCCTGTTGGTGGGCGAGTACAAGGCCGATGGCGGCTCGATTTCGATGGCCAAGGACGTGAGCCTGGGCTTCCTGAACCAGGACCTGCTGAGCTACGACACGCACGAAAGCATTCTGCACGTAGCCATGCAGGCTTTTGCCGAAGCCCTGGAGCTGCAGCAGAAAATCGACGACATTCTGGTGCTGTTCGAAACCGATTATTCCGACGACCTCATCGATAAGCTCGCCACCATGCAGGAGCGGTTTGAGGCGCTGGGCGGCTACACCATGCAGGCCCGCGCTGAGGAAATTCTCGAAGGCCTAGGCTTCACGACCGAGGAGCTGACCAAGCCGCTCAAATCCTTTTCGGGCGGCTGGCGCATGCGCGTGATGCTAGCCAAAATCCTGCTCCAGCAGCCCTCGCTGCTGCTGCTCGACGAACCCACCAACCACTTGGACCTGCCCTCCATTAAGTGGATTGAGAACTACCTGGCCGACTACGAGGGCGCCGTCATCATCGTGAGCCACGACCGGGCCTTTCTCGACCGCACCACCAACACCACGGTGGAGGTGATTAGCGGCAAGCTGGTGCCCTACGCCGGCAACTACAGCTACTACCTCGAAGAAAAGGTGGAGCGCAACCTCATTCAGAAGGGCGCCTTTGATAACCAGCAGGCCCAGATTCGGCAGGCTGAGAAGTTCATTGAGCGCTTTAAGGCCAAGGCCAGCAAGGCCAAGCAGGCCCAGAGCCGCGTGAAGGCCCTCGACAAGCTGGAGCGCATTGAGGACGTGGCCCAGGACGCCGCCAAAATCAACATGAAGTTCACCTTCAAGGTGGAGCCCGGCCGGCACATTCTGCGCATGGAGCACGTGACGAAGAAGTACGACCAGAAGCTGATTTTCCGCGACACGAATGTGCACATCGAGCGGGGCGACAAAATCGCGCTGATTGGCGCCAACGGCAAGGGCAAATCGACGCTTATGCGCCTCGTGGCCGGCACCGAAGCGCCCACCAACGGCAAGCACCAGCTGGGCCACAACGTGATTATGTCGTTCTACGCCCAGCACCAGCTGGAGTCGCTGACGCTCGACAACGAAATTTTGCAGGAGATGAGCGAGGCCGGCTCGAAGCGCAACGACATGGAGTTGCGCTCGGTACTGGGCTCGTTCCTATTCACGGGCGAGGAGGTTTTCAAGAAAATCAAAGTCCTCAGCGGTGGCGAGAAAAGCCGCGTGGCCCTGGCCAAAACCCTGATTTCAGAAGCCAACTTCCTGCTGCTTGATGAACCGACCAACCACCTGGATATGGTGTCGGTAAACATCCTGATTCAGGCCCTGGAGCAGTACCAGGGCACGTTCATCGTGATTAGTCACGACCGGTTCTTCGTGGAGAACGTGGCTACTAAAATCTGGTACATCGAGGATTTCCAGCTGAAAGAGTACCCCGGCACCTACGCCGAGTACGAAACCTGGCAGGAAGACCGCGAGAAGGCCGCCAAGAAAGCCGGCCTGCCCAGCCCCTCGGCCCCCAAGCCGCAGCATAAGGAGGACAAAAAATCCGAGTCTGCTCCCGCTAAAACGTCCTCGCCCGACCAGAAAAAGGCGCTGAAAGAACTGGCCGAAGTAGAAGCCAAAATCGATACGCTGGAAAAAGAACTAGCCGGCTACGAAAAGCAGCTCGCCGACCCGAAAATCTACGAAAACTCATCGCAGCTGAAAGACGCGACAATGAAATTCGAGCAGGTGAAAAAGGAGCTGGCCCAGTTGAATGACCGGTGGGAAATGCTGGCGGAAGTATAGTCGCATAGCCGCTTAAAAATAAAAGCCTCTCCAGAAGCAATTGCTTCAGGAGAGGCTTTTTTAATGGCAACGACGACGGTTTCGGGCTTGGCGAAGGTGGCGATTTTCACCACAAATGTTGATGCGGAGAACCAAACTTTGATTAACCACAAATGTGTCTGCGGAGCACTGAACCGCCACTTTTGCCAAACCAGTGTTATCGGGTCGGCCTTCTTGTCTGCTGTATGTTTTACGCTCGTCCAAAATAGTCGCTGGTAACTTTGAATTTACTCCAAGCCTATCCAATCAATCAATAATTTGAAGTCTTCGTCTTGCTTGTTGGCAATCAAAAAACTCAATTGTTCGATGCTTGCAAAATTAAAATTCGGGATGTTCATTTTGCGCCCTCGATACTGCGGGTAAAATTCCCTGATTTCTAACTTAATGTTTTCCCATTCTCCTGAAGTGCTAAATTGGTGCACATAAGACTCAGACTGCGAAATACTGCCCTTCAAACGAAACTCATAATTCTTACCATCGCCTTTTACCCGCAAAACAACAAATGTCTTTTCTTCTGCTAGTTTGATTGTTGTGTTCAGTTGAGTCGAGGCAAATCCTCCGTTGTTCGCCAATGAAACGTGACCTGAAAATTGTCCATGTCCTGCATCGGTAAGCACAAATGAACTCTTTGATATACCACCCATCACACCATCGTTGACAATACGCCATTCCTTGATGTTCGATTGAGTTGAAAAATTATAAATATGTTTCATATTTGAATTAGCGGATAAGCCGAGTACGAGTAAAATTATTAAGTATTTCATTTTTTTATTTTTTGAAACCACTAACAGAATTCAACGAGTCTATTACAAAGCTAGTTGGTCGTATTATCTGGTCACTCAGTATTTCCATAGCATTTTCATCATCTCTTTTTCCCGTTTCTTTTCCTGTCTCGTTTTTAGGCTGCCCGACGACGAACAGGTATTGCTGCAGGTGGGGAATTCATTGAACGTCCAGCCCGGAACCGCTGCCCAATTGAAAATATAAAGTTGAAGTTAACAACAAAAAGCCAAATAGATATTCGTCTGCCCGAACTAAAGTACAGCGATGCAAACAGCCGAAGTTTCAACGTCCAGCCCCACTTGCAGCAATACCAATGTTATGTGCATACCCTTGTCTGTCACCACATTTTCCACCAAGGCTTTTTCACTGTTTCGTATCTATTGTAACTTCCGCCAGTCAAAATTTTGTTGTCAATGTCATACGAAAAGTGAACCAATTCATCTGCTTCAGTCATTGGGTCGTATGAAAGTCCGGAAACAATATTGTTTTCAAGTTTTAAGTCTTTTAGTCCGTCCCAAGAAATTCGAGTTGTGTCCCAATGACTGCCATCGGTTTCAATAATTGTCAAGTCGGTTTGGTCTTGTAAAATAAGTCGCCCGTCTTGTGTGTTCAAAACTGAAACATATCCAACACCAAAAACGGAAACAGGTTTCGTATCGTCTGGGTTCATAACATAACAAGTCCCATAAGCAATTACCAATAGGTTTGTTGTATCTTTTAATTCATAAATTCCTTTTAAGTCTGTCCAACCTGGTTGGAAATTAGCAACCCATTCTGAACCGTCTGTTTTGAAAAAACGAACAGCGAAACCTTCTGAATAAAAGGGTTCGCCACTTTCAGTGACTGGAATATACATTGGTCCGTAGGTCGGCAATGCTTCTAAAATTTCATATCGTTTTATGTCTGTCAATATTGTCGAACGTGAAGTCTGTTAGGGTTGCCTATAACGTTTTGGCGCTTGGCGAAGAAGCGGATTTCGAAGCACTAAACTGTCTGCCAGCACTGAACTTGATACGAAGCACAAAGCTTCATTTAAGCACTGAACCCGCTTTTTTGCCAAACGCCTGTTAGTGGCTGGGCTTCTTTTCATTGTCTGTTTGATATATTGTCGTGAACCCATTTTGCTTCTTCTTCTGGTGTAACTTTGTCCAACGTGCTACTTATTCTACTAAATGTTGCGTGAGGAAAGTCGTAAGGTTTGCTGTTGTCAAAATATGGTCCAACTATACCTAAAAACCATCCGTCTTTTGCAGACCAATGTGGCTCGTTCACTCGACATTTGAAAACTTCATAGTGAACAAAGTTGTTTTGTCCGTCAAAGTCAAAAGTTACACGTTTAATATGTTCAATTTCGTCAGGACAAGCATCAAGTTCAGTCGGAAACTCTAACCAATTTGCAAGATTACTTTCAGCACCTGAAATTAAATTATTGAATTCCTTCGGAAAAAGATTTGTCTTGTCGTGGTCAGCTAAAAGTTGAAATGCTGTTTGTCTGGTCAATATGTTTTTTGCAAAAGGCAGAACGTCATTTTCAGTAATTTCTTGTCCACTTTCGAGTTTGTCGTAGAGCTCTTTTAATCTGTCAAAGCGTTCTGCATTAAGTTTGTTATTTTGTCGTTTAACAGTAATAAATCGGTAAACAGCAAAAATTACTATTGCTAAAACTATCAGTCCAATTATTGTAAAAACTATTTTCATTCTTCTTTTATTTTGAATTTGTCTGTCCGTGTGTTGCGTCTGTCAGCCTTGCCACTAACATTTGGATTGCCGCAACTCGCAGCTATTGCAAGTTGCGGCAATCCGTCCTTAGTACGCAAGTGAGTTGCGGGATACCGGCTAGATGAGCTGGCTTGCCGCAACTCGCCGGTTACAGACCCCGGCTATCGAGCCAGGAAGCTGGTAAGGCTCGTTGAGCAACATGGGAATATATTTCGGTGGTTTTAAAGCTGACATATATGGCCAAGCAGGTCCGGCATGATGTGCGTGTCGGCTACCTCCCCGCCAGCGCCGCTAAGCCGCTTCGTCTTCCAGAAAAGCCACCTGGCCCGTGGCAATGTCGTGCATGCCGCCCACAATGCCGACCTGGCCCGCTTCAATCATCTCTTTCAGTATCGGGCTGCGCTCCAGGATGGCCTGTACCGTGCGTTTCACGTTTATCAGGGATACTTTTTCCACGAAGGCCGGATTGCCGGAAGTGCGGTCTTCGGTTTCGGTTTTCTCGTTGAATACGGCCGGCTGAATTTTATTGAGCAGGGCCGTCAGGTTGCCCATTTCCACGTGGTCGCAGGCACCCTTCACGGCACCGCATTTGGTGTGGCCCAGCACCACAATTATTTTCGAGCCGGCCACCTTGCAGGCAAATTCCATGCTGCCCAGAATGTCTTCGTTGATGATGTTACCGGCCACGCGCACGCTGAACACATCGCCCAGGCCCTGGTCAAAAATCAGCTCGGCCGACGTCCGACTGTCGATGCAGCTCAGGATAACGGCGAATGGGAATTGGCCGTCGGCGGTATAGCCGGCCTGCTCCAGTAGGTTACGGTTGGCTTTCAGGTTGTTGACGAATCGGCTATTGCCTTCTTTTAAAATCTGCAGCGACGTTTTGGGCGTGAGGCTGGCTTGGGTTTCCTGGGTGTGTACGCGCATGGGGCGGGGGAATTGGAATGGGAAAAAGAACATGTGAACGACGGCTGCGTGCGGCCGGCAATACCGGCTGGGCACCAGGGCCGCCCTATTGGTAACGTAAAATAACGCTGCGCAGTCGTTGCGCCCGGCATTGGCGGGCAGGCAACCGTACTTTCGTGCCATGCGCTTTCTTCCCCTTGCCTCTCTCCTGCTGCTGGCCGCCGCCTGCGTGCCGCTGGGCACCCCCATCACCAGCACCGCGCCCGGCACCCAGCGCCCGCCCGAATACTACGCCGATAAAACCCTGCGCTACCAGGACTACACCTACGCGCCCGACGTGCGCAGCGTGCAGTGCTACGTGAATACGGGCCGGCCCAACGAGGTATTGCAGCCGCCGGTGGTGCCGCTGGGCCAGAGCCCGAGCATCGTGCTGGAGTTTGACGTGTTAGGCCCGCAAAGCCAGCGCTTCACCGCCAAGCTCATTCACTGCGATGTGGACTGGCAGCCGTCGGTGCTCACGGACATGCAGTTTCTGAGCGAAATCAACGAGTTTCTCATCACCGATTACCGGGTGGGCACGGGTACCAAGGTGCCGTATTTCCACTACCGGCTGCGCGCCCCGCAGGTGAAGCTGAGCGGCAACTACCTGCTGGTGGTACAAAGCGCGGGTAGCGTACCGGTGGTATCGCGCCGGCTGCTGGTGTATGAGAACCAGGTGAGTGTGGGCCTGGCCCCGGGCATCGTCATCGGCGGGCAGGAGCGGTTCACCATGCAGCAGCTCGATTTCAGTATTGGCTACGGCACCGTGGACTTGGTGAACCCCGCCGTGGAAGTGAAGGTGGTGCTGCGCCAGAACTTCCGCTGGGACAACGCCAAGTACAACCTGCGCCCCACATTCGTGCGCGACGCCGAGCGCCGCCTCGACTACCAGTATTTCAACTTCGAGAATGCTTTTCCCGGCCTCAGCGAGTACCGGTATTTCGATACCCGCTCCATCCAGACGGTGGGCATTGGCGTGCTGCACGTAGACCCGCGCGCCATGCCCGCGACCACGGTGCAGCTGCAGCCCGAAGTATCGCGCAGCCAGACGGCCTACAACCAGTACGTGGATTCCAACGGCCAGCGCGTGTTCGAGAGCCGCGAATACGGTAACGGCGCCACCAACGCCGACTACGCCGACGTGCAGTTTCAGCTAAAAGCCCCGCAGCCCGCGCCCGGCCCGGTCTACGTGTTTGGTGCCCTCACCGACTGGCAGCTGAAGGACGAGTTCAAGCTGAAATACGACGAAGCGCAGCAGCTCTACACCGGCCACGCCCTGCTTAAGCAAGGCTACTACAACTACGATTTTGCCGTGGCCGGGGCCGCCGGCAAGGCCCCCAACGAAGTGTACTTCGAAGGCACGCACTACGAAACCGAAAACCAGTACGACCTGCTGGTGTACTACCGCCCGCCCGGCACCCGCGCCGACCTGCTTATCGGCTACAAAGCCGTGGATATGAACAGCCGGCAGTAGCCCGCCGGCCCGGCAAGCTACTTACCGCTACTGAGCTGCACGCTGGTTTTCAAGGAGATGCTTTCAATGCCGTAGCTGCCACGCATGCCGCCACCCCGCATGCCACCGCCAGGCATACCGCCGCGCATGCCCATGCCGCCCTGGCCGCTGTTCATCACGCTGCCGCCGGGGCTGCCCACGGGCGGGTTCCACTTGTTGCCAGCGATGGTGATGCCTACCACGGCGGGCCGGCCGCCGGCCAGCGCGGGCAGTTTGCGGTAAAGCAGGCGCATCGGCACGGCCAGCTCATAAATCAGGTCTTCCTGCGCATCCACGCCAAGGGCGGCTTTCACGCCGAGCTGCGACTGGGCATCGGTGAGGGTGGGCTCCTTGCTGCCTTTGTAGTTGAGGAGCTCCATCTCACGCATATTGCCGATTACCCGCGTCATGCGCTCATGCCGGGCCGCCCGGCGTTCGGCAGGCGAGCCGAGCTCGGACTGCTGGTCGCCGCCTTCGGGCTCGCCACGCCCAGCCAGAGGCCCGCCTATCGGAAACCGCACCCCAAACTGGTGCTGGTTGCGGCCCGTGGTATCGAGCCAGACCGTGAGGCCCAGCCGCACAATTTTAGCCTGGGTGGCCGGGTCGGCGGCTTTGATGCGCAGGTACACCGCGCGGCCATCGTTCAGCACCTGGTATTGCAGCTTGCTGGTGGGGTCGTAGTGCAGGGAGTCGGTCCACTCCGTGGCCCGCCCATCCACCACCGGTGGCGCGGGAGCGAAACGGCTGGCGCTGCTGGCCGTGGGCTGGCGGCTACACGCCAGGAACAAAAAAGCTGCGGGCAGCCACACGGGCCACGAACGGGGAATAATCATCCTAAAATTTGAAATACAACCAGGTAAAATCAGCCGCAATGTTCCCGGTTATCGGGTGTGTTTTGAGTGAATATGACTGGTTTGGCCACAAACTGGCAGGGAAATGGCATAACCCCGGTGGAGCCTGCCCCGGCCGGCCCCATCGCAAAGCTAACCGCCCACCCCACCGGGTCCAACCCTAGCGCGGCGTAACCGCATTTGCCCCGCCGCCGTTGCAGGCCCATCCGCTGTTCTTCACCGGTAAATTCCGCTTTATTTATTCCCATGAATTTTTCGTTTCTTCCTGCCCTGCGCACTGGCGCGCTGCTTTCATTACTGCTGCCGCTGGCCAGCTCTTCCAGCATGACTGACTGGGCGGCCCGCCGCCCGGCCACGGCTTCGGCCCGCGCTATTCCGGCCGCCCGCCCGCTGCAAGGGGCCAAACCCGACCCGGCCGTTATCGCCCAGTTTGGCTTGTATAACAATGCCAAGCTGCAACAGCTCATCACGGCGCGGGGCAAGGCCATGGCGGCCATTTCGGACCGCCCCGGCGACTACGGCTTCACCGTGGTCGATTCGCCCGTCATCAACGCCTTCGCCACACCCGATGGCCACGTGTACTTCACGCGCGGCATCATGGCGTATTTCAATGACGAAGCCCAGTTCTCCGGCGTGCTCGGGCACGAACTCGGCCACATTACCGCCCAGCACGGCAAAAAGCAGCAGACGCGCAGCACCATTGCCGGCATCGGTATGCTGCTGGGCTCGATAGTAGCCCCGCGCGTGATGCAGTCGCTGGGCGGCGTGGCGCAGCAGGTGGTGGGCCTGGGCATGCTGAAATATAGCCGCGACGACGAGAACGAGGCCGACGGGTTGGGCGTGAAGTACTCCACCAAAATCGGCTACGATGCCAGCCACATGGCCGATTTTTTCCAGACCCTGGAGCGCACCGAGGCTCAGAGCGGCAGCAGCATTCCCACCTTCCTCAGCACCCACCCCAACTCGGCCGACCGCTACACCCGCGTGAAGCAGCTGGCCGCCCAGGCCAAGCAGAGCGCCGGCCGCAGCACCTTCGCAGTGAACCGCGACGCTTACCTGCGCTCCATCGAGGGCCTGACTTTTGGCGAAGACCCGCGCCAGGGCTTCGTGGAAAACAGCGTGTTTTACCACCCCGATTTGAAATTCCGCTTCCCCATCCCCTCGGGCTGGAAGTCGCAGAACTCCCCCGATAAATTCCAGATGCAGGAGCCCAATGGCAAAGCCCTGCTCGTATTCCTGGGAGCCGGCGGCTCTTCGCTCGACGAAGCCGGCCAGAGCCTGGCCAAGGCCATTGGCGTAAGCAATGCGCAGGCCCAGAAAACGACCATCAACGGCTTCCCGGCCCTCGTGTTTGAAGGCGACCAACAGGCTTCCGACCAAAACAGTACCTCGGCCCACGTGCTGGCCCAGCTCATTCAAGACGGCAAGAGCATCTACGCATTTGTGGGCCTGGCCGAACCCTCCTCGTTCAGCGCCTATGCGCCGCAGTTTCAGCAGGCCGCCCAAGGCTACGCCCGCCTCACCGAGGCCAGCAAGCTAAACCGCCAGCCCGAGCACATCCACATCCGCACCGCCACCGGCACCCAAACGCTGGCGGCAGCCCTGGCCTCGGCCGGTGTTCCGTCGAGCCGCTACCAGGAGCTGGCCATTGTAAATGGCATGAAAACCACCGATAAGCTGCCCAAGGGCATGCTGTATAAGGTAGTGGGCAAATAGTACTCTACCCTACTATTTTTAGTAATTGATTTTTAGCAAGTTGCCTCGTAATCCAGTTCAGTAGCGTTTCAACCAAGCGGGCCAATGGGTCCTCGGGCAGGGTCAGCGGGCGGGCGAGTTGGCGGAGCAGATTGAGGCCGTGGCGGCTCAGGCTGGCGGCCCGGTAGCCGTGGTTTTTGCGGGCAATGGGCTGGCGGCCGCCGTGGGCGGCCGCGCCCACGCCCAGACAAAACGCGTAGGCCAGGCTGACCAGGGCCACGAGCTTGCGCAGCTTTTGGAAACAGCGCAAGTGGGTGGCTTCCAGGTTAAAGCCCCGCCCTTTCAGATTTTGAAAGCATTGCTCAATCGTCCAGCGCTTGGCATAGAGTTGCTCGAGGTGGTTCAGGCCGGCCGTGGCAAACAGGAAGACAAACGCGTCCGCCGCCACGGCCTTGACCCAGACCTGCCCCCAGACTCCGTCGACCTGCACGTGGGCGAAGCGGCGCACCTGCCCCGGCACCAGGCCCAGGTCGGCCACGGCCTGCCGCCGGCCGTCGGCGTGGGTCAGGCAGTGGTGCTTGGGCAGGCGCATGACAAAATTAAGCCCATTGTCTTTGAGCCACTTGAACCACGCATGGCCGACAAATTCCCGGTCGCCCACGACCAGGCCGATGCGGTCTTTGCCCAGCAAGGCCAGGCACTTTTCGAGCACCGCGATGCGGTCGGCGGCGTTGGAGTTGCCGCTGCGGTTGTCGAGCAGGTGCCAATAAAGGGGCACGTGGACCTCGCCCGTGCCGACGGTGACGAGCAGGATGTTCACTTGGCACTGGCCGAAGTCCCACTCCGTGCGGTCGAGGCATAAGCGCAGCTTGCCCTGCGCAGGCAACAAACTCAGTAAAATCCTGGCCACCAGTACGTAATTGAGGTCTACTTCGCGGAAAAAGTCCTGAATGCGCGTTTCGTTCGAGGCGGGCTTGGCCGCGTCATTGAGGTGCTGGGCCACCTCGCCGAATTGCACGTTGCGGCTCTTTATCAGGCCAAGAATAAACTGGCCCACAAACTTTTGGCGGGACAAGTGGCCCACAAACGGGGCCTGCTGCAAAAGCGTCGTAATTTTAGCGGCGAAGTGTTGCTTCACGGGGCAGAACGGGTTTTTGGTGGTGTCGTAACCCCAAAGGTCGGGCTGCCCCGTTTTTGTACCTGAAAAATAGTAGGGTAGAGTAGGCAAATAGACCACGAATTAGCTCGGATTTTAGCGGATTTCACGGATTTTGTAGCCGATTATTATCCATCATCCGACGGCCAGCATGGTCATCAGAAAAAATAAAAAGGCTTGCCTACTGGCAAGCCTTTTTTGCTGATTTTCAACGTCCACAAAATCCGTGAAATCCGCTAAAATCCGAGCTAATTCGTGGTCTTAGACGTTGAAGCGGAAGTGCATGATGTCACCATCCTGCACCACATACTCCTTGCCTTCCACAGCCATTTTTCCGGCTTCCTTGATTTTTACTTCCGTCTTATACTCCTGATAATCGGGCAGCTTGATAACCTCGGCGCGGATGAAGCCTTTCTCGAAATCGGAGTGAATGACGCCGGCGGCGGCGGGCGCTTTGTCGCCGCGATGGATAGTCCAGGCGCGCACTTCCTGCACGCCGGCAGTGAAGTAGGTAATCAGGTTCAGCAGCTCGTAGCTGGCGCGGATGAGCTTGTTCAGGCCCGACTCGGTGAGGCCATACTCGCCCAGGAACATTTCTTTTTCCTCGGGGTCCTCCATGTCGGCAATCTGCTCCTCGATGGCGGCCGATACCAGCACTACCTGGGCACCTTCGGCCTTCACGTGCTCGCGCAGGGCGGTTACGTGGTGGTTGCCGTTGCTGGCAATGCTGGCCTCGTCCACGTTGGCCACGTAAATCACGGGCTTGATGGTGAGCAGCTGCAGGTCGGCCACTGCTTCCAGCTCATCGGGGGTGACGCTGAGGGCGCGGGCGTTCTGGCCGGCCTCCAGGGCATCCTTGAAACGCTGAAGCACTGCAACTTCCTTCTTGGCCACAGCATCGCCGGCTTTGGCGCTGCGCTCCGATTTCACCAGCTTCTTGTCGACGCTTTCCAGGTCCTTGAGCTGCAGCTCGGTGTCGATAACATCCTTATCAAAAACCGGGTCGACGCCGCCGGCTACGTGCACGATGTTGGGGTCGTCGAAGCAGCGCACCACGTGGATAATGGCGTCTACCTCGCGAATGTTGGCCAGGAATTTATTGCCCAGGCCTTCGCCCTTGCTGGCACCCTTCACGAGGCCGGCAATGTCGACAAACTCGATGATGGTGGGCAGCACGCGCTTGGGGTTCACGAGGGCTTCCAGAATCTGGAGGCGCTCATCGGGCACGGTGATAACGCCCACGTTGGGCTCGATGGTGCAGAACGGGTAGTTGGCCGATTCGGCCTTGGCGTTCGAAAGCGCGTTGAAAAGGGTGGATTTACCGACGTTCGGCAAGCCGACGATACCGCAGCGGAGGCCCATTTTTTGGAATTATAAATTATGAATTATCAATTATGAATTGGGGGCAATTCGGCTGCAAAGGTACGGCTTGCGGTAACGCAAAACGGCGCAGCCAGACGAAAGTCTGATTACGCCGTTTTGGGGGCATCTGTCATGCAGCGCGCAGCGGAGCATCTTTACCTCGATACTAACTCCTGTCGATTGGTTTACTATTGAGGTAAAGATGCTTCGCTGCGCGCTGCATGACGGGCAAAGCCCTAGAAGCTGTCGTCGCTGCGGTTGGGGTCGAAGGCGGGGCGCTCCACCTCGCGGCGGGGCTGGTCGCGGTCGTCGTACTCGCGGGGGCGGTCGAGCTCGGCCACTTCCTCGGGGCTCAGCAGTTCTTCGCGCACATAGTCCACGGCGTCCTGCAGGGCATCCACGAACTTTAGGAAATCTTCCTTGTAGAGGAAAATTTTGTGCTTTTCGTACGAAACGGAGTCGTCGCCGTTCTGGCGGCGCTTGCTCTCGGTGATGGTCAGGTAGTAATCCTGGCCGCGGGTGGCTTTCACGTCGAAGAAATACGTGCGCTTGCCGGCTTTAATGCGTTGAGAATAAATTTCTTCCTGGTCGTGACGGTCGTCCACGGCGTTGGGTTGGGGGTATGGGTGGGAAATAGAAACGGTCGGTTGGTTGAAAGGCCTAACTTACGAAAGTTGTAGCAAAGATAAACGGCGGGGGTAGCGTTGGTGTTGAAGGCAGGAACGGTGCTCGCGGTGGGGGCGAAGAAGAAGAACGTCATGCTGAGCGCAGCCGAAACATCTCGCGTGCCACCACTAATCAACACGATTTAATAACTGCTGCACGCGAGATGCTTCGGCTGCGCTCAGCATGACGTTCTTTACAACAACAAAATTCACCCCATGCCCCTCGACCTCGCCGCCATCCGCTCCTTCGAGAACCTTGAGTTTCTGGCCCGCCAGCTCGTGGATGGGTTCATTACCGGCCTGCACCAGTCGCCCTACCACGGGTTTTCGGTGGAGTTTTCGGAGCACCGCCTGTATAACCCCGGCGAGAGCACGCGCCACATCGACTGGAAGGTTTTTGCCCGCACCGACAAGCTTTTCGTGAAGCGCTACGAGGAAGAAACCAACCTGCGGGCGCATATTCTGCTCGATGTGAGCCCCAGCATGTACTACCCCGCGCCGGGCTTCGACAAGCTGAAATTCAGCATTCTGGCGGCCGCCGCGCTCACCACGCTGCTCACCCGCCAGCGCGATGCCGTGGGCCTCGTCACCTTCGCCGACGCCATTGAGCTGCAAACGCCGGTGCGCTCCACCAGCACCCACCGACACACGCTGCTGCTGGCGCTGCAACAGCTGCTGGAGCGCCCGCCCGGGCCCAAAACCGGCCGGGGCACCGACGTGGCCGGCACCATTCACGCCATTGCCCGGCAGATTCCGAAACGCTCGCTCGTCATCCTGTTCAGCGACATGCTGGGGCGCGGCGCAGAAGAGCAGGAAACGGCCCTGGCCGCCCTGCAGCACCTCAAGCACCAGCACCACGAGGTGCTGCTGTTCCACATTCTCGACCGGGCTACCGAAGCGGATTTCGAATTTTCCGAGCGGCCTTATATTTTTGAAGACGTGGAAACCGGCCTCGAAATCAAGCTCCAGCCTTCGCAGGTGAAAGAGCAATACCAAGCGGCCATGACGGCCTATGAGCAGGAGCTGGCCCTGCGCTGCGGCCAGCTCCGCATCGATTTCGTACCCGTGGACGTGCGCGAGCCGTTCGAAAAAGTACTCTATGCTTACCTGGTGAAGCGCGGCAAGGTGCGGTAAAGCACTGGTAGCACATGCTTCGGCGTGTGCGTATTCGCGCGGCATCGTGCAACGTGGCACACGCTACGGCGTGTGCTACAACCAAAGCTGCTACCGCCGCCGCCGTAGCTTTGGCTTCTCTTTCAGCTTGCCTCTTGCCTGTTTATCGTGTTTTTACTGCGCCTACTGCTCATTTTTGGGGTTTCGCTGCTCGTCTTCGCGCCCATCACCGGCTACATTGCCTATAACTACGGCCGCTCGTTCTGGCGGTGGTTTGGACTGGGGCTGCTGTTGCCGTTTGTCTCGGTATTTATCGCGCTGTTTATGGCCATGCGCGAGCGGGCGGCCGAAGAGCGGGCGAGCCGGCCACCACGCCCGTAAGCACCTCCCACGTACCTTTACCAACCCGGCCACCGGGGTAATTTTGCTACTCTTTTTCACCTCATCATGTACCAAACCCTTCTCGTTCTGCACTCCTGGTCCCGCTGGTTCGTGCTCATCTTCGGTGCCATTGCCGTGTACCGTGCCTACGTGGGCTACTCCGGCCGCCGCCCCTACCTCAGCGCCGACAACGGCATGAGTGCCGCTTTCTCGGGCTTTATATGGTTGCAGGTACTCATCGGCTTTGGACTGTACTTCGGCCTCAGCCCCTGGGGCCTGAACGCCATGAAGCAGGCCGGCGCCATGAAAGACCCCACCGCCCGCTTTTTCGGCATGGAGCACGTTGCCATAATGATTCTGGCCGCCATTGTGGCCCAGGTAGGCCGCATCGTTGTGAAGAAAACCGCCGACAGCACCCAGAAGCACCGTAAGTCCCTGCTCTACTACGGCGTGGCGCTGCTGCTCGTGCTGCTCATGATTCCGTGGGGCATCTGGAATCCGGCCCGGCCCTTGTTTCGGTTTTAAGTCTTAATTTTGAAGCGCTACGTATATGCCGTAGCGACCTCGCTATACTGCCCGATTCAACTTGTTGCTCCGCCCGTGATTAACGCGCCGAAACGTACCTATTCCGTCGAAGATTTCTCGGAGCTAATCAATTCCCGCCTTCAGCAGCTGGAAGACACCCGGGAAGCCCGGCAGCGCTATGGCTCCCTGCTGGCCGTGCTGCGCCAGCAGGTCGACTCCTACCGCATGCGGCGGGCGGGCGGCAAATAGCCCGGTTCCAATCCTTCAGCAATTCAAAAGTCTTTCCGCTACGTAGCGGGAAGGCTTTTTTGTGTCGATGCGGCCCGGCCGGACTACCCAGTAGTCAGTTATCAGCAATCGGTAGTCAGACAGGAATCAATTGACTGATTTTTTAGATATATGAAGTCTGATTACTGACTACCTACTCAAAGAACGGCATCCAGATTTTCGGCTCAAATCAGCGAATCCAGGCTGCGGCGGGCGGCAGAGGCCGGACCCAGCTTCTGGAATTCGGTGGGCGTGAGGCCCGTCACCTGCCGGAATTGCCGCGAGAGGTGCGCCGGGCTGCTGTAGCCCAGCTGCCGGGCCACTTCGGCCACGGACAGCTCGCCGTAGCCAATCAGCTCCTTGGCCCGTTCCACCTTCTGGCGGATGGTGAATTTCTCAATCGTGAGACCTTCGGAAGCGGAGAACAAGTGAGAAAGGTAGTGGTAATCCTTCTCCAGGTGCTCCACTAGGTAATCCGAATAGTTGAGCAGGCGGGGGCCGGGCGGCGGGTAGTGAATCAGGGCCACCAGCAGGGTTTTGATGCGGTCCACGAGTTGGTCGCGCGGGTCTTCCAGCAGCTCAAATCCGGCCTTATGCAAGCTGGTCCGGATGGCGGACCAGTTGGGAGCCGCGCCGTCGGGCGTCGATACGTCGGCCTCGCCCAGGGCCACGCGGTGCACCTGCAGGCCCAGGGCTGCCAGGTCTTCGCCCACCACCCGGATGCACTGGGGGCAAACCATGTTCTTAATCAATAGCCGGTGCGAGCCGGGCGGCGGCAGCACATGAGCAATGCCAACGTCGGCTTTTAAGGGGTGCGGCATTATTTCACCACCAAACTGCCGCGCAGCATGCCCATGCCGCAGGTGAACGGGAAGGTGCCGGCCTTTTCGGGCAGCAGCTCCACCAGCGTTGTTTTGAAGGCCGGCAGGTCGCGGCGAATGCTGAAATCGGGCATCAGCAGCTCTTCCGAGCAACTGTTTTCCTCGTCGCGGTAGAAGCTCAGCTGCACGGGTTTACCGCGTTCCACCTCGATGATGTCGGGCGAATAACCGCCTTTCACCGTGATGTCCACTTCCTGCACGCCGCTGGATGAGGAAACGGCGCTGGCCGTCTGGCGGGCCGAGAAGAAGAAGTACCACAGCACGAAGGCCGCTAAGCCCAGGCCGACGATGGTGACGATTATGGCGGTTGTGTCCATGGTTTTAAGCTGTTAGCTATCAGCTGCTAGCTGCTAGCTTTTGTTGTGACTATTTGGGGAAATGCTGTCAGCTGTCAGCTAACAGCCAGCAGCTAATAGCTTAGCCTTTAAAGGAGCGCAGCCTCAGCGAATTGGTGAGCACCGAAACCGAGCTGAGCGCCATGGCCGCCGCCGCCAGCATGGGCGAGAGCAGGATGCCGAAGAAGGGATACAGCAGTCCGGCCGCCACGGGAATGCCCAGCGTGTTGTACACGAAGGCGAAAAACAGGTTCTGCTTGATGGTGCGGATGGTCTGGCGGCTCAGCTCGATGGCCGTGACCACGCCGTGCAGGTCGGAGCGCATGAGCGTGATGCCGGCCGCTTCCATTGCCACGTCGGTACCCGAGCCGATGGCCAGGCCGATGTCGGCCTGGGCCAGCGCGGGCGCGTCGTTAATGCCGTCGCCCACCATGGCCACGATGCGGCCCTCGGCCTGCAGTTCCTTCACCTTGCCGGCTTTGTCGGCCGGCAGCACTTCGGCGAAGTAGCGGGTGATGCCCACCTGGCCGGCCACCTGGGCGGCGGTCTGGGGGTTATCGCCCGTCATCATCACCACCTCAATGCCCAGGGCCTGCAGCTCTTTGATGGCGGCGATGGAGGTATCGCGCACGGTATCGGCCACGCCCAGCAGGGCTACGGCCTGCCCGGCCACGGCCACGTAGAGCACGGTTTTAGCCTGGCCCAGCAGCTGCTCGGCCTGGGCGGTGAGCTCGGGCGAAAGGGTGATGCCCTCGTCAGCCAGCAGGCGGCGGTTACCGATGAACACGACCTGGCCGTCGACGGTGGCGGTGGCGCCTTTACCCTCCACGGCCCGGAATCCATTGTTGGTCAGGCTACTGCTACCCTGGACATCGGCGTAGCGCACCACGGCTTCGGCCAGCGGGTGCTCGCTCTGGCGCTCCACGGCGGCCACCAGCTGCAGCAGGCGCGGGCCGTCCTGACCGGGGGCCAGGAAGTCGGTCACGGCGGGTTCACCCTTGGTTATGGTGCCGGTTTTGTCGAGCAGCACGGTATTCACCTGGTAGGCTTTTTCCAGGGCTTCGGCGTTGCGAATCAGTACGCCGTACTCAGCGCCCTTGCCGGTGCTCACCATGATGGCCGTGGGCGTGGCCAGGCCCAGCGCGCAGGGGCAGGCAATGATGAGCACGGCCACGAAGTTGACCAATGCCAGCGGAAGACGCGTGTCCACCGGGGCCAGGTCAAACCAAATCACGAACGTGAGAATGGAAATAATGACCACCGTGGGCACGAAAATGGAGCTGACCTTGTCGGCCAGCCGCTGAATGGGGGCGCGGCTGCCCTGAGCGTCTTCCACCAGCTTCACAATTTGCGAAAGCATGGTATCGGCCCCGACTTTGGTTACTTCAAAGCGAAAGGAGCCAGTTTTATTGAGCGTGGCCCCGAACACCGGGTCGCCGGTTTTCTTTTCCACGGGCAGGCTTTCGCCGGTTAGCATGGCTTCATCGAGCGAGGATTGGCCTTCGGTGATGCGGCCGTCGGTGGCTACTTTTTCGCCGGGGCGCACCACCACGATGTCGCCGAGCTGCACCTGCTCGATGGGCACATCTACTTCCGCGCCGCCGGGCCGCACCACGCGGGCGGTTTTGGCTTGCAGGCCGATGAGGCTGCGCATGGCGGCCGAGGTCTGCGTTTTGGCGCGCAGCTCCATCACCTTGCCCAGCAGAATCAGGGCAATGATGGTGGCCGTGGTGTCGTAGTACACCTCGGGCATGAGGCCCCGGCTGGTGAAAAAGCCGGGCACCACGGTGGCCGCCAGGCTATAGAGAAAGGCCGCGCCGGTGCCCACGGCAATGAGCGTATCCATATTGGCCGACCGGTGCTTGAAGCCATTCCAGGCCGAGACGTAGAACTCGCGCCCGCTGTAGGCCAGCACGGGCAGCGTGAGCAGCAGCAGCACGTAGTTGAGCCACTGCACGTTGATTCGCGCCATCATCGCGGGCCAGAGCATCAGCATGCTCAGCGGCATGATGACGACGACCAGACCCACGGCCACCCAAAAGCGGCGCTTGAGCTTCTGGTAAGCCAGGGCTTTCTGGCGGTCGATTTCGGCGCTGCGCTCGGCGGCGCTGGTATCGGGGGCGCGCTCCAGCACCCCGTAGCCGGCATTCACGACGGCTTCCTTGAGGGTGGCGGGGCTGGCCTGGCCGGGCAGGTAGTGTACGGTGGCTTTCTCGGTGGCGAAATTGACCATCGCGCTCTGCACGCCGGGGGCCCGGCTCAGCGATTTTTCCACGGCCGATGCGCAGGAGGCGCAGGTCATGCCTTCGATGTCGAGGGTTTCAGTTTTGGTAGTTGGTTCCATAGAAATGCAGGTTATTAGGCAGTTGCCGGGCATAGCTAATCGGCGGAGAAAGCCCACAGTCCCCTTACAAAGGAACGGCGTTCCCGCAGGGAAGTTGGTACTGAATACCGCCGCAGAATTGCATAATTTGACGGATGGCATTGCCGGTTGAGGTTAATTGCCTCCCGGTATATCCACCGTCGCCCGTCCATACGAGCTTGATAAAATCCGGCTTCGCACTTACATAATCCTGCCAACGAATTATGTTTGACAATGACTGATTATACCAGTATAATGACCTCAAATAGGCATAAACCCCGCCTTTCCCTGTGGTTTGTAGCCGCTCGGAGCAGAGGGTGAACCCCTTTAACTGCACTGTGATTGGAAAACCAAGGTGACTCTTTCCAACAGATAAACCTATTTTTACGATTGACTGGTCCCTTTTTATGTTCCTTAACCTGTTTTCCTTCCGCCGTTTGCTGGCGACGAGCTTCCTGCTCGTCTTCGTCAACGTGTTTGTGGGGCAGTGCTGGTGCGCTACGGTAAACCCGGGAGTGGTGGCTCCGCACCCGGCGGAGCTGGCGCACCACGAAAAGCCCGCGCATCCGGGCTGCCATGGGCACGGGGCCCAGGCGGAACTCCACGGCCGGCACAAGGGGCATTCGTCGAAGTCGACCACCAGCCACGACTGCTGTAAGGACAAGTCGGCTTCGCTGCTTTCGTCGCTGATGACGCCTGCTCAGAAGCAGCTGATGATGCCCGCCTTGGCCCTGTTGCCGGCCGCTATGGCGTTTCACTTCCGGCCCCAGGCCGGCCAGTGGGTCCGCACCGCAGCGGTTACGCTGGTGCCGCCCGGGCACCTAAAACCCAAAATCCTTGACACCCGCATTTTTATCCAGCCGCTAACTGTCTGATTCTTCCGACGCGCTAAGGCTCGCGCCGGCATAGCTACGCTGTGTCCGGGGCGGGCCTTTTCGTTTGCTCGCCGGTGTGGCCTGGCCATGTCATATCCCCTCATTTTCCTGGTTTTTCCGGCCCGTCCAATGCCCGTGCAGTTGCGGTAAGCCCCGATGCGCCTCGCCGACAGGAGTCCGTGCCGCTTTTTTCTAAAAACACTTATGTCTCTCGACCACTCCCTTACGCCCGATAATGCCGGTTGCATGCTCTATATCAAGCATATGGTTTGCCCGCGTGGCATTCGCGTAGTGCGGCAGGAGCTGGAAAATCTGGGCCTGCGGGTGCTCGACGTGCGGTTGGGAGCCGCCACCGTGGCTGACGCGGGGGAGCAACTGGACTGGGTCCGCATCCGGGAAGTGCTGGCCGCGGCGGGCTTTGCCCTGCTGGAAAATCCGCAGCACGTACTGGCCGCGCAGGTGAAGCAGCTGGTCGACGAGCTGTTGCGCCGCCCCGTTATGCTCCGACACCGCGACTTCATTCCTGCCCTGGCGCAGGAGGTGGGCCTGAGTGTGCGGCAGCTGCACGGCCTGTTTGCCCAGCTGCCCGGCCCCGAAAGCCTGCTCAGCTACGTCACAGGGCAGCGGCTGGCCTACGCCCGGGAACTGCTGCTGACCTCCCGGCGTGATATCGGGCGCATTGCTCGGCAGCTGGGCTACGGTAGCCTGTCGCACTTCTCGGCCCAGTTCCGGCGATTTGCGCAGTGCGCTCCCTCGGCCTACCGCCAGCGGGAGGCAACCCGGCCCCGGACCGAAGCGGCAACACCAAATGATGCAATCCCCAGGTTTATTGATGCAAAACCAAGCTGAGCAGGATGAGTATAGGAGAGGGTAGCTCAAGCCAATCTCATTCACTTATAGCCCCTTCCCCCATGCATGCTCAAAACCAATCCCTGCTCGACGCCCTCAACGCCTGTATCGCCGCCTGCGAGCATTGCGCCTCGGCCTGCCTCGAGGAAGAAGACGTAAAAATGATAGTCCGCTGCATCAGCATCGACCGCGACTGCGCCGATATCTGCGCTATCACGGCCCGTTTCGTAGCTCGCGGCTCGGAACATGCTGCGCATTTGCTGAAAGAGTGCGCCGAAATCTGCAAAGCCTGCGGCGACGAGTGCGAGAAGCACAGTGCCCGCATGCAGCACTGCAAGGAGTGCGCCGAGGCCTGCCGTCGCTGCGAGCAAGCCTGCCGCACCGGCATGGCCGCCTAGCTGCTGCCGCTTCTTCGGTATTAGCAGAGCCCGGCCATTCAGTGACCGAGCTCTCTGTCATTTTTACGGTGCGGTAGTTCCTGGCCTGCCAAGGGCCACGCGCGGCGAGGCACCTGGCAGGAGCCTCCGTCCGCTACCCGTTACTAGCCTCTCCCCGCTCCAACTATCTCCAGGCTGAAGATGCGGGGTATTCCGCTTCGGCAAGCTCAACAGAACCAATTCGAGCCTGACCTCCGCGCTGCCCCACGCGGTACGGGCATTTCAACAATCCCTACATGAGAGTTTACTCCTTATTCCTTTTTTCGCTACTACTGCTGCTGCTCACGGTCCGGCCGGCCCGGGCCCAGATGGATACGGCCGTTTATCACCTCACCATTCGGCAGGAGCAGGTGAGCAAGGCCGGCAAAACCATGCAGGGCATGACCGTCAACGGCGGGATTCCCGGCCCTACTATTCGGTTCAAGGAGGGCGGCTACGCGGTTATCTACGTCAAGAATGAAATGAACGTGGAAACGTCGGTGCACTGGCACGGGCTGCTGGTCCCCAATTTTTACGACGGGGTGCCCTACCTCAACACGCCGCCCATCAAGCCGGGGCAGGAGCTGAAATATGAGTTTCCGCTTAAGCAGGCCGGCACCTACTGGTACCACTCGCATACCCTGCTGCAGGAGCAAAGCGGCGTGTATGGCTCCATCGTCATCGAGCCCAAGCACGAGCGCCTCACCTACGACAAGGAGCTGGTGCTCGTGCTCTCGGACTGGACCAACCAGCAGCCGAAGAATGTGCTGCGTTACCTCAAACGGGGCACCGAGTGGTATAACATTGCCAAGGGGACGGCCACGCCGCTCAACCGCGTGATTGCCCGCGGGGCCTTCGGGGCGCAGCTCAACTTCTGGAAGCAGCGCATGGAGGGCTTCGGCATTGCCGACGTGTACTACAACGCCTTCCTGGTAAACGGCCAGCCGGTGCAGGAGTACCCCGATTTTAAGCCCGGCGAAAGGGTGCGCCTGCGCATCATCAACGGAGGAACCTCGACGCAGTTCTGGCTGACGTTTGGGGGCGAGGACCCGCTGCTGGTGGCCGCCGACGGGCAGGACGTGGTGCCCGTGAAACACAACAAAACCTTCATTGCCATTGCCGAAACCTACGATTTCCTGGTCACGATTCCGGCCAGCGGCAAGCTCGAATTTCGGGCCATGGCGCAGGACGGCTCCGGTACCGCGTCGGCCTTCCTGGGCACGGGCCCGGTGCTGGCCGCCCCGGTGCTGCCCCGCCCCGATAAAATTGCGCTCATGCAGCAGATGGCCAAAATGGACATGCGCATGGGCGCACCCGCCCTCAAGTTTCGGCCCCACCACGTCGACCCCGAGCAGATGAAAGCCAACTGGGGCATGCAGATGGGCAAGAAAGGGAAAGATGGAAAAATGGGCGGCATGAACATGGGCACCGATAAGCCCATGGCCGGAAA
Source organism: Hymenobacter siberiensis (assembly GCF_018967865.2). Classification (NCBI taxonomy): domain Bacteria; kingdom Pseudomonadati; phylum Bacteroidota; class Cytophagia; order Cytophagales; family Hymenobacteraceae; genus Hymenobacter; species Hymenobacter siberiensis. The sequence continues at coordinate 3,069,552 of NZ_JAHLZY020000001.1, forward strand.
GGAAATGGGCGGCATGAACATGGGCGGCAACGACCAGAAGGCCGGCATGAGAATGAACGACCAGCCTGCACCACCCAAGCCCGCCATGGCCGGCATGCCGATGGACGGCATGAAAATGCCCGCTGACACGGCCCACGCCGGGATGAAGATGGGCGCCGATAAGCCGATGGCCGGCATGGCCATGGGCGGCATGGATATGTTCGCCGAGTACAACTACGACTACCTGCGGTCCGTGCAAAAAACGGCCTACGCCGATACCGTGCCCGTGCGCGAAATCCTGCTCAACCTCACCGGCAACATGAAGCGCTACATCTGGAGCATGAACGGCGTACCACTGTCGTCGGCCGATGAAATCCCGATTCGGGGCAACCAGATTACCCGCATCACCTACAACAACCTGACGATGATGCACCACCCCATGCACCTGCACGGGCACTTTTTTCGGGTCATCAACGAAAACGGCGACTACTCGCCCCTGAAGCACACCGTGAACGTGCCACCCATGAAGCAGGTCACCATCGAGGTGCTGGGCAACGAGTCGGGCGACTGGTTTCTGCACTGCCACGTCCTCTACCACCTAATGAGCGGCATGGGCCGCGTGGTGAGCTACAACACGCCCCGCGACCCGCGGATGCAGGGTTACCCGAAGAGCACGCTGGTGCACGAAACCAACCGCTACTACACCTGGGGCCTGCTCGGCGTGGCCTCGCACATGGGCAACCTGAACCTGGTGTCGTCCAACATCCGCAACCAGTTCAACCTGAGCGTGGAGAACGGCTGGAACCGCAACATGGAATCGGAGGCCACCTACGAGCGCTACCTCTACGACTACTTCCGCGTGTTCGGGGGTGTGAACGTGGAGAACGCCCGGCAGCAGCAGCCCGCCCCGCTTACCGAGCCAGGGGCCGGGGGCCGCATGGTCACCAAAACCACCACCACCGCCGTGGTCGGCGTCCGCTTCCTGACGCCCTACCTGTTCAGCCTCGATGCCCGCATCGACAACCAGCTGCGGCCCCGCCTGAGCCTGGGCCGGGCCATTATGGTGATGCCGCGGCTACTCGTGTCCGGCTATTATGAGTACCAGGCCGACTTCGGCTGGGTGAACAAGCTGGACAACAACCGCCGCTTTGCCAAAGAAGTCGTGTGGCGCAGCGGGGCCGAATACCTGCTCTCGCGCAACTTCTCGCTGATGGGCAGCTACGACAGCCGCTTCGGTGGCGGTGGCGGCCTGAACCTGCGGTTTTAAGCCCCAACCACACGCAGGCGCCGCGTAATCATGCAAGCCGGGGGCGCAATTCTGCACCCCTTTGGTAGCACCAAGCGGCCGCTTTCTGCGTTTTATTCACACGGACCACCGGTGGTCCCTTAGCGCTAATCAACATGAAAACGCTCCAATTCAAAACCAACATCAACTGCGGCGGCTGCATCAAATCCGTGACGCCCACCCTCAACCAAGAAGCCGGCGCTGGCAATTGGCAGGTCGATACCGCCAACCCCGACAAGATTCTTACGGTCACCTCCGATAAGCTCACGGCCGAGCAGGTGGTGCAGGCTGTGGAGAAGGCCGGTTTCCGGATTCAGGCGGCCTAAGGCTTGGCCTCATGCTTAAAAACGCCCGGTATTGCCGGGCGTTTTTGGTTGGCGGCGGTACCGTCCCTGCATCACTGTTGAGCATTCGTAATCCAGACAGCTGGCCTCATGAAGCATGACAAAGCTCATGCATTGGGGCCGCATCTGTCATGGCCTTGCTTCCAGCTCCGGCAGACCTTTGCTGGCGCTGTTTCGCGCCGGCTTCACCTCCGGCACAGGTGGCCCGGTTGCCCGGTCCCTTACCCATAATAGGCTTACCAACAATCATTCCCCCCCTCTAATGAAAAAGCTCTCCTATCTCCTGAGCGCCCTCTTATTCGCTGGCCTGACCAGTACATCTCAGGCCCAGACGACCCCGAAGGCCGCCCACCATGCCCATTCCGCCACCAAGTCGATGGCTAAGGACGGCTGTATGATGAAAGACGGCAAAATGATGATGATGAAAGGCGGCAAGATGATGCCCATGACCGCCGACATGACCATGGCCGATGGTACCATGTGCATGACCGATGGCACCTGCAAGATGATGGATGGCACCACCATGAAGATGAAAGACGGCCAGTGCATGATGATGGACGGCAAGATGAAATCGATGGACGAGATGAAGAAGTCCGGTATAATGAAAGACGGAAAAATGAAAGGCGGGAAGATGGACAACATGAAAATGTAAGCGCCCCGCCCCGCCATCACAACCGGACCGGGTGCAGGAAGAGGCCGCCAGATTTGGCGGGCCACCCGTTACTACCCGTACTCCAGTCAGCGCCCATGCGCTACCAGCGCGGCCGGCAGGGCGACAACCTGGTGCAGTACACGCCCACCCTCGAATTGGGCATTTTCCGCAATACCCAGCTGGCCGTGTCCGTGCCCATCTACTCCGGCAACGGCGACCGGGCGGGCAGCGGCAACGTGCAGGTTGGGGGCCTCTACAAATTCAACACCGAAGGCAAGTTCCTGCCCGCCGTGGCCCTTGCCGGCGCCCTCACGCTGCCCACCGGCCTGCGCAGCGAAGGCACCGACTACAACGGCCGCTTCATCCTCACCAAAAGTCTGTTCGGCACCCTCAACCGCCTGCATCTCAACGTGGCCTACTTCCACAACAGCCAGCCCGGCGTGCAGGCCGAAGCCGGCCAGCTGAAAGAGGAGCGTCTTGACCGCTACGCGTTGCTGGTGGGCTACTCCACACGCATCGCGCCGCAGCCGTCGCTGGTCGTGGATTTCGATTTCGTGCGCGAGCAGCGCCGCTTCCGGGGCGAAATGGGGTCGTCGCTGGAAGCTGGCATTCGCCGCCAGATGAACCCGCGGCTCGTCCTCAGCCTCGGCGCAGCGGCCGGGCTGGGTACCGATGCCGACAAGTTTACGGCCACCTTGGACTTCCAGCACGCGTTCTAATCATGGGTGGCCGATTGAAGGGCGATTATTCAGCTTAATCCTTTTATTTTTAGCATGAACCTTACCCGTCAATCCCTGCTGCTGTGGTGGGGCCTCACCGTTACAGTGGCCTACCTGCTCACCGAATACTTTGGTCATACCCTGGAACATGGGCACGATGCCGTGCTCTGGACCTGGGCCGGGGCTATGCTCATACCCGTGGTTATGTCGCTGCTGCTGGGCAGCCGGGCCAACGCCCTGGTCTGGGTGTGGGCCGGGGCCACAGTCCTGGCCGTGGTCGAAAACTTCTGGGTTCACGCCGCCGAAGCCAAGGCGCTGATGCCCTTTAGCTTTCATACGCTGTGGTTCCTGTTTGGCGCGGCGGGCTTTGCCTACACGGCCGCCGTGGCGGAGGGCAGCGCCCGCAAGCGGCTGTACGCAGGGGCCGCGCTGCTCAACCTTGTTGGGGCCGGGCTGCTGCTCGTTAATCACGATTTTCTAAAAGGGTATCAGTTCATTCTGCTGGCCCTGATTCAGGGAGTACCCATGCTGCTGGACGTGCCGTTGCGGCGGCAGCACGAAGCGCAGGCAGGGTAGTGGCCTGGTCGGGTTGGGTTTTCCTGCGTAGTTCTTACTTACTCCTTTCTTCTCGCTGATGGCGAACCGACTCATCTACGCTCCCGACCTACTGGCTTCCCTGCGCTGGTACGTTGACGTGCTTGACCTGCCGGCCGAGGCCGTGCAGGCGGAGCCCCCAGCGCTTCGGCTGCCCGGCTCCGATACGCTGGTGTTTTCCGAACAGGCCCGGCCGGGGGCGCACGTACTTCCGGTGGCGTCGGTTGCCGCCGCCCGGCAGCAGTTTAAGTACCGCCCGTTGGTGCCGGGCGAAAACAAGGGGCGAATAGTGGCCGCCGGCCCGGGCCACCTCTCCCTGATTGACCCGGCCAACAACCAGCTCACGCTCCAGGAGCGGGGCAACGGTGAACTACTTCCTGAGTTTATAGTCTGTTAGTTAAGATGTTAGACTTGTCCCTCAATAAGAAATCGGTGGTTTTCCAAGCCATATTTATCGCCAGAAACGAGGGCTGCTCAAAGAATCCAAGGATACAAGCTTGGCCAAACCAAAAAGACTATTCAGGCATCATAATCGGCTAAAATCTTTGACCATTTCTTATTCAGGAACAAGTCTATTCTCTTCCTGCTAACCCGTTTATTCCCATGGAGCAATCCCTACCCACCACCAGCCAACCAACAACCCCTCAAGAAGAGCATAAGGAGGCTAAAGAGCGTAGTGCGCCGTCCAGCAAAATCATCCACGAAGCCATTCTAAGAGAAGGACATGAGGAATTGGCCCGCACGTCGGGCGCGCTGTTCTGGTCGGGGCTGGCCGCAGGCCTGTCGATGGGCCTGTCGATGATAGCTCAGGGGGTGATGACACATTACCTGCCTGATTCGCCCTGGCGCCCGCTGGTGGCTAGCCTGGGCTACAGTCTGGGCTTCCTGGTTGTGGTACTGGGGCGGCAGCAGCTGTTCACTGAAAACACGCTCACCCCGATTCTGCCGCTGCTGGAACGGCCTACCTGGCGCAACCTGCGGAACGTGCTGCGGCTGTGGGGCGTGGTGCTGGTGGCCAACTTGCTGGGCTGCCTGGCCCTGGCCCTGGTCGTAGAGAATACCGGCACGTTCGAGCCCGCTATCCGGGCCGAGTTTACCCACATGGGGCACGAGGTGCTGGCTCCTAGCTTCGGCATTGTGATGATACGCGGCATTTTTGCCGGCTGGATGATTGCCCTGATGGTGTGGATATTGCCTTTTGCCGGCACGGGCCGCATCTGGGTGATTATCCTTATCACGTACGTCGTAGGCATCTGCCACTTCAGCCACGTCATTGCCGGGACAATAGAGGTGTTCACGTTGGCCGCGACGGGTGAGGTATCCTGGGGGCAAGCACTGGTCGGCTTCACGGTGCCGGCGCTGCTGGGCAATATTCTGGGCGGGGTGCTGCTGGTAGCCGGCCTCAACCACGCGCAGGTAGTCGCCAATGAACCCAAAGGCAACGCTGCTTAATAGCCAGGACAGGCTATCTGAGCACGACTATTTCAAACGGATGCAACTTGCTCCTGGCCCGACTGAAAAGGGAGCGGGCGGCGCAGTAAGAAGCTGGCACCGGCTGGTGGACCTTTCTGCGCAAGCGTCATAGCCAGTGGATTGTGCCGGGGGATGTTTACAAATTATGCAACTTTCTGAACCGAATTCTGTAAATCCCTCCCCGGCCGGCTTCCGTACCTTTGGGGACGGCAACTTATCCCGCAAATTCGCTGTTTTACTGTCTTGAAGCGCCTCCTCAGTCTGTTCCTACTTGTAAGCTACCTGCTGTCCAGCCCTGGGTTGGTGTACAGCATGCACTTCTGTGGGTCAGCGGTAACTGGGGTATCAATGGCCTTGCCAGCACATTCTTGCTGCTGCACGCTGCCTAAAAAGCCCACCGGCTGCTGCCACGACCAAAAGCTGAGTAGCACCCTCAAAGATGTGAAGCTTACTACCGCGCAGCTCAAGCTGCCGGTGCTCGTGGCGGTGCCGGCGCCGCCCGCGTTGCGTCTGGCCTACCGCCTGCCGGCCCCCACCTACCCGGCCGATGCGCCGGCCACGCCGCTGCGGGCCACTGCCGCCCCGCCGCCCGCCTGCCCTGCTTACGTGCGGGGCCACGCCTTCCTGATTTAGTTTTGGGTGTTGCTTGGTGCCCCCTGCCGTTCGGCCGTGGGGCTTTCGCGCGTACGGCTGTTTTTGAGAACGTCATGCCCATCTGGCGGCTGCGTAGTCGAAGCATCTCTATCGCGTAAGTAAGCAATGCTGGTAACAACGAAGCAGTAGAGATGCTTCGACAAGTTCAGCATGACGTGCTGACGAAATCCTGAACAGCCTCCTCAACTACCAGCTACTAATCAAATGATTGAGCGACTTATTTCCTTATCCCTGCGCAACCGGGGCGTGGTGCTGCTGCTATCGGCCGGGCTGCTGGTGTGGGGTGTTTTCTCCATCCGGGCCAGCAAGATTGACGCGATTCCCGACCTGTCCGAAAACCAGGTGATTGTGTTTACTGAGTGGGCCGGGCGCGGGCCGCAGATTATTGAGGACCAAGTGACTTACCCACTCGTGACCAACCTGCAGGGGCTGGCCCAGGTGAAGGCCGTGCGCGCCGCCTCCATGTTCGGCATGAGTTTCGTGTACGTCATTTTCAACGACAATACCGACATCTACTGGGCCCGCGAGCGGGTGCTGGAGCGCCTCAACTATGCCCAGCGCCTGCTACCGGCCGGCCTCACGCCCACCCTTGGCCCCGATGGCACGGGCGTGGGCCACGTGCTGTGGTACACCCTGAACGCCCCCAAGCTCGACCTGGGCGAGCAGCGCGCCCTGCAGGACTGGTACGTGAAATTCGGCCTGCAAACTGTGCCCGGTGTGAGCGAAGTAGCCAGCTTCGGCGGCTTCCAGCCCGAGTACCAGGTGACCGTGGACCCCACCAAGCTCACCTACTATAATGTGAGCCTGCCGCAGGTGCTGGCGGCCGTGCGCCAGAATAATAACGAGGCCGGCGGGCGCAAATTCGAGCAGGGCGGCACGGGCTACATCATCAAAACCAACGGCTATATCCAGGATGTGGCCACCCTGGAAAACGTGCCGGTACTCACCCGCCCCAACGGCGTGCCCCTGCGCCTACGCGACCTGGGCACGGTGCAGATGACCGGCGAAGCCCGCCTCGGCATCTTCGACCACAACGGCCAGGGCGAGGCCGTGGGCGGCATCGTGGTAATGCGCTACGGCGAAAACGCCGACGAGGTAATCACCCGCGTGAAGGCCAAAATGACCGAGGTAGCCAAGGGCCTGCCCGCCGGCGTGTCGTTCAACATCGTGTACGACCGCAGCGGGCTGATTGAGGAATCAGTGGCCAACATCAAGCACACGCTGCTCGAAGAAATGGCCGTGGTGTCGCTGGTGGTGCTGGTATTTCTCTTCCACTGGCGCAGCGCCCTGAGCATCCTGCTCCAGATTCCGATTACCATCGCCGCGAGCTTCATCCTGCTTAACGCCTTTGATATTTCGTCTAACATCATGTCGCTGACTGGCATCGCCCTGGCCATTGGGGTGATTGTGGACAACGGCATTGTGATGGCCGAGAATGCCTACCGTAACCTGGCCCTGCACCAGGCGGCCGAGGAAGCGGCGGCGGGCGGGCCGCCGGGTATTAATAAGAACGTCATGCCGAGCGCAGCCGAAGCATCTCGCGTGCAGTAGTAATCCAATCGGCGCTACCGGGCGCCTCACCCCCCGGCCCCCTCTCCGAAAAAGAGAGGGGGCCGGGGGGTGAGGCGAACCGTTGAACAATTAAAACTACTCAAACCCATGACCAACGAAGAACGCCTCGCCATTATCGAGAAATCCAGCCAGCAGGTGTCGCGGGGCATTTTCTTCTCCACGATTATCATCGTGGCGTCGTTTCTGCCGGTTTTTCTGCTCACCGGGCAGGAGGGCAAGCTGTTTCATCCGCTGGCCTATACCAAGACGTTTATTCTGCTCATTGATGCCGTGCTGGCCGTGACGCTGGCCCCGGTGCTGCTGTCCTTTTTCATGAAGGGCAAGTTCAAAACCGAGGAGCAAAACCCCATCAACCGGGGGCTGGAGCGGGTGTACGCGCCGCTGATAAACTGGTGCCTGACCTGGCGCAAAACCACCATCGGTATTAACCTGGCGCTGCTGGCCATCAGCATTCCGTTGCTGCTGAGCCTAGGCACCGAGTTTATGCCGCCGCTCGATGAGGGCTCGATTCTGTTCATGCCCATCACCCAGCCCGACGTGTCGAATACCGAGGTGAAGCGCATTTTGCAGGTGCAGGACCGCATCATCATGCAGGTGCCCGAGGTGAAGGGCGTGCTGGGCAAGGCCGGCCGGGCCAGCACCGCTACCGACAACGCCCCGCTGAGCATGATTGAAACCATCATCCAGCTCAAGCCCCGCAGCGAGTGGCGGGCCGGCATGACCAAGGCCAAGCTGATTGAGGAGCTGAACGGCAAGCTGCAAATCCCTGGCGTGGTGAACGGCTGGACCCAGCCCATCATCAACCGCATCAACATGCTGAGCACCGGCATTCGCACCGACGTAGGCGTGAAAGTGTATGGCCAGCAGCTCGATACCATTTACCGGGTATCGCAGCAGGTGCGGGCGGCGCTGAAAGGCGTGCCCGGCGTGGAGGACCTGTACGTGGACCCCATCACGGGCGGCAAGTACCTGCAAATTGACCTCAACCGCCCCCAGCTGGCTCGCTATGGCCTGACGGTGGACCAGGTGAACGAGGTGGTGGAAATGGCCATCGGGGGCGCGCCCGTGGCCAGCACCGTGGAGGGCCGGCGGCGCTTCGCCATCGGCGTGCGCCTGGCCGAGGACTTCCGCAACAGCCTACCCGCGCTGGGCCGCATCCCCATCCAGACCACCGCCTACGGCCCGGTGCCGCTCTCGGCCGTGGCGTCGCTGCGTTTCGAGAACGGCCCGCCCATGATTAACTCCGAAAACGCCCAGCTGCGCGGCGCGGTGCTCTTCAACGTGCGGGGCCGCGACCTGGGCGGCACCGTGAGCGAGGCCATGAAAAAGGTGCAGGCCGTGCAGGGCAAGCTACCTGCCGGCTACTACCTGGAATGGAGCGGGCAGTACGAAAATCTCATCAGCTCGCAGCGCACCCTGCTTTTTATTCTGCCCATCGTGCTGGTAGTGATTTTCGGCTGCCTGTATTTCGCATTCCACTCGGTACGCGAGGCACTGTTGAGCCTGGTTACCATTCCCTTCGCCCTCATCGGTGGGGCCTACATGGTGTATTTCTACGGCGTGCACCTCTCCGTGGCAGTGGCCGTGGGCTTCATTGCCCTGTTCGGGCTGGCTGTGGAAACGGGCGTTATCATGGTCATTTACCTCAACGACGCCATGCAGCAGCTGGTGGCCCGCAAGGGCAATTCGAGCGAGACTATCACGAAGGAAGATTTGCGCGAGGCCGTTTTCCATGGGGCGGCCAAGCGCCTGCGCCCCAAGCTGATGACCGTGTCGGTGGCGCTATTCGGGTTGGTGCCGGTGCTCTGGGCCACGGGCACGGGCTCCGATGTGATGCTGCCCATCGTGCTGCCCATGATTGGGGGCGTATTCACTTCCTCGACCCACATTCTGCTGGTCACGCCGCTGATTTTTCTGATGACCAAGGAATACGAGCTGCGTAAGTTCGGTAAGCTGGACGTGCTGGCGGTGACGCATTAACGACCGTTCAACGGTTCGCCTCACGAGACCCCTCCGGGGCCGGCCCCCTCTCCTTTTCGGAGAGGGGGAGGCAAACGACTAAGAGAGAAATAAAAGAACTAAATGAATACTCAAATACACCCATGCCGCCTCGGCTCCCCCTCTCCTTTTCGGAAAGGGGGCCGGCCCCGGAGGGGTCTCGTGAGGCGTACCGTTGAACGAGCATGAAATACCCCCTGAAACTCCTGCTACTGTTACTCCTGGCCCTCCCGGCCCGCGCCCAGCAGCCCCGGCTGCCGCTCGACTCGGTGCTGCACGCCATCCAGACCCGCAACCCCGCCCTGCGCCAGTACGACGCCCGCGCCCGCGCCAAAGACGCCGCCGTGGCCGGGGCCACCACCTGGGAGCCGCCCAAAATCAGCGCCGGCTACTGGATGACGCCCTACAACCAGCGGCCCATCAAGGAGATGAACAACGGCCAGGGCATGGGCATGCAGATGGTGTCGGTGGAGCAGCAGCTGCCCAACCCGGCCAAGCAGCGCGCCAAACGCGACTACCTGGCCAGCCAGGCCGCCGTGGAGCAGGCCGACCAGACCGCCGGCTTCAACGAGCTGCGCGCCCGGGCCCGCACGCTGTATTACGGCCGGGCAGTGCTGGAAAAGAAGCTGAAAGTGCTGGATGAGAGCGACGTGCTACTCGATTTCCTGCTGAAGATTGCCCAGGCCCGCTACCCGTATAACCAGACTATGCTGGCCAGCATCTACCAGGTGCAGGCCCGGGTGGCCCAGCACGGCAACGACCATGCCCGCCTCTACGGCCAGCTGCGCCAGCACACCATCGGCCTCAACACCCTGATGGCCCGCAACCCCGAAAATGAGTTCGCCGTGGACACCCTGCTGCCGACCTCATTCGCCGGCCCGTACCCCGATACCGCCGCCCTGGCCGCCCGCCGTTCCGACGTGCGCCGCCTCGACCGCACCTTGGCCGTGGTGCGCCTCAGCCAGCAGGTGGAAGCCAGTCGCCGCCGCCCCGATTTTGGGGTGCGCTACGACCACATGAACGGCATCGGCAACACCCCCAACCAGTTTTCGGTGATGGGCATGGTTACGCTGCCCTTCGCGCCGTGGTCGGCCCGCGAGTATAAGGCCAACACCGCCGCCCTGGGCTACGAGGCGCAGGCGGTGCAGCAGCAGCGCGCCAGCCTGCTCAACGACGCGGCCGGCCGCATCACCACCCTGCAATCAGACCTGCGGGTGCAGCGCGAGCAGCTGCTCAACTACGAGCAGGGCGTGCTGCCCGCCCTGCGCAAAACCTACCAGGTCACGCTGCTGGCCTATCAGCAAAACACCGCCCAGCTGCCCGCCGTGGTCGAAGCCCTCGATGCCTGGCTTATGGCCCGCCTGCAGTACCTCGATACCCAGTATGAACTGATGACCCTTCACGTACGCTATGACCAGGAACTTGAGCAATAGCCCCCGCCGCCGCCGCTACTGGCCCGCCCGGCTGCTGGCCCCGCTACTGGCGCTCCTGCTGCTGGCCGGCTGCCACGGCCAGGCCCACGGCCCCGAGTCGCAGGCCCCCGCCCAGCCAGTGACCAGCTCGGCGGCCATGCAGTACACCTGCCCCATGCACCCCCAGATTGTGCGCGACGCCCCCGGCCAGTGCCCCATCTGCGGTATGGACCTGGTGCCCAAGGTACTCGACAACGCGGCTGCTGCCGCCGCCGCTCCCACCGATCTGGGCCCGGTGAGCCAAGCTCCCAACGCCGCCGTGCTGGCGGCCGTGGCCACGATACGCCCCGTGGCCGAGGGCGCGGCGGCCGATACCCTCACCCTGCCGGGCGTGGTAGACTACGACCCGCGCCGCAGCCGGGCGGTAGCGGCCCGCTTCGGTGGCCGCATCGAGCAGCTGGCGGTGCGCTTTAACTACCAGCCCGTGCGGCGGGGCCAGAAGCTGCTTGAGCTCTACAGCCCCGAGCTGGTAACGGCCGAGCAGGAGCTGATTTTCGTGCTGGAAAACGACGCTGACAATGCGCCGCTGGTAGCCGGGGCCCGGCAGAAACTGCGCCTGTTGGGCCTCACCGACCAGCAGCTCGCAGCCCTGGCCCGTACCCGTCGGGCCAGCTACCGGGTAGCCATTTTCAGTCCCTACGATGGCTACGTGGTAGAAACCCTGGCCGCCACCGCGCCGGCCAACGGTGCCGCCGCTACCGGAGGCATGAGCGCCAGCCCCGAACCGGGCATGAGTGCCGGCGCGCCCAGCGCTGCGGCGGGTAGTTCGGCTGCCGACCCGGCGCAGCCCCAGTCGCTCACCCTCCGGGAAGGAGCCTACGTGAGCACCGGCCAGACGCTGTTTCAGGTAGTGAATACCGACCAGGTGTGGGGCATATTTCAGCCCACCCCGGCCGAGCTGGGCCGGTTGCGGCCCGGCCAGACGCTGCGCGTGGTGGCCGAAGGCACCAACCTGCCGCCCCGCATCGCGCGACTCGATTTGGTGGAGCCTGAGTTCCGCTCCGAGGCCAGCGTAGCGGCTGTGCGGGTGTACCTGCCCAACCCACAGGGCCGGCTGCGGCGCGGCCAGCGCCTGACCGGGCACCTGGTGCCTACTGCCGTGCCGGCCGGAGCTGGGAGCTTCTGGCTGCCCCGCGCCGCCGTGGTGGACCTGGGTACCCGGCAGGTGGCCTTCGTGCGGCGCGGGGCCACGTTCGTGCCGGTGGCCGTGCAGGTGGGCCAGCGCACCGCCGGCCAGGTTCAGGTGCTGCGCGGCCTCACCGGCTCCGAAGAAGTGGCCACCAATGGCCAGTATCTGATTGATAGTGAAGGCTTCATTCAAACCTCCGCCAACGCTGCTAACCCGCCCGCCCATGACTAAGCTCCTCCCAAAAAAGCCCTGGCAAACCCGCTGGCGGCCGTGGCTGATGCTGCTGCTGGCCGGGCTCCTGCTCGGTGCGTCAGCCTGCCAGAAGGCCAAGCCTGACCCTGAAAAAACTGCTGAGTCAGCGGCCTATTACACCTGCCCGATGCACCCGCAAATCCACGCCGATGAGCCGGGGGACTGCCCCATCTGCCATATGCACCTGGTGGCGGTGCAGCCGCCCGCCGCCCAAAAGAAGCCGGCGGCGGCCTCGGCCATGTACACCTGCCCCATGCACCCGCAGGTGCGCGAAAAGCAGCCCGGCAGCTGCCCCATCTGCGGCATGGACCTCGTGAAGACGTCGAGCCGCCCGGCCATCAGCCAGCTGCCGGATACCGATTTGGCTACCAACGACCTCATCCTCACGGCCCAGCAGCTGGCGCTGGGCAATATCCAGGTGCAGACGTTGGGTTCCGGCCCGGCTTCCACCGCTGGCATCGGTAAAACCGAAATGCCCGCGCCCCAGGCCGTGCTGACCGGCACTGTCACGGCCAATGCCCGGCGCACCGAAAGCATCAGCAGCCGGGTGGCGGGCCGCGTCGAGAGGCTCTACGTGCGCCAGACCGGGCAGCTGCTGCGGCGCGGTGCCCCGCTGTTTGCGGTGTATAGCGAGGAGCTGCAAACCCTGCAGCGCGAATACCTGCTGGCGCTGGCCCAGGACCTGCTGGTGGCCGAGCCCACCTACCGCCACTTCGCCGAAGCCACCGCCCAGAAGCTGCGGCTGCTGGGCGTATCGGGCGCGCAACTGCGGCAGCTGGCCCAAACCGGCAAGCCCAGCCCCCTGGTCACCTACTACAGCCCCCGCACCGGCACGGTGCAAACCCTGGATGTGGTGCAGGGCCAGTACGTGGCCGAGGGCTCTCCCCTCCTCACCCTCACGGACCTGAGCAGCGTGTGGGTGGAAGCGCAGCTCTATCCGGCCGAGGCCAACCGGCTGCCCCTGGGCCAGACGGTGGCCGTGCAGGTAGCTGGCCAGGCCAACCCCGTGCGGGGCAAAGTCGTGTTCCTAAGTCCCGAGCTGAGTGGCAGCAGCCAGCTCACGCTGGCCCGCATCGAGGTGCCCAACTCCGCCGGCCGCCTCCAGCCCGGTGCCCAGGCCAACGTGCTGGTCAACAGCCTTCCATCGGCCTATACTACCCGCCCCGAGGCGTCGGTTGCCGCTGCTGCGGAGACGATGCTTCGCGTGCCGCCGGCCGCCATTATCCACAACGGGGCCGTGAGCTACGTATGGAAGCAAACCGGCGAGCGGCAGTTTCGGCGGGTACGGGTGCGCCTGGGCGAGGGCACGGCCACGGCGGTGCCGGTGCTGGCGGGCCTGCAGGCCGGCGACGCGGTGGTAACCACCGGGGCCTACCTGCTGGAAAGCGAGTTCACCCTGCGCCAGGGAGCCGACGATGACCACATGAGCGGCATGGCGATGTAAGGTCTCAACCAACTACTTCAACCCCGTTTCGGGCTGCGGCTCAGCCCCAATTTTTTCCGTTTTTTGCTTAGTCCCATGAACAAGTTCCTCACCTACACCCTGGCCCTGGCCAGCCTCACCTTCGCCACCAGCTGCTCCGATAAAAACCAGAACCATATGGAAACCGGCAACCAAAATCATATGGAAAACGGGGCCATGAACGGAACCACCATGATGGCCGACAGTACTGCCACGCCTGCTGGCACGGCCACAGTCTACACCTGCCCCATGCACCCCGAAGTAGTAGCCAGCCAGCCCGGCCAGTGCCCAAAATGCGGCATGGACCTGGTGGTAAAAAAGTAGCCGCTGGCCTGGATAACACCAGCTCAGGAAGCAAATTGGCATAATTGCCTACTCGCGTCGTGGCCTGACTCATTACTGACCCGATGGTTAACGGGATTTTTTTAATGCATTTCCAATGTGTGCCAGTAAGGATGTCCGGCTACTTCGGGCATTCCTGCTGGCACATATAGGTTGCCGGCGGGTGGATACCCGGTACCTTACCCGCTGCTTATGGGCCGCCGCCAAGCCGGTTTGCCACCAGGCGGCACGGCCCTCCCGGTTCCCCTCGCACACCCGCCTCAGCGAGCAGCGGGACTACAATCCTCCGGCGATGGCCCAAAATGGAGTGGTGCGATGACTTTTTGGTCGTTGTATTGCCAAACTCTCGTGCCATTGCCGTGTTCACCAGCAGTGAGTGGTACGACGCTGTCCGGCGGGCAGCTCGTTGCACCACCCGGTTCTGCCTCCGCTGCCAATTATTCCGAGCCGCCTTCGGAGGCTTTCGAAAGCCAGAATTCGGTTTACCCCTCAATACCTTGTGTGGCAAAAGGGCGAGGCAATTCTGCCGGCAGGCTTCCTGAAAAAGTGGTGGAAACAGGGATTATCCGAAACCCGGCCAATTGGCCATTGCCCCCACCAACCCCGGTGCCGCCGCCGCATGTTGGTAGCACTGATGCGACACCCAGCCATAGGTTTCTTAACGAGCCAGCCGGACATTTTTATTGAATCGCGACCTTTGCGCGTAAAATTTATCCCCTTGAAAAAAGAATCACTGATAGCCCCAGCTACCCTACCGGTCATTATTATTGGTGCCGGCCTGGCAGGACTCACGGCGGCCCGGGCACTGCACGCGGCCGGCCGCCCGGTACTGGTCCTCGAAGGCCGGGACCGGGTGGGGGGCCGCACCCTGGCCGTGCCCGCGCTGCCCGGCTCGTCGGAAGCGGAAGGCCTGGACCTGGGTGCCACCTGGGGGTGGTCGCACCACCCCTACCTGCTCGGTTTGTGCCAGCAGCTGGGCCTGCAGCCCTTCGTGCAGCCCAGCGCCGGCGCTACGGCCCACGAAACCGCCGCCGGCACGCACCACCTGCCGCACCATCCATCCGGCTCAACGGGCTACCTGCGCCTGCCGGGAGGAACGGTGGCGCTTTGCCGCACGCTGGCCCGGCAGCTGCCGACGGGCAGCCTGCTGCTCAATGCGCGGGTAACGCAGCTGCACGCCCCGGTAGGCAGCGCGGAAGTCGTGGTCGAGGCCCAGCACGCCGGGGTCGCGCGCACTTACCGGGGTTCGGCCGTCATCGTGGCGCTGCCCCCGCGCCTGGCGGCGCATAGCCTGCACTTTACGCCGGACTTGCCGGCGGCGCTGCAACAGACGCTGCGGGAAGTGCCCACCTGGATGGCCTATTCCATGAAGGCGGTGGCCGTGTATGCCACGCCCTTCTGGCGGGCCGACGGCTGGTCCGGTTACGGGGCCAGCCAGCTGGGGCCGCTGGGGGAAATTCACGACGCCTCCCCTGCTACCGGTCCGCTGGGGGCTTTATTCGGATTTTTCGCGCCGTTGCATCCGCTGCGGAATGCGCCGCTCGCGCAACGGCAGGCAGCCGTGGTGCAACAGTTGGGCCGGTTGTTTGGCCCTGCCGCCCTACAGCCGCTGGCCTACCACGAGCTGGACTGGAGCCAGGAACCGCTGACCAGTATCCCCGGCGATGAGCAGTTCCCCGACCAGATTCCCCTGCAGGGGCCGGCCCAGCTGCGCCAGCCCTACTGGGATAATCGGCTCTACTGGGCCGGGGCCGAAACATCTACCAGCGAATGGGGCCGGCTAGATGGGGCCATTGAGTCCGGGCAATGGGCAGCAACGCAGTTGCTGGGCAACTTGTAGGAGCCCTCTCAGGAAACGAAAAAACCCGCTCTAAGCAGCCACGTGGGCTGCCAAATCCGAGCTACTGCCCCGCCGCTTTCCCAGCGGCGGGGCTTTTTCGTGCCTCTAAAAACAAAATCCTACCTTCGCCCCACGTAATTCCCCATCCCACCCAACCCCCATTTTATGTCCACTCTCCACGACCATGCCCACATCGGCGGCCAGCAGCTGCGCCCCGAAAGCCTCATGATGAGCTACGGCTACACCCCCGCCTGGAGCGAGGGAGCCATCAAGCCGCCCATTTTCCAGACCTCCACCTTCGTTTTCAAGAATGCCGAGGAAGGCAAAGCCTTCTTCGAACTCGCCTACGGCCTGCGCCAGCAGGGCCCCGACGAGGAAATGGGCCTCATCTACTCCCGCCTCAACAATCCCAGCCTGGAGATTCTGGAGCACCGCCTCTGCCTCTGGGACGAAGCCGACGAAGCCGCCAGCTTCGCCAGCGGCATGGCTGCCATCAGCACCACGCTGCTGGCCCTGCTGCAGCCCGGCGATGTGGTGCTACACTCCGAGCCCGTGTACGGCGGCTCTGATTTCTTTCTGAAAAACGTGCTGCGCAAATTCGGGATTGAGGCCGTGGGTTTCCGCCCCACCGACACGCCGGCGCAAATGGCAGCCCGCGCCGCTGCCATTGCCCCCGGCCGCCTGGCCATGATTTTCGTGGAAACGCCCGCCAACCCCACCAATCACCTCGTCGACCTCGAAGCCTGCGCCGCCCTGGCCCGTCAGTATTCCACCGACGAAAAACCCGTGCGTCTCGTCGTTGACAATACCTTTCTGGGCCCAGTTTTCCAGCATCCGCTAAAGCACGGGGCCGATGTGGTGCTCTATTCGGCCACCAAGTTCCTGGGCGGGCACTCCGACCTGATTGCCGGCGCGGCCCTGGCCAGTAAGCCGCTCATGAAGGAAATCAAGGCCATGCGCACCTTCATGGGCACCATGTGCGACCCCAACACCGGCTGGATGCTCATGCGCTCGCTCGAAACCCTGAAGCTGCGCATGGAGCGCGCCGCCCAATCAGCCCAGCTCATTGCCGACTGGCTCCGCACCCACCCGCTGGTGGAACGCACCTACTACCTCACCCACCTCGAGCACTGCCCCGCCCAGCAGGACATCTACCAGCGCCACTGCCTCTCGCCCGGCTCCATGATTTCCTTCGACATCAAGGGCGGCGAGGCCGAAGCCTTCCGCTTCCTCAATACCCTGAAGCTCATTAAGCTGGCCGTAAGCCTCGGCGGCACCGAAAGCCTCGCCGAGCACCCCGGTACCATGACGCACTCCGACATCACCCTCGAAGAGCAGCGCGAAATGGGCATCACCCCCCAGATGATTCGCCTGAGCATCGGCGTAGAAGACCCGCAGGACTTGATGCTCGATTTAAGTCAGGCATTTGAGGCCGTGGGAATGGTGAAGGAGCGGGAAATGGAGATGGCATAGCCATGATGCCGCTGGCGCGAGTTTAGCGCAGCGTAACTCGCGCCTTGCCAAGATGGGGAGGCAGCGCCCCCCCTGCCGCGCCAGCGGCAATGCGGCGCTGCTCAATTAGAGCGGTATGTTGTTCTATGCGAGGCGCAGCCTCGCCCAGATTATCGGCACGATTTACGCTCCGCTAAACTCGCGCCAGTGAAGGTGCTATTTATACGAAACGCTTTCCAGCAAATACTACAAACCAATAGCCCGGCCGCATTGCTGCAGCCGGGCTATTTGCTTTTCAACATTCTTAAAACTACCGGACCCTGACGGCAATCTCAACCCGCCGGTTGGCCTTTCGGCCGGCGGCAGTTTCATTGGTCGACACGGGCTTCTGCTCGCCGAAGCTTTCGGTGCTCACTTTATCGTCGGGCAATTTGCCGGTTTCAACCAGGTATTTTTTTACGGCATCGGCCCGGTCGTGTCCCAGTTGCAGGTTGTAGCTGGCATCGCCGCGCGAGTCGGCGAAGCCCATTACCCGCACGTTCTTATTGGCGAAGCGCTGGCCGATGGAAGCAACGATTTCGTCCAAAGTGGCCGCCGCCGTTGGTTTCAGCATGGACTTGTCGAAGTCAAACAGCACCGTTTCATCTACCGAATACACCTCAAAATCCGCATCGCCGGTCACGGTCACCGACTTTTGCTTGATTTCGGGAAGGGTCTGAGTTACTAAAACGTTCTTGGTCCTATCGAAAGAACGTTCGAGCGCCTCGGCCGCCGACTGGTTGTTGCGGTATACCACCGCCGTGTCGACTGTTGCCTCGTGGGGCTGGTCCAGCGTAGAGGGCTTGCTCAAATTGTCGCAGCCCACCAGGGCAACGGTGGCCGCCGCCAACAGGGAAAGGAAAGTAGTTTTCATAGTCAGAAAGGTTGAGATTAATTATTGCTTACGAGTAGCAAGCCGTTAAAGTTGGCTGCCACCTCCCAACCGATGCAAACCCAAAAGAGCCTGCCGCTGAGAAGCGGCAGGCTCTTTTTTTTAGCGCGAACGTTGTAGTTCGCGTGGTAGAACGACAATCGTTGGAAATGCGCGGGGACGCGGACTAAAAGTCCGCGCTACTGCTTACTGCCCTAGCACGATGGCAAACACCAGCGGCGCGACAATGGTAGCGTCGCTTTCGATGATGAATTTGGGCGTGTCCTGGCCCAGCTTGCCCCAGGTGATTTTCTCGTTCGGCACGGCGCCGGAGTAGCTGCCGTAGCTGGTGGTGGAGTCCGAAATCTGGCAGAAATAGCCCCACAGCGGTACGCTGGTGCGGCCCAGGTCCTGGTGCAGCATGGGCACCACGCAGATGGGGAAGTCGCCGGCAATGCCGCCGCCAATCTGGAAGAAGCCTACTTTGCTCTCGTTGGTAGCTTGCTGGGTGTACCAGTCGGCCAGGTAAATCATGTACTGAATGCCCGTACGCATGGTGTGCACGTTCTTGATATCGCCCGTGATGACGTGGCCGGCGTAGATGTTGCCGAGCGTGCTGTCTTCCCAACCGGGGCAGATGATGGGCAGGTTTTTCTCGGCGGCGGCCAGCATCCAGCTGTCTTTGGGGTCAATCTGGTAGTACTGCTCCAGCTCGCCGCTCAGCAGAATCTGGTAGAAGAATTCGTGGGGGAAATACGCTTTACCTTCGCTTTCGGCCTTCTCCCAGAACTTCAATACCACATGCTCGAGGCGGCGCATAGCCTCTTCCTCGGGAATGCAGGTATCTGTCACGCGGTTCATGTGGCGCTCCAGCAGGGCCTGCTCGTCGGCGGGCGTGAGGTCGCGATAGTTGGGCACCCGTTCGTAGAAATCGTGGGCCACGAGGTTGAAGATGTCCTCCTCCAGGTTGGCGCCGGTACAACTGATAATCTGCACTTTATCCTGACGAATCAGCTCGGCCAGCTGAATACCCATTTCGGCGGTGCTCATGGCTCCGGCCAGGGTAATCATCATTTTGCCGCCTTCAGCGAGGTGCTTGTTGTAGCCATCGGCCGCGTCGATGAGGGCAGCGGCGTTGAAGTGGCGGTAATGGTGACGGAGAAAATTGGAAACTTGCATTTGGGGGGATTTTGGGTGTTAAAACAACGATAAAAGAACGTCATGCAGAGCGCAGCGAAGCATCTTTACCTCGATAGTAAACCAATCGATTGAGTTAGTACCGAGGTAAAGATGCTTCGCTGCGCTCTGCATGACGTTCATACGTCCGGCCTACGACGGCGACTCAATCATCAAATTATGATTGGTATAGATGCAGATATCAGCCGCGATGTGCAGGCCTTCTTCCACCATCTGGCGAGCCGTCAAATGCGGCGCATGCTTCTTCAGAGCCAGCGCGGCGGCTTGGGCATACATCGCCCCGCTGCCGATGGCGGCCACGTCGGAGTCGGGCTCCAGTACGTCGCCGGTGCCGCTTAGGATGAGTAATTCGTCCTTATCGGCCACCACCATCATGGCTTCGAGCTTGCGCAGGTACTGGTCCTTACGCCAGTCCTTGGCCAGCTCGATGGCGGCGCGCTTGAGGTTGCCGCTGTAGCTGGTGAGCTTCTCCTCGAAGCGGTCGAGCAGCATGAAGGCATCGGCGGTGGAACCGGCAAAACCGGTCACGACTTTGCCATCAAGCAGCTTGCGGATTTTGCGGACGTTATTCTTGGCCACGTGCTTGTCCATGGTGGCCTGCCCGTCGGCCCCAACGGCGATTTCGCCGTTGTGCCGGATGCCGAGCACGGTAGTAGAGCGGATTTTTGCTTGCATAAGACCGCAAAAATACAACGGCTGAGGCCAGCGGCACCGCTGCAAGAAAAAGAACGTCATGCCGAGCGCAGCCGAGGCATCTCGCGTGCAGCAGTAAATCAATCGATTGAATTACTACCACACGCGAAATGCTTCGGCTGCGCTCAGCATGACGTTCTTTTTTCGTCGTGCTATTATTGGTCTGCTCTCTCCTTCCCTACTACTTGCTCACCCGGAACTGCAGCTTGGCGAACAGGAAGCGGCCGTTGCTACCCATTTGCACGGCATCCCAGGCACCGCCGTTCTCGGTGGCTTGCGGGTTGAAGAAGTTGGGGTACACGTTGAACAGGTTCGACGAGCCCACCGAGAGGCGCAGCTGGTTGGTGAGGGCGTATGACAGGGCCACATCGGTGGTGAGGCGGTCGCGGTAGGGGTTCGGGTCGCCGTTGTAGTCGTAGAGCAGCACATGGCCGAACTGCACCAGCCGCACCAGTGCGCCAAAGCGGCCCACGTTGTAATCGAAGGTCAGGTTGATTTTATACGGCGGGGCCGAGGCTTTCACGAAGGCTTGCTCACGCTGGCCGAAGAATGTTTCTTCCTTACCGGCCAGCAGCGGAGTGGTTTTGGCCTGGCCTACGATGAGCAGGCGGTTGGCGTTGGCGGCCAGTGTGGTCGTGAGGCGGCCCGCCCCCACCCCAATGGTGTTAGCCAGCACCACATCGAGGCCCCAGGTATCGGTCGAAACGGCGTTGGCGAAGAACTGGGCCTGGCCCACGTTCAGGCCTTGCAGAATAGAGCCAATCTGCGGGTCGTCGTCGGCAAAAGTGCCGGTGAGCACGATGCGGTCCTTAATGTGGATGTAATAGCCGTCCACCGTGAAGCTCAGCACCGAGCCGGCGCGGCCCGTGAAGCCCACGCTGGCCGACTGCGACCGCTCCTGCGTGAGGGCCGGAATGCCCAATGCCTTCGACACCGGCCCATTGTTCCGGTCGAGCAGAATATCGACCGGCTTGCCACCTACCACGTTGGTAAACACCGTGTTGAAATTAATCTGCGCCAGCGAAGGTGCCCGAAAGCCCGAGCTCAAAGTGCCGCGCAGCGAGAAGCTCTCGCTGAACTTGTAGCGCGTAGCCAGCTTGCCCGTGAAGCTGCTCCCGAAGTCGGAGTAATTCTCGAAACGGCCCGCCGCCGCCACCAAGAAAGCCTTGGTCACGTCCAACTCAGCATCGGCGTACACGCCCACATTGCTGCGGCTGGCCTTCAGCTCGTTGCGGGGCTGGAAGCCGGGAAAGCCCTGTGAGCCGCCCGGCCGGTCGTTCAGCGCGCCGGGGTATTTGCGGTACGAGCCTTCCTCGCCGGCAAACAGCGCGTACCACTCGCGGCGGTATTCACTGCCGATGGCTACGTTCAGGCCTTGGAGCACAGTTTTGTAGTTGCGGCTCAGGTTCAGGTTCACCACGTTCTGCTGGAGCTGAAAGCCCCCGGCATCAAATGTGGTGGGCGAGGCTGCGCCCAGCGTGGCGTTCAGTGTGTTCGTCAGGCCGTAGTGGAAGCGGTTCGAGCCGAAGCCCTCGCTCAAATCCACGTCGAAGCCGCCGAAAGTACCGCGCAGGCCCACTGCGCCGTGGGCATCGGTGAGGTCGCTGGTGATGATGGGGTCGAAACCGTTGGGATAGAGCGTTGCGTTGCTGCGCGGATTCGGGATGGGGTTGCCGTTATCGTCCGTCACCGTCGGGAAACGGGTGTAGGCGTAGGCTACTCTACCCTACTATTTTTAGTAATTGATTTTTAGCAAGTTGCCTCGTAATCCAGTTCAGTAGCGTTTCAACCAAGCGGGCCAATGGGTCCTCGGGCAGGGTCAGCGGGCGGGCGAGTTGGCGGAGCAGATTGAGGCCGTGGCGGCTCAGGCTGGCGGCCCGGTAGCCGTGGTTTTTGCGGGCAATGGGCTGGCGGCCGCCGTGGGCGGCCGCGCCCACGCCCAGACAAAACGCGTAGGCCAGGCTGACCAGGGCCACGAGCTTGCGCAGCTTTTGGAAACAGCGCAAGTGGGTGGCTTCCAGGTTAAAGCCCCGCCCTTTCAGATTTTGAAAGCATTGCTCAATCGTCCAGCGCTTGGCATAGAGTTGCTCGAGGTGGTTCAGACCGGCCGTGGCAAACAGGAAGACAAACGCGTCCGCCGCCACGGCCTTGACCCAGACCTGCCCCCAGACTCCGTCGACCTGCACGTGGGCGAAGCGGCGCACCTGCCCCGGCACCAGGCCCAGGTCGGCCACGGCCTGCCGCCGGCCGTCGGCGTGGGTCAGGCAGTGGTGCTTGGGCAGGCGCATGACAAAATTAAGCCCATTGTCTTTGAGCCGCTTGAACCACGCATGGCCGACAAATTCCCGGTCGCCCACGACCAGGCCGATGCGGTCTTTGCCCAGCAAGGCCAGGCACTTTTCGAGCACCGCGATGCGGTCGGCGGCGTTGGAGTTGCCGCTGCGGTTGTCGAGCAGGTGCCAATAAAGGGGCACGTGGACCTCGCCCGTGCCGACGGTGACGAGCAGGATGTTCACTTGGCACTGGCCGAAGTCCCACTCCGTGCGGTCGAGGCATAAGCGCAGCTTGCCCTGCGCAGGCAACAAACTCAGTAAAATCCTGGCCACCAGTACGTAATTGAGGTCTACTTCGCGGAAAAAGTCCTGAATGCGCGTTTCGTTCGAGGCGGGCTTGGCCGCGTCATTGAGGTGCTGGGCCACCTCGCCGAATTGCACGTTGCGGCTCTTTATCAGGCCAAGAATAAACTGGCCCACAAACTTTTGGCGGGACAAGTGGCCCACAAACGGGGCCTGCTGCAAAAGCGTCGTAATTTTAGCGGCGAAGTGTTGCTTCACGGGGCAGAACGGGTTTTTGGTGGTGTCGTAACCCCAAAGGTCGGGCTGCCCCGTTTTTGTACCTGAAAAATAGTAGGGTAGAGTAGGCGTAGGCCTCGCCCTTGCGGAAATTCACCCCGCCAAACGCATACGCATAGACATTCTCGTTAATGGGGAGCTTGCTGTTGAGGTAAACCGACGTGTTGTTGGCCTTCGGGTCGCCGTACTGGCGGCGCTGAATGCCGTCGGGGGCGGGCACGTTGGCGCGCTGGGTGTGCTGGCGCTGGTTGTAGTCCACAGTCGCATTCACGAAGCCGCCCTTGCCCACGCTCACCCCGTAGTTGAGGTTGGCGTTGAAGTTGCCGCCGTCGAAGGTCTTGTCGTCGAAGCGGTATTTGGCGGTGTAAGCGCCATAATTGGCGTTAGCCGTCAACTCGTTCACACTGGTTTTCAGCACGATGTTGATAACGCCCGCGATGGCATCGGAGCCGTACTGGGCCGAGGCCCCATCGCGCAGAATCTCGATGCGCTCGATACTGGCGGCCGGAATGGTGTTCAGGTCGGTGCCGGTGTTGCCCCGGCCCCGGCTGCCAAACAGGTTCACCAGCGCCGACTGATGCCAGCGCTTGCCGTTCACCAGCACCAGGGTCTGGTCGGGGCCGAGGCCGCGCAGGCTGGCGGGGTCTACGTGGTCGGCCCCGTCGGCCCCGGTCTGGCGGTTCGAGTTGAAGGACGGCGCTACGAACTGCAGCAGCTGGTTCACGTCGAGCTGGCCGGTTTTGGCCGTCACCTCCCGCACGTCGATGATATCGACCGGCGAAGGCGAGTCCGTCACGGAGCGGTTCTGGCTGCGCGAGCCCACCACCTGCACCGCGTCGAGGCTGGTGCTGTTCTCGGCCAGCGTCACGCTCAGGCCGCTGGTACCGGCCACCTCCTGATTGGTGTAGCCCAGCGAGCTGATAATCAGCCTCGGGACGGCCGTGCGGGCCCGCAGCGTGAAGCGGCCGTTGGCATCGGTAGAAGTGCCGTTGTTGGTGCCCTTCTCCACAATGGAGGCCCCGATAACCGGCTGCCCGGCAGCATCCTTAACCTGGCCGGTGAGGGTGGTAGCCGCCTGGCCCCAGGCGGCAGTGCTGGCCAGGCAAATAATTGGGAGTAAATGGGTTGGTTTCATACAAAATTCGGTAGGTGAGGAAAGTGACGCAGGCTTTTTTTTAGTGAATACGATACTTTGAAAAACCGTATTTTACTGCCTGCAAGCTAGTGCATGGCGCATAAAAAAAACCAGCCCTACCGGGCTGGTTTTTTAGTTTCAGTTTTTAGCCGCCTCAAATCATCAGACGCATGGGGTCTTCGAGCAGGCTTTTCAGCGTTTGCAGGAAGGCCGCACCGGTAGCGCCGTCCACCACGCGGTGGTCGCAGCTCAGCGTTACTTTCATGATATTGCCGATGGCCAGCGCGCCATCCTTCACAATGGCGGTCTGCTTGATGCCGCCCACGGCCAGAATGCAGGCATCGGGCGGGTTGATGATGGCGGTAAACTCATCGATGCCGAACATGCCCAGGTTCGAGATGGTGAAGGTGCTGCCCTCCCACTCGGCGGGCTGCAGCTTCTTGCTCTTGGCTTTGCCGGCCAGCTCCTTCACCTCGGTGGCAATGGTGGCGAGGCCTTTCTGGTCCGCGTTGCGCACCACGGGCACCAGCAGGCCTTCATCTACGGCCACGGCCACGCCGATGTTGATGACTTTATTCTGGCGGATGCGGTCGCCGAGCCACGAGGAATTCACGGCCGGGTGCGAGCGCAGGGCAATGGCCGCCGACTTCAGCACCAGGTCATTAAAGCTCAGTTTCACCGGCGACAGCTCGTTGAGCTTCACGCGGACTTCCATGGCCTTGTCCATGTTAATTTCCATCGTGAGATAGAAATGCGGGGCCGTGAACAAGCTCTCCGACAGGCGCTTGGCAATTACCTTGCGCATCTGCGACACGGGCGTGTCGGTGTAGGTATCCGTCGAGGCCGGGGCGCTGGCAGCGGGGGCAGCCTGGGGTGCCGGAGCAGCCTGGGGCGCAACGGCTGGTGCCGGCATGGCCGCAGAAGCAGCTTGCGGAGCCGGAGCGGCAGCAGCGCCGGAAGGCTGGAAGTTCTCCACATCGCGCTGCACAATGCGGCCGTTATCGCCGCTGCCTACTACCTGCGAGAGGTTGATGCCTTTTTCTTTGGCAATGCTTTTGGCCAGCGGCGAGGCCAGGATGCGGCCATTTGGCGTTGCTGCTTGCTCGTTGCTCGTTGCTGGTTGAGCGGCGGCAGGTGCAGCAGCCGGAGCTTCAGCAGCCGGAGCAGCTTGGGCCGGTGCTTCAGCAGCCGGTGCTTCAGCAGCCGGTGCTTCAGCAGCCGGTGCTTCAGCAGCCGGAGCAGCTTGGGCCGGTGCCGGGGCAGAACCGCCACCGCCGAGCAGGGCCTGAATATCAGCGCCTTCTTCGCCGATGATGGCCAAAATGCCATCAACTTCCACGGCTTCGCCGGCTTTGGGGCCGGTGTAGAGCAGGGTGCCGTCTTCGTAGTTTTCCAACTCCATGGTGGCTTTGTCGGTTTCGACTTCGGCCAGGATATCCCCCGATTTCACTTTGTCGCCCACTTTTTTCAACCAGGCCGCAATGGTGCCTTCGGTCATCGTGTCGCTCATCTTGGGCATGCGTACCACGGTGGCTTTCTTGCCATTGGCGGGCGCGGCCGGAGCGGCAGCCACTGGTGCCGGAGCAGGCGCAGCTTCCGGAGCCTTGGGGGCTTCGGCGGCGGCGGCGGGGGCGGCAGGCTCGGGAACAGGAGCTTCGGCGGCCGGGACAGCGCCGCCGCTCTGGCCGTTCAGCAGGCCCGAAATGTCTTCACCTTCCTTGCCCACAATGGCCAGAATGCCATCAACCGGTACGGAATCCTTCTCTTTCGGCCCGATGTAGAGCAGGGTGCCGTCTTCATAATTTTCCAGCTCCATGGTGGCTTTGTCGGTTTCGACTTCGGCCAGGATGTCCCCGGATTTAACTTTATCGCCCACTTTTTTGAGCCAGGCCGCGATGGTCCCTTCGGTCATCGTGTCGCTCATTTTGGGCATTTTTATGATTTCGGCCATCGGATATAAAAGCGCTAGAGTTGAGAAGGCCAAAATTAGCCGGAAAAGTTGGCGGGGGCAACGTTATTATCGGGGAAGCTGTTTAGAAAATCCCCGAACGGTCATGCTTCGCTGCGCTCTGCATGACCGTTTGAGTACCTTTTGTGACTTTCTAAACAACTCCGGAGAATATAAGGACTTGCCCACAATAAGGCAGTAAGTCATTTTGACAAGGCCAGAATGACGGTCATGCTGAGCGCCGTCGAAATCAGCCCGGTTCCTGCAGATGCGACACGTCGAGAAAGTTCTTGACAGTGAACACCGTACCCGTAAACTCCAGCTTATACAAGCATAAATTGCTGTGCTCGAAGCCTTGCATGTGGCTGAGCGGGTAGTTGAGCAGCTGGCAGAGCATGACGCGCATGGCCCGGCCGTGCATGCAGACGAGCACCGTTTCTTCGTCGTCCCGCGTCTTGAGCAGCTCAATAAACGGGCGCTGGCGGGCGGCTACTTCCTCGGGGCTTTCGCCGCCGGTGAGGCGGGCGTGGGTGTCGCCGGCCTCCCAGCCGGCCAGTACCTGGCGGTATTCGGCATCCTCTTCAATGGTGATGCGGGTGCCCTCGCGCACGCCCCAGCTGATTTCGTTGAGGCCCGAATGGGCTTCGTGGGGTAGGCCGAGGTCGAGGAACTGCTGCACCGACTCCTGCGTGCGGCGCAGGGCGGAGGTGTAGACCTTATTGAACGGCACGTGGCCATAGGCCGCGAAGAACTGCGCCGCCTGGCGGCGGCCGGTATCGTTTAGGCTCGAATCGACGCCGCTGCCCTGCACAATGCCGCGCACGTTGAAATCGGTCTGGCCGTGGCGCAGAAGGAAGATGGTCCGGGGCTTCACTTTCGCGGTAGTTTTGCGTAACAATCGGTCAACAATTCCTCAAAGTACGGAGTTTAAACCCCAATTGTTGACCTTTATTCTTTAACATTCACCGTTGAGCGGTGCTCCCACGGCCGCTCCCCTGCCCCACCCCATGAATCTGGAAGAAGTAAAG